>JBMOIF010000035.1:0-22643 GCA_049317465.1 Prochlorococcaceae cyanobacterium | reverse complement strand
TTTGCCACCATGTATGTGCGCGACGTGGCCCGCAAGGAGTTCTACGAAGCCCTCGGCCTTGATGCCCGCAGCTACGACAAGCTGGTGATTGAGAAGACCAACGAAACATCGGCCCGGATCTTCCCCGTGGTGCTCGACGTGGGGCATCCGTCCTTCTTCGCCGGTCTCGAGCGGATGGTCGGTCGCAACGAGTCCCTGCGTCGCATTGATGCGTCGTCGGCCCCGGCGCCCCTGAAGCTGCTGCGCAAGCTGCCTTCCCTGCTGGGCAACGTGGTCGAGATGGCCCGCCTGTTCCTGCTGCCTCCCCTCGTCAGCGACCGCTTCCAACCTGCGGTTCGCTGACCATGGCCATCTGCTTCGCCGACCCGTCGTGGCGGACCCGGCTTGAGGCCCTGCTGGCGGCCGGCACCGCCGCCGGAGCCGATTTGGTGGAGGTGTTCCTGGAGACGGGCGACCGCCTCTCCCTGCTGGCCGAGCAGGAGCGGGTCACCAGCGTCAGCCCGTCCTTCGGCAGCGGCGCCGGCATCCGTGTGTTCCGCGGCCATGGCAGCGGCACCCGCGACGGGTTCGTCAGCACCAACGACCTCAGCGATGCGGGTCTGCGCCAGGCCCTCGGGCAGGCCCTGGGAATGCTCGGTCTTGATCTGCCCGGCGCCAGCGGCAGCTCGGCGTTTGAGGGCCTGCCGCCCCTGCGGGACCTCGGCGCCGACCGTGGTGACGGCCTCGCCCGCTGTCCGGCAGTGGCGGAGGTGGCGGAGCGGCTTCTGGAGGGCACGGCCAGGCTGCTGCAGCACGGCCGCCATGTGCAGGCCCGTCGGGGCAGCTACTCCCGCGACTGGCAGGAGGTGCTGGTGGCTGCGAGTGACGGCACCTTCCACCGTGATCTGCGGTTGCACCAGACCCTGGGGCTGAGCCTCCTGGCGGCCGATGGTGACCATCGTTCCAGCGTTGCCCGGCGCTTCGGCAGCTCGGATGATCCCGACGACCTCCGTCGCTGGGACGCCGAGGCCACGGCCCAGGACCTGGCCTCCAGCAGTGCCGCCATGCTCTACGCCGAGGTCGTCGAGGCCGGCACCTACCCCGTGGTGCTGGCCAACCGCTTCGGGGGAGTCATCTTTCACGAGGCCTGCGGGCATCTGCTCGAGACCACCCAGATCGAACGGGGCACCACCCCCTTCGCCGATCGGCTCGGGCAGCCCATTGCCCATGAAGCCCTCACCGCTATTGATGAGGGCCTGTCCCCCGGAGCCTTCGGCAGCCTCTCGATGGACGACGAGGGTCTGGAACCCCAGCGCACGGTGCTGATCGAGAACGGTGTCCTGCGGGCCTTTCTCTCGGACCGGGCCGGGGAGCTGCGCACCGGCCACCCCCGCACCGGCAGCGGCCGTCGCCAGAGCCACGCCTTTCCCGCCGCCAGCCGCATGCGCAACACCTTCATCGCCGCCGGGCCCCACAGCCCCGACGACCTCATCGCCTCAATTGACCGGGGTCTTTACTGCAAGGTGATGGGCGGTGGCAGCGTCGGCCCGACGGGCCAGTTCAACTTCTCGGTTGAGGAGGGGTACCTCATTGAGAACGGCACCCTCGGCAAGCCGGTCAAGGGCGCCACGCTGATCGGTGATGCCCAGACCGTGATGCCCCGCATCTCGATGTGTGCCGATGACCTGGATCTGGCGGCCGGATTCTGCGGCTCGGTGAGCGGCAGCATCTATGTCACCGTGGGCCAGCCCCACATCAAGGTCGATGCCATCACGGTGGGGGGGCGCTGAGATGACCGCCGCCGACTCGGGCCTCGACGCCGTCGTCCTCCAGAACACCCTCACGGATCTGGCCCGCCATGAAGGGGTGAGCCAGTGGGACCTGGGGGCCGCCTGCAGCACCGATCTCTCGGTGCAGGTGGACCGGGGGGAACCCCGTCAGCTCAAGGGAGCCCAACGCAGCGCCGTGACCGTGAGGGCCTGGGATGCCCACGGCCGCGTCGGCATCACCAGCTGCACCGATCTCTCTGCCGAGGGGCTGGCCCTGGCCCTGCGGGGGGCGCGGGAGGCCAGCGCCTTCGGTGATCGCGAGGATCCGCCGCAGCTGTCGTGCCGCGCCACCGAACCCCTTCAGACCCTTGAGCGTCCGCTCTGTGAGCTCAGCCCCATCAATCGGCTGCTCGAGACCCTGCTGGATGCCGAGCGGCAGCTGCTCGGCCGCCATGACGCCATCACCACCGTGCCCTACAACGGCCTCGCCGAACGGCGCAGCGCGCGGGTGTATGTGAACAGCGCCGGCGCCTGCCGCCAGCAGGCCTCCAGTTCGGCGTCGCTGTACCTCTACGCCCGCGCCGAGGAAGCCGGTCGTCGTCCCCGCAGCGCCGGCGCCGTGCGGCTGGCCCCCGGGGCCGCCGACCTCGACATCCAGGGCTGTCTGGAGGAGTCAGCCGCCCTGACCATCAGCCACCTCGACTACGCGCCGATTGCGTCCGGCACCTATCCGTGCGTCTTTTCCCCCGAAGCCTTCCTCGATCTCATCGGAGCCTTCAGCAACCTGTTCAATGCCCGTTCGGTGCTGGATGGGGTGAGCCTGTCAACCCGTGAGTCCTTGGGGCAGGCGCTGGCGGTGCCCTTCCTCACCCTCAGCGATGATCCGCGCCATCCGCTGCATCTGGCGGCTGCCGCCTTCGACGGGGAAGGTACCCCCACGGGCCGGCTGCCGCTGATCGAGGCGGGGGTGCTGAGTCACTTTCTCCACAGTGAGGCCACCGCCAGGCACTTCGGCGTGGCACCGACCGGCCATGGGGGGATGGGTGCCAAGGCATCGGTCTCCCCAGACTGGTTCGTGGTCGAGGCGGCGGCCGGCAGTGGCGGCGGCGACACCGGGCTGCGACGCGACACCGCCAGCGGTGTGGTGTGGATCGATTCGCTGTCGGCGCTGCATGCCGGTGTGAAGGCCAGCCAGGGGCTGTTCTCCCTGCCCTTTGACGGCTGGCTGCTGCAGAACGGCGAACGCCGCTCGATCGAAGCCGCCACCGTCGCCGGTGACATCCGCACCCTGTTGCGGTCGATCCTGGCCCTGGAGGGCCCGCCGGTGCTCACCCCCTCGGGCCTGTGTCCCCATGTGTGGGTCGAGGGCCTCTCCATCACCGGCGAGGCTTAGTGCGGATCCTGTTCTGGGGCACGCCGGCCTATGCCGTGCCCACCCTCGAGGCCCTGGAGGCCGCCGGCCATGAGCTGGTGGGGGTGGTGACCCAACCGGACCGTCGCCGGGGCCGTGGCGGTGCCCTGGTGCCCTCCGCGGTCAAGGCCCGCACCCTCGAGATCGCTGTAGCCCGGGGCCGGCCGATTCCCGTGGTCACCCCGCAGCGCATCCGCCGTGAACCCGACACCCAGCGGCTGCTGGCCGACCTGGGGGCCGAGATTTCGGTGGTGGTGGCCTTCGGTCAGCTGCTGCCGCCTGAAGTGCTGGCCCAGCCGCCCCTCGGTTGCTGGAACGGCCATGGGTCGCTGCTTCCCCGTTGGCGGGGCGCCGCTCCGATCCAGTGGGCGCTGCTGTCGGGTGACACCATCACGGGGGTGGGAATCATGGCGATGGAGGCCGGTCTTGACACGGGCCCCGTGGTGCTGGAACGGTCGCTGGACATCGGGTTGTGTGAGAACGCCGCCCAGCTGGGGGCCAGGCTGGCGTCCCTGACGGCGACCCTGATGCTTGAGGCCCTGCCCCGCATCGCCGCCGCTGGACCGGGACCGGAGCACGAGCGGTTGGCACGGCTGCAGGTGCGTCCCCAGCCCGTGGACGGGGTCACCCTGGCGCGGCTGCTGACCAAGGAAGACCGGGAGATCGACTGGAACCGCACGGCCCTCGAGATTCATCGGCAGGTGATGGGCCTCTATCCCGACGCCCAGACCCGCTGGGGTGAGCGGCGCCTGAAGCTTCTGGCGAGCGAACCCCTGGTGGAGCGGCTGGCCGACGGGCTCACGGCGGAGGCGGCGAGCCTGAGCCGGCGGACCTGGCCCAAGGCCCAGCCCGGCACGGTGCTGGAGGCGGTCAGGGGGGTGGGGCTGGTGCTGGCCACCGGCGGATGCCCCCTGCTGTTGCGGCGGGCTCAGCTGGAAGGCAAGGCGGCGGTGGAGGGTGAGGCGTTGCGCCAGCAACTGAGCTGACGGGGCAGCAGCAACCCGGCCACGGCCAGGGTCAGGGCCAGTCCCTGCAGGCTGCTGACCACCGCCAGCGCCAGGCAGATGGGGCAGTGCAGCAGGCCCAGCTCGCTTCCAGCGGTCATCGGGCCACCCCTGAGATACTTCCAGGCTACGGGTGGTCGATGGCCGTGGCGGCCCGGAAACCCTGCAATCGACGGATGGGGAAACCCGCCGCAGTCGGAAACACTGGAACGGTTCCTGCCGGTCGCCAACGATGGCCTTCAGCACAACGGACCCCCTGGCCATCAGCGTCGGAGGGAGCCTCTACTGGGGCGGCCTGAGCGGTCGCCTGACAATCACCAACACCGGCAGCCAGGTGCTGCGCGGCTGGAGCCTGCGCTTCCGCACCCGCCTGACCGGTCTGCAGGCCTGGACGATGGTGGCCGATGTGGTGGCCCATGGCGATGGCACCAGCACAGTGACTTTGCGCAACACCGCCTGGAACGGCACTCTGCGGCCGGGGCAGCGTCTTGAGCTTCACTTCAACGCCCGTACCCCGAGCGGGACCGCGAGTGTCGGTGCCGTCAGCGAGGCCCTGATCACGGGCGACCCGCTGCCCCCCGCGCCGGTGCCACCGACACCGATCCCCACCCCCACACCAACACCACCACCAACGCCGAGCCCCACGCCGTCACCGGCCCCGAACCCGACACCGACTCCCGGCCGGGACCTGTGGGGTGAGCAGTTCTTCGCGCCCTACGTCGACATGGGGCTTTACCCGGTGACCGATCTCGACGGCCTCGCCCGTCGCCATGGGGTGGGATTGCTGACACTGGGATTTTTGCAGGCCAGTCCCACGGGGGTGCTGGCCTGGGCGGGCCTTGATGCCCTGCGGCTCGACAGCAGCCACCCCCAGGCCGTGGCCATCCGCCGGGAGATCGCCGATCTGCGGGCCGCCGGTGGCGATGTGATGGTGTCGCTGGGGGGAGCTGCGGGGGAGAGCCTGGCGACGGTGTACCGGCGGCGGGGCCTGGGGGCTGCGGCCCTGGCGGAGGCCTACGGCAGCGCCGTCGACACCCTGGCCCTGCGCAAGCTGGACTTCGACATCGAGGGGGCGGCCATTGCGGACACAGCCTCCCTCCGGCTGCAGATGCAGGCCATCGCCCTGCTTCAGGCCAGCCGCCCCGGGCTGGGGGTGTGGTTCACCCTGCCCGTGCTGCCCCAGGGGCTCACGGCCAGCGGTGTCAACGTCATCGGGCTGGCCATCGGGGCGGGTGTGGCGGTTGATGGGGTCAACCTGATGACCATGGACTACGGCGACAGCGCTGCGCCACCGACCCTGAAGACCATGGGCGCCTATGCCATCGACGCCGCCGTGAGCAGCTTCGGGCAGTTGCAGCCCCTGTTCGCGGCCTCCGGTCGCAGCTTCGGCTGGAACCAGATGGGCATCACGCCGATGCTGGGGGTGAACGACATTCCCAGCGAGGTGTTCCGCCTCGAGGATGCGGCGCTGGTGGAGGCCTTCGCCCGCGAGAAGGGTCTGGGCATGCTCTCGATGTGGTCGCTCAACCGCGATGCCCCCGGTCCCGCCGGCCAGCTGGCCAACACCCACGCCGGCCTGCCCGGCATGGCTCCGGGAGCGTTCAGCACGGTGTGGGGTGATTACGGCAGTGATCCGCTGCTCAATGGGGCCACCACGACCACCAGCACGTCCACCAACACAACGACGAACCCGAACGCCGGTCTGCCTGGCGCTGATCCGCTGCTCAATGCCACCCGTCGCATCACGGTCAACGCCGGCGACCGGCTGCTGACCGCCACCGCCGGCGTGAGCGAGACCTTCTTGCTCACGTATGCCTGGGGCCGGCAGCTGGAGATCCGGGGCTTTGATCCCGGCCAGGACCGGCTGGATCTGACGGGCTTCTGGCAGCAGGGGAATGAGGCCAGGGTGGTGAGCCTCGGCAGCGGCGGCAGCCGCGTGGATCTGCCCTTCAACCAGCAGCAGATCCTGTTCCCCGCCGTCGAGGCAGGGGCGCTGGCATCGGCCCTGCAGCGCTGGCAGGGCTGACGGGTGGTGCCTGCGGCTCAGCGCAGCCTGTGGTGGCCACAGCCGCTGCAGGGCCCGTCGGGCAGCACGGCACAGCGCAGCAGTGGCGAGAGGGCGTTGTAGGCGCAGGAGGGATCCCCGATCACCCAGCGGTCGCGCCACCAGCGGGCCTCGGCGGGGCGCCGCTGGGCCTTCACCTGCAACACCACCCGCGCCAGGCGGTAGCGCCCCTGCACCAGCCGGTAGCGATGGCGCCGCTGCAGCACCAGATAGCTGGTGCCCTCCAGCTCAAGCCAGCGCCCCGGTTGGGGCACCTCGGCCAGCAGCAGGCGATGGAGCAGCCGACCGCTGCCCGCCTGCTCGACCTCCACCAGCTGGTCGCCGTCGCCCCTGGTCATTCCGGTGGCTCCTGGGCCGGGTCGAGGCCGGGCTGCAGCGGACCCCCCTGCAGACTCCAGGCCACCAGCAGCACCACGGCCGCCAGCAGCAGCCACTCGGGCACATCGAGCCTGGGAAGCACCAGCCGCAGCAGCAGCTGCACCCCCACCAGTCCCACGGCGGCATACCCCGCTGATTCGAGACGCGGGTAACGATCCAGCTGCCGCAGCACCCAGCCCGAGCTGAGCCGCAGGGCCAGCACCCCCACCACACCGCCGGTGATCACCAGCGCCAGCCGGTCGCTCACCGCGACGGCGGCGGCGACGCTGTCGAGGGAGAAGGCCAGATCAGCCAGGGCCAGGGTGAGGGCGGTGGCCGCCAGGCCGCGGGGGGGATGCGGGGCGGGGTCGGCCCCGGTTTCATCGCCGCCCCCCTGGCCGCCGCCGTCGCCCCCGAGAAAATGGCTCCCGCAGAGCCACAGCAGATAGAGGGCGCCGGCCGCCAGCAGTGGCGGAAAGGCCAGCACCCAGCGGGCGGCCACGATCAGGCCGATCCGGAAGACCAGGGCGAACAACAGGCCCAGGTTGAGGGCCCGCCGCTGCTCCTCGGCCTCCGGCAGCCGGCGGGCGATGGCGGCCAGGGCGATGGCGTTGTCGGCCGACAGCACCAGTTCGAGCCCCACCAGCACCGGCAGCAGCACCAGCACCTCCTGCCACTGATCGGCGGCCTGCAGCCATGGCGACAGTGACGGCAGGGACGAGGCTTCCACGCAGGGGCGCAAGGGGCGTCCGGCGGGGTGGCGCTGGGCGGGCCGGGTTGTTGGGCAGCATAGAAAGATGAACGATCCACGCCCGATTCCTGCCCCGCCCGCCGGCAGCCCCCTTCCCGAGGTGGAGCTACTGCTGGCCGAGCCCGGGCGGATGGTGGTGCGGGTCAACCGCCTCGTGGCCGGCCGCTGCAGCAGTGCCCTGGGGCAGGCCGATACCGCCGAGGAGGCCGAGGACCGGGCCCGCCAGCGGCTGGCCCAGCGCACCCCTGCGCCCACCACGCCCACCACGCCTCCACCGGCCGCCCCCGCCGCCCGGATGCCGGCTCCGTTGCCCGAGGCACCGGCGCCGGCGCCCCCGGCCGACTCCGCCGGCCCCGTCGATCCGGCTGAACCCGACGACTGGAGCGATGAGCTGCAGGCTGCCGACCGGGAGCTGGAACGCCTGGGCTGGGACCGTGACCGCAGCGGGCTGTACCTGGAACGGGCCTTCGGTCACCCCAGCCGCGACCGGCTGGTGCATTTCGCTGACCTGGTGGCCTGGCTCCAGGCCCTGCGGCGCCTGGAGCCGGGGGCCGACCCCCTCACCGCCCCCCTGCCCCTGCGACGTCCCCAGCTGCTGGAGCAGGGGGAAGCGCTGCTGCAGCAGCTGGGCTGGGGTGCCGCCGAGGGGCGGAAGCTGCTGGAGGCCGAGTTCGGCGTCAGCAGCCGCCAGCAGCTCAACGACGACGATCTGCAGCGCTTCAACCGGCGGCTGGAGGGGGAGCTGCCGGCGCCGCCGGTCGGCAGTGGCGGCGGATGAGCCGCGCCCCCAGCCCTGGGGTGCCCTGGCCTGCGAAGGCTTCCCGTTCCAGTTCCCTGCCCCCGTCGTCCAGGAGGGCATAGGTGTCGGACGCCAGCACCGACTCCAGTTCCGGCGGCAGGGCCCGGGGGATCCCCAGCAGCTGGGGCGACCGGCGCAGGCCACCGGCGGCGCAGCTCTGGGCCACATGGATGGCCTCGTGGTTGAGGATCCGGGCCAGGCCCCGGTGGCCCTGGTCGAGGGCGTCATGGCGCAGCCGCAGCACCCGTGCCCGCGGTTCCCATTCCGCCAGGGCGCCGCGGCGGCGGGGGGGCCCCAATCGCAGCAGCACGCCGTGGTGGCGCAGGGTGTCGACCAGCTCGTGCACCTGCCTGCGTTCGGCCGCGAACGGATCGGTGGCCCGCTCAAGGGCCTGCATGGCCATCAGGTCGAGGGGCGGATCGCCCGCCAGGCGCCGCAGCCGGTAGATCCGGCGCCCGTCGTCCCTGACCTCGACCCTGGGCAGCCAGAGGGCATCGCTGCTGCGGAGCCGCTGCCACAGCTCCCCGTCCTCGGCGGCAGCCAGGGGGCGTTCCTCGTTGCGGGCCCCCCGCAGGGGAAAGGCCACCACGGCATCGAGGGTCAGCAGCAGAACCAGCCCGACCAGGGGGCGCAGCAGCATCGGCCGGATCGGCGCGGATGGGACCACTCTGTCGTCGCAGTCGTGCCCCTGCGGTTGCGAGGATCGGAGGTTGACGCCGTTCTGTGCCATGCCCCTTTCCGCCGTGGTGCGCCAGCTCGAGCAGGTGCCCCTCACCGGAGAGGTGCTTGAACGCAGCCGCCGGCCGGAGCGGCTGCGGCTGCAGGGCGCACCGCGGGGCGGCCGGGCCCTGCTGGCCACCGCCCTGGCCCGCCGCCAGGGGGCACCGCTGCTGGTGGTGGTGCCCACCCTGGAGGAGGCCGGCCGCTGGACGGCCCTGCTGGAGCTGATGGGTTGGCCTTCGGCGCAGCTTTACCCCACCAGCGAAGGGTCGCCCTACGAGGCCTTCGATCCCACCAGCGAGATCACCTGGGGGCAGCTGCAGGTGCTGGCTGACCTGCTCGACGGCGTGGCCGGTGGCCGCGGCGCGATCGTGGCCACCGAACGGGCGTTGCAGCCCCATCTGCCACCCCCCCTGGCCCTGGCCCGCCAGTGCCTCTGCCTTGAGCGCGGCAGCACCGTCGACCTCGAGCAGCTGGCCGACACCCTCAGCCGCCTGGGCTACGAACGGGTGAGCACGATCGAGCAGGAGGGCACCTGGAGTCGCCGCGGCGACATCGTCGATCTGTTCCCGGTCAGTGCCGAGCTGCCCGTGCGGCTCGAGTTCTTCGGAGAGGAGCTGGAGAAGCTGCGCGAGTTCGACCCCGCCAGCCAGCGCTCCCTCGATGCGGTCGACCGGGTGCGGCTCACGCCCACCAGCTATGCCCCCCTGGTGGCCGAGGCCCTGCGCCATGATCCGCCAGCAGGACTGGAGAGCCTGCTCAGTCCCGCCGCCCTCGAGCAGCTGCTGGAGGGCGGCACTCCCGAAGGCATGCGTCGTCTGATGGGGCTGGCCTGGGACCGGCCGGCGAGCCTGCTCGACTGTCTGCCCCCCGACACCCTGGTGGTGGTGGACGAGCGCCGCCAGTGCCTGGCCCACGGCCAGCAGTGGTTCGACCACGTGGACCAGCACCGGCGCGACGAGGCCCCGCTGCTGCCCGCGAGCCTGCACCGGCCCATCGCCGAGGCCCTGGCCGAGGTCGAGGCCTTCGCGGGCTTTGACCTGGCGGAACTGGCCGAGACCGACCGGCATGCCAACAGCATCGACCTGGCCTGCCGGCCGGTGCCCTGCCTGCCGAATCAGTTCGGCAAGCTGGCGGCGCTGATCCGCGGCCATCGCCAGGAGAAGGCCCGCGTGTGGGTGCTGTCTGCCCAGCCGTCCCGCGCCGTGGCCCTGCTGGAGGAGCACGACGGCCTCTGCCGCTTCGTGCCCAACCCCCACGACTTCCCTGCCATCGAGCGGTTGCTGGAGCAGGACACGCCCGTGGCCCTGAAGGTGCGCGGCAGCAGTGACCTCGAAGGTCTGCACCTTCCGGCCTGGAAGCTGGTGCTGATCACCGACCGGGAATTCTTCGGCCAGCAGAGCCTGGCCGCCAGCGGCTGGGTGCGCCGCCGTCGCCGGGCCGCCAGCCGCACGGTCGATCCCAACCGCCTGCAACCCGGCGATTTCGTCGTGCACCGCAACCACGGGATCGGCCGTTTTCTGCGGCTCGAGAAGCTGGCCCTCGGCGGTGAGGCCCGCGACTACCTCGTGGTGCAGTACGCCGATGGGCTGCTGCGGGTGGCCGCCGACCAGCTGGGCAGCCTCGGCCGTTACCGCGCCAGCAGCGACACCCCGCCCGAGCTGAACCGGATGGGGGGCACGGCCTGGACCAAGGCCAAGGAGAGGGCCCGCAAGGCCGTGCGCAAGGTGGCCCTCGACCTGGTGCGTCTCTATGCCGAACGGCACGAATCGCCGGGCTTCGCCTTCCCCCCGGACGGGCCCTGGCAGGGGGAACTCGAGGACTCGTTCCCCTACGACCCCACCCCCGACCAGATCAAGGCCATCGCCGATGTCAAGCGCGACATGGAGGCGCCGCGGCCGATGGACCGCCTGGTCTGCGGGGATGTGGGCTTCGGCAAGACCGAGGTGGCCATCCGGGCGATCTTCAAGGCGGTGACCGCCGGACGCCAGTGCGCCCTGCTGGCCCCCACGACGGTGCTGGCCCAGCAGCACTGGCGCACCCTGAGCGAGCGGTTTGCGCCCTATCCGCTCAAGGTGGCCCTGCTCAACCGCTTCCGCACCGCCGCCGAGCGCCGGCAGATTCTTGATGGGCTGCTGGAGGGGGCCATCGATGTGGTGGTGGGCACCCATCAGCTGCTGGGCAAGGGCACGCGCTTCCAGCAGCTGGGGCTGCTGGTGGTGGATGAAGAGCAGCGCTTCGGGGTCAACCAGAAGGAAAAGATCAAGGTGCTGCGCAAGGACGTCGATGTGCTCACGCTGAGCGCCACGCCGATCCCCCGCACCCTCTACATGAGCCTGTCGGGGGTGCGCGAGATGAGCCTGATCACCACACCGCCACCCCTGCGGCGGCCGATCAAGACCCACCTGGCCTCCCTCGATGAAGAGGCGGTGCGCAGCGCCATCCGCCAGGAACTGGACCGGGGCGGCCAGGTGTTCTACGTGGTGCCGCGGGTGGAGGGCATTGACGAGGTGGCGGGCCAGCTGAGGCAGATGCTGCCCGAGCTGCGGCTGCTGGTGGCCCACGGCCAGATGGCCGAAGGCGAACTGGAGAGCGCGATGGTGGCCTTCAACGCCGGCGAGGCCGACCTGATGCTCTGCACCACGATCATCGAGAGCGGCCTCGACATTCCGCGGGTCAACACGATTCTGGTGGAAGATGCCCACCGCTTCGGTCTGGCTCAGCTCTACCAGCTGCGGGGCCGGGTGGGCCGCAGCGGTGTCCAGGCCCATGCCTGGTTGTTCTATCCCGGTGATGCCTCGCTGAGCGAGGCGGCGCGGCAGCGGCTGCGGGCGATTCAGGAGTTCGCCCAGCTGGGCAGCGGCTACCAGCTGGCGATGCGCGACATGGAGATCCGCGGGGTGGGCAATCTGCTGGGGGTCGAGCAGAGCGGCCAGATGGAGACCATCGGCTTTGACCTCTACATGGAGATGCTGCAGGAGGAACTGGCCGAGATCCGCGGCCAGGACATTCCCACGGTGGAGGACACCCAGATCGACCTGAGCGTGACGGCGTTCATTCCTGCCGACTGGATCACCGAGGCCGACGAGAAGATGGCGGCCTACAGGGCCGCGGCCGACTGCGGCGGCCGCGGCGAACTGCTGCAGCTGGCCAGCGGCTGGGCCGAGCGCTATGGACCCCTGCCGGCGCCGGTGGTGAGCCTGCTGCGGGTCATGGAGCTCAAGCTGCTGGCCCGCCGTTGCGGCTTCGCGCGCATCCGCCCGGACAAGCCCAACATCGTGCTCGAGACGCCGATGGAGGAACCGGCCTTCCGGCGCCTGCGCCAGGGGTTGCCCCAGCATCTGCACGGCCGCCTGGTGTATCAGGCCGGGGCCGGCAGCACCGCCCGGGTGCTGGCCCGGGGGCTGGGGGTGCTGCCGGCCGAGAAGCAGCTCGAGGAGCTGATGGGCTGGCTCGAGGCGATGGCCGAGCAGCAGGTGGCGGCGGCCGCTCCGGTGCTGAGCGTCTAGGCGCCGGCGGCCACCCGGTCCACCAGCTGCAGCAGCTGGGGCAGGCAGACCGTGTGCAGGTCGAAGCGTTCGATCACGCTCTTTCGGGCGGCGGCGCCCAGGGGCCGGTGCGCCGACGGATCGGCCAGCACGGCGGCGACGGTGGTGGCCAGGGCGTCGCCGTCGAAGAAATCGACCAGCAGGCCGTTCTCGCCATGGCGGATCACGTCCTGCACCGGTGGCGTCGCCGACCCCACCACCGTGGTGCCGCAGCTCATGGCTTCGAGCAGGCTCCAGCTGAGCACGAAGGGATAGGTGAGGTAGACGTGGCAGGCGCTGACCCGGAAGAGGTCGTGCAGCACGGGGTGGGGCACCCGGCCGACGAAGTGCAGCCGGGAGAGGTCGAGTCGGCCCTTGAGCTCCTGCAGCAGCAGCTGTTTCCAGGTGCCGCCGGCGGCCGGCGGCGGCCCGTAGCTCACCCCCTCGTCGCCCACCACGATCACGTGGGCGTCGGGCCGCAGGGCCTGCAGCCGCGGCAGGGCCCGCAGGAAGGTGTGGAAGCCGCGGTAGGGCTCGAGGGAACGGGCCACGAAGGTCACCAGGGGATCCCCCGGTTCGAAGCGCACACCGGCTTTCTCGAGGGCGATGAAGCTGCCCTGGCGGGGGGCGATGGCGGTGGTGTCGATGCCTTCGTGGATGACGCTGACGCGAGGGCGGTATTCGGCGGGCACGGTGCTGGCCTGCCAGGGGGTGGGGGCGACGCCCCAGTCGAGGTCGTGCAGGGCCAGCAGCTGCGGCGTCCGCCGCAGGCGCAGGCGGGTCTGGCTGGCCCAGTCAGCCTGGGCGAATTCGGGGTCGAAATCGGTGTCGCCACCGCTGAGCTGATACACGAATTCGACCTGATGCAGCACCGGCACGGTGGGCAGCAGATCCTTGACCGCCAGCAGCTCCCCCCAGCCCGGATGGCCCACCACCACATCGGGCCGCAGGCCATCGCGCAGCCGTTGCTGCAGCAGCGTCCCCACGGCCTCGGCCCGCAGGCTCTTGGTCTGCAGGTCGGCCACCCACGGATGGCACTCGGGGATGCCGCCCGCCGGCCGCGGGTCGTAGCGGTGCAGGGTCACGCCGGGCAGGGGCCGGGCCGTGGGACCGCCGATGGCATCCACCGTGTCCCCCCGCGCCAGAAGGGCCCGGGCGAGATGGGGGTACTGACCCGGAAAATTCTGATGAACGAAAAGCACCTGCATGGGTTCTCAGCAGCGCAACAGTTCTTTAGAATCCAGCCATCTGAAAACCCCGCTGATGGAGATTGTCGATCTGGCCCCAGGCCTCGGTCTCGTCCAGAGTGCCGCCGGCGGCTTCAGCGGCCTCATCGGCCTGGCGGGAGTCCTGGCGGTGGGCGCCATCGGCATGATCCTGCTGTTGCCCGGCCAGGGCGGCAATGACGACGACGACTCCACCCCCGGTGGTGGGCTGATGCAGCCCATCGCCTGACGCTTCAGTTCTCGACCAGGGCCCGGGCCTTCTGGTTCGGGTCGAACTGGACGGCCGGCGGCTGGCTGGCCAGCCGCAGCTGTTTGCTGAGGGTGGTTTCCGCCGCCTGGTACTGCGAGTCGCTGCGGGTTCCGAGCTGATCGAACTTGAGGGTGCGGGCCTCCTCCTCGCTCATCTTCACCGCCACGTCCGGCTGGATGCCGTGCTTGTGGATGTCGCGTCCGCTGGGGGTGAGGTATTTGGCGATGGTCACGGTCATGCCGGATCCATCCGACAGGCCGCGCACCGACTGCACCAGCCCCTTGCCGAAGGTCTTCTGACCCACCAGCACGGCCCGCTTGTTGTCCTGCAGGGCGCCGGAGAGGATCTCGCTGGCGCTGGCTGAGCCTTCGTTCACCAGCACCACCATCGGTGCCCGGGTCAGGGCCCGTCCCGTGGCCCGCTTCACGTCCTGAACACCGTCGCGGGTCTTGGTCGAGACGATGACGCCGTCATCGATCAGCTGGCGGGCGATGTCGATGCTGGCCACCAGCAGACCGCCGGGGTTGCTGCGCAGGTCAAGCACATACCCCTGGGCCCCCTGCTGCTCCAGGGTGCGGAGGGCCTGGGCCATGTCCTTGGCCGCGTTGGCGTTGAACTGCTTGAGGCGGATGTAACCGACACGCAGATTGTCGGGGGTGGTGTTCATGCGGCTGTCGACCGCATGCAGCTCGATGCGGTCGCGGATGAGGTCCACCGACACCAGCTGGGTCTTGCCGCGTCGCAGCACCAGCGACACCTTCGTGCCCACCGGACCGCGGATCAGCTTGACCGCGTCCTCGGTGCTCATGCCCTTGGTGCTCTTGCCGTTGATCTGCACGATCACGTCCTTGGGCTTCACATCGGCCCGGGCCGCCGGTGAGCCGTCGATGGGCGACACCACCACCAGTTCCTTGGAGTCCTTGTCGAGGCTCAGCTGGATGCCGACACCGGAGAGTTCGCCGGAGGTGTCGATCTGCATCTCCTTGAACTCCCGCGGATCCAGGAAGCGGGTGTAGGGATCATCCAGGCTGCCGAGCATTCCGCGGATCGCTTCATAGGCATCCTTGGTGCTGCCGTAGGACCGGGCCAGCACATCACGGCGCAGCTTGCGCCAGCCGTCCTCGGAGTATTTGCCGGTGGTGTCGAGGTAGTCGCGATAGACGATCTGCCAGGCCTCGTCCATCACCTCCTTGGGGCTGTCGCTGAGGAGGGCGGCGGTGCTGCTGCCGATGACCAGGTCGCTGGCCAGCACGACGGCCCCGGTGAAGGCACCGGCTCCGGCGAGAGCCACCAGGACGACACGCCGAAGGCTGTTACGGACCATGGATCGTCGTGAGGTGCCATCAACGTAGTGCGCCGAAGGCCCGCCGCAGCGGGCGGGGCCGGTCCGGGCTGTGTCACGGTGTGACCCTCGTTCAGGGGTCGACCCAGCGGCCGTCCTCCCGGATCAGGGCGATGAGGGCTTTGACACCTTCGTCTTCCGACACCCGACGGATTTCGTCCCGTCCCCGGTAGAGCGAGATGACGCCCGGCGTCTTGCCCACATAGCCGTAATCGGCATCGGCCATCTCCCCGGGCCCGTTGACGATGCAGCCCATCACCGCGATGTCGAGGCCGGTGAGGTGGGCCGTGGCCTGCCGCACCCGCTGCAGCACTTCCTCGAGGTTGAACAGGGTGCGGCCGCAGCTGGGGCAGGCCACGTACTCGACCATCGTCTTGCGCAGCCCCAGCGCCTGCAGGATCGCGTAGCAGACGGGGATCTCCTTCTCCGGCGCCTCCGTCAGCGAGACCCGGATGGTGTCGCCGATGCCCTCGGCCAGCAGGGTGGCGATGCCGGCGGTGCTCTTGATGCGGCCGTAGTCGCCGTCGCCGGCCTCGGTCACCCCCAGGTGCAGCGGATGGTGGAACCCCTCGGCATCGAGCCGGTCGGCCATCATCCGGTAGGCCGCCAGCATCACCGGCGCCCGTGAGGCCTTCATCGACACCACGATGTTGTGGAAATCGAGGCGGTGGCAGATGCGGATGAACTCCAGGGCCGACTCCACCATCCCCAGGGGGGTGTCGCCATAGGTGAAGAGCATGCGTTCTGCCAGGGAGCCGTGGTTCACACCGATCCGCAGGGCCTTGTCCTGCTCCCTGAGCAGGCTCACCAGGGGTTCGAGCGTGCCGGCGATGCGTTCGCCGATGGCGGCGAATTCTTCGGCGCCGAACTCGCTGCGGTTGGGGTCGGGTTTGTCGAACACGTACAGCCCGGGATTGATCCGCACCTTGTCGACGTGCTGGGCCACCTCCAGGGCGATCTTCATGCCGTTGTGGTGCACATCCGCCACCAGGGGCACCGGCCTGTAGCTGTCCTCAAGCCGTCGGCGGATCTCACCCATGGCCCTGGCATGGGCCAGGGAAGGCACCGTGACCCGCACGATCTCGCAGCCGGCCTCGTGCAGCCGGCGGATGCCGGCGGTGGCACCTTCGATGTCGAGGGTGTCTTCGTTGATCATCGACTGCACCACCACCGGGTGGTCGCTGCCGATCCACACATCCCCCACCCGCACGCTGCGGGTGCGGCGCCGGCGGATGGTGGTGGCATAACGGGGATCGTCCGCCCAGGCGGGGATGGCACTGGCGAGGGGCGGGGCGGCGGTCATCGCAGGATGCGGTGGCGTGGCCAAAGCCTGTCACAGCGGCACCGCCGTCGGGGAGACCCCTCAGGTGAGCGGCCGCAGTCCTTCGGGGCTGCGGCGTTCCCAGCGCTCGAACGGCTGCAGGATCCAGGGGCTGGCCCGCAGCTCCATGGCCCAGAGGTCGGGCTGGAAGTTGCTGGCGGCCTTCAGCCAGATCACGGCGGTGTGCAGGCTCGCGGGCTGCAGTTCCCGCTGCAGCCAGTGGCGCGCCAGCTCCAGGGTGGCGCCGCTGTCGACCAGGTCATCGACCAGCAGCAGCTCGGGGCCGATGCGGTCGCAGGTGTGGGCGAGCTGATGGCCCAGCCGCAGCTCCCCCCGCTGGCGGTCGCCCTGGCCGCCGTAGCTCTGGGCCGCCATCACCACCAGCGGCCGGTCGAACACCCGCGACAGCAGATCCCCCACCCGCAGCCCGCCGCGGGAGAGGGCGATGATCTGGTCGAAGCCCCAGCCGCTGCGGTGGATCTGCACCGCCAGGTGCTCGATCAGCCGGTGGTATTGGTCCCAGTCGACCACCAGTTCACCGGCGGTCTCATCAATGACCGGCCCCGGCACGGCGGTGGGGCCCGGCACGGCGGTGGGTTCGGCAGGACCGGTCATCGGGTTGGCTCCTCCAGCTGCTGCAGCCGACGCTTCACATCCTGCATGTCCTGCCACGTGAGCCACTTGGGTGACCCCTCCTGCTTGGACGGGTTGCGCAACAGATACGACGGATGAAACACCGGCAGGCACCAGCGGCCGTCGAGGGGCTGCCACTGCCCCCGCAGGCGGCTGATGCCCCCCCGGATCCCCAGCACCCCCTCCACGGCGGTCGCGCCCGCCAGCACGATCAGCGGCGGATCCACCAGGGCGATCTGGGTCTCCAGCCAGGGACGGCAGGCTGCCATTTCGGCGGGGGTCGGCCGGCGGTTCTCCGGTGGGCGGCACTTGACCACGTTGCAGATGTAAACGTCGCGGTCGCTGTCGAGGTCGACGCTGGCCAGGATCCGGTCGAGCAGCTGGCCGGCCCGGCCAACGAACGGCCGACCGGTCTCGTCCTCCTGCTGGCCGGGCCCCTCGCCGATCAGCATCAGCCGTGCCGACGGGTTGCCGCGACTCACCACCACCTGGCGGCGGCCGGCGGCCAGGCCGCAGCGTTCACAGCCCTCACAGGCCGCCGAGAGGGCCTCAAGGGAGGCCGGCGGCGCGGTGGTCGGCGGCTGGGTCATGGGGGGCAGGTCACGATTCGGTAGCAGCGATGGCCAGATCGCCGGACTGGTCGGGCACACTGGTCGATCACCCTATGGCCGTGCGTCCGCTTTCCCGCGTTCTCGCCCCGACCAGTTCCCGTCCAGCCCAGCCCGATGAAGCTTTCGGCCCGAGCCGCGGCCCTCAAGCCCTCCCTGACCCTGGCCATCGCCGCGAAGGCCCGTCGGCTGAGTGCGGAAGGCCATGACATCTGCAGTCTGTCGGCGGGGGAGCCCGATTTCGACACGCCCGATTTCATCCGTGAGGCCGCCGCCGCCGCCCTGGCGGCCGGCGCCACCCGCTACGGACCGGCCGCCGGGGAGCCACGGCTGCGGGAGGCCATCGCCGCGAAGCTGGGCAGCGAGAACGGCATGGCTGTGACGGCCGACCAGGTGCTGGTCACCAACGGTGGCAAGCAGGCCATCTACAACCTGTTCCAGGTGCTGCTCGATCCCGGCGACGAGGTGCTGCTGCCGGCCCCCTACTGGCTCAGCTACCCGGAGATGGCGGCCCTGGCGGGCGCCGCGGTGCGCCTGCTGCCCTGCAGCGCCGCCGACGGCTTCCGCCTTGACCTCGACGCCCTTGAGGCGCTGATCACCCCGCGCACCCGTCTGCTGGTGCTCAACACCCCCAGCAATCCCACCGGGGTGGTGCTGCAGCGGGCCGAACTGGAGGCCATCGCCGAACTGCTGCGGCGCCATCCCCAGGTGGCGGTGATGTGTGATGAGATCTACGAACATCTGCTGGCGCCGGGGCAGCAGCACCACAGCCTCGCGGCCCTCGCCCCCGACCTGGCCGACCGGCTGTTCATCGTCAACGGCTTCGCCAAGGGCTGGGCCATGACCGGCTGGCGCCTCGGCTACCTGGCCGGCCCCCAGGCCGTGGTCAAGGCCGCCATCGCCCTGCAGAGCCAGAGCACCAGCAATGTGTGCACCTTCGCCCAGTACGGAGCCCTGGCGGCCCTGGAGGGGTCCCGCGACTGCGTGCGGGCCATGGCCGAGCGCTTCAGTGGCCGCCGCCGCAGCCTCAGCGAGGGGTTGCAGGGGTTGCCGGGGGTGCTGCTGGTGCCGCCCACCGGAGCCTTCTACGCGTTCCCCGATGTGGGGGCCTGGGGCCTGGATTCGGTGACCTTCTGCCGTCGGTTGCTGGACGAGCAGGGTCTGGCGCTGGTGCCCGGGGTGGCCTTCGGCGACGACCGCTGCGTGCGGCTGTCATGCGCCGTGAGCACAGCCACCATTGAGGATGGCCTCAGCCGCTTCCGGCGCTTTCTGGCGTCTCTGGAGGCTCCCGTCGTTGCCTGCTGATCGAATGCCGTCGTTCCCTGTTGTGGCCGCCCTCGCCCTGGTGTTTGGTGCGGGCGTCCCTGCTGTGCGGGCCAGCCAGCCACCGGCGGCCCTGGCCCAGCGGAACTCCGGCCCAGCCGCCACCGCCACGGTGCTGCGCATCAGCGCCATCCCTGACCAGAACCCCGAGAAGCTCAACCGGCTCTATGGCCTCGTGGCCGATGAACTGTCCGAGAGCCTGGGCCGCAAGGTGGTGTACGTGCCGATGGTCGACTACAGCGCCGCGGTGACGGCGTTCCGCAAGGGGGATCTCGACCTGGTCTGGTTCGGTGGCCTCACGGGGGTGCAGGCGCGGCTGCAGACCCCCGGCGCGAGGGTGCTGGCCCAGCGCGACGTGGATGCCGCCTTCCATTCGCTGTTCATTGGCAACCGTGAGGCCACCGCCGGCCTGCAGCCGATCCGCACGACCGCCGATCTGAGACAGCTGCGGGGCCGCCGCTTCACCTTCGGCTCCGAGAGTTCCACCTCCGGCCGGCTGATGCCGCAGCACTTCCTGCAGCAGGGTGGGGTCAAGCTGACCGATTTCGCCGGCGGTGGGCCCGGTTTCAGCGGCAGCCATGACGCCACCATCGCCCTGGTGCAGAGCGGCGCCTACGACGCCGGTGCCGTCAACGAACAGGTGTGGACGAGTGCCCTGCGCAAGGGCAGCATCGACCGCTCCAAGGTGGTGGTGCTCTGGCGGACCCCGCCCTACCCCGACTACCACTGGGTGGCCCAGGGCAATCTCGATCGACGGTTCGGCCCCGGCTTCACCGGCCGGCTCCAGGCGGCCCTGGTGGCCCTCAAGCCCACCAGCCCGCGGCGGTTGCAGATCCTGGATCTCTTCGGTGCCCGCCAGTTCGTCGTCGCCCCGGTGGATCAGTACGGCCAGATCGAGGCCATCGGTCGCCAGCTGGGCAAGATCCGCTGACCGGGTCTGGCCCGATGGAGCCCCTGCTGGAGCTGCGGGACATCTCGCTGGCCGGCCGCGGCGGCCGGCCGCGGCTGCAGAACCTGTCGCTGCAGCTGCGGGCGGGGGAACGGGTGGCGTTGCTGGGGCCCAGCGGTGCCGGCAAAAGCTCGCTGCTGGCGGTGGCCAACGGGCTGCTCAGTCCCCGCATGGGCATGGTGCTGTGGGATGGGGTGCCCGCCGGTCAGGGCCGGCGGCGGCAGCGGCAGCAGGCCCGCATCGGCACCCTCTGGCAGGACCTGCGCCTGGTGGATGGGCTGAGTGTGCAGCAGAACCTCAATGCCGGCCGCCTGGCGGCCTGGAGCTGGCTGCAGGTGCTGCTCAACCTTGTGCTGCCCCTGGAGACGGAGGCCTGCCGGCAGGTGCTGGCCCGGGTGGAGCTGGACCCGGGCCTCTTGCCGGTGCCCGTGACGGCCCTGTCGGGGGGCCAGCGGCAGCGGGTGGCCCTCGGCAGGCTGCTGCGCCAGGGAGCGCTGCTGCTGCTGGCCGATGAACCCCTGGCCCAGCTCGATCCCCCCCTGGCGGCGCGGCTGCTGCAGCTGCTGCTGCAGCTGGGGGCCTCCCCCAGGGCGCTGCTGCTGAGCCTGCACCGTCCTGATCTGCTGGAGGGGTTCGACCGGGTGCTGGGTCTGCGGGACGGTCGCCTGCTGTTTGACACCACACCGTCGGCGGTGGCGGCCGAGCAGTGGGCGGCGCTCTACGCCACCGGCACGGATCCATGAATCCCGCCGCCTGGCTGCTGCTGCCCGGTCTGGTGCTGCTGCCGGTGCTGCTGCTGCTGCCCCTGGCCCTGCACGGCGGTGGCTGGTCGTTGATCGGCGGTTTCCTGGCGGCGGCCGTGCAACCCAGCCTCGATCCGGCGTTGCTGGCCGCCAGCGGTCGCGGGCTCGCCGTGACGCTGGCGATGGCCCTCTGGTCGTGGCTGCTGTGCCTGGTTCTTGGACTGGCCGCTGGCCTGCTGTCGGCGCCGCTGGTGGTGGCGGAACTCTGCGGCCGCCGCTGGCCTGCCCTGGTGCTGCGCAGGCTGCTGGCCCTGCCCCGCTCCCTGCACGAGCTGCTCTGGGGGCTGATCCTGCTGCAGGGCCTGGGGCTGCATCCCGGTGTGGCCGTGATCGCCATCGCACTGCCCTACGGCGCCCTGGTGGCCAGGGTGGTGTCGGATCAGGTGGAAGCCCTCGATCCAGGGCCCCTGCAGGCCCTGAGGGCCGCCGGCAGCCCAGGGTGGGCTGCCCTGCTGCAGGCCCTGGGGCCACCGCTGCTGCCCGGGCTGCTCAGCTATGGCGGCTACCGGCTCGAATGCGCCCTGCGTTCGGCGACCCTGCTGGGGGTGTTCGGCCTGGGGGGCATCGGCACTGACCTGCGTCTGTCGTTGCAGTCGCTGCAGTTCCGCGAGGCCTGGACCAGCCTCTGGGTGCTGGGGCTGACGATGGTGCTGCTCGAGACGGCGGTGGGTCAGTTGCGGCGCCGCTGGTGGCAGCCCGGGGCGACGGTGGGGCGCAGGGGCCGTGAACTGCTGCTGACCGCCGCAGGCCTGCTGCTGCTGCTGCCGCCCAGCGGCCGGCTGCTGGGGCTCCACTGGGCGGGGCTGCTCAGCGGGTGGTCATGGCCGCCCGTTGCCGTTCTGCTGCAGGCCGACGGCTGGCGGCAGCCCTGGCTGGCTCTGATCGGCAGCACCCTGGCCCTGACCCTGTTGGCGTCGCTGCTGGCGGTGGGGGCTGCCCCCTGGCTGCTGCTGCTGCTGCGACCCTGGCCCTGGGCGCGGCGGCTGTTGCAGGCCGTGGGATTGCTGGCCCGGCTGCTGCCGCCTCCGTTGACGGCGTTGCTGCTGCTGTTCGTCTGCCGGCCCGGGGTGCTGCCGGCAGCGCTGGCCCTGGCCTTCCACAACGCCGGCATCCTGGGCCGGCTGCTGCTCGAACAGCTCGAGGCCGTGGATCCCCGGCCTGAGCAGGCCCTGCGGACGGCCGGCGCCGGGCCCCGCCAGGCGCTGCTGCACGGCGCCTATCCGGCCGCGGCCCGCACCTACCTGGCCTATGGCGCCTACCGCAGTGATGTGATCCTGCGGGAGACGGTGGTGGTGGGGCTGGTGGGGGCCGGTGGCCTGGGGGTGGTGCTGCTCGAGGCCCTCAGTTCGTTCGCCTGGGGCGAGGTGCTGTCGGTGCTTGTGGTCTATGCCGGGTTGACGCTGGCGGGCGAGACGATCGCCGATGTCTGCCGGCGGCGGCTGCTGCAAGCCGGGGGTGTGGCCTGATGGCACCGCCGGGCCGCCCGTCTCTGGCGCTGTGGCTGCTGCTGTCCGGCCTTCTGGCCTCTGCCTGTGCCCCTCAGGCCGCCGCTCCGACCGGGGATGAGCCGTGCCTGGATGGGGGCCGCCGCTGCGCCGCCGCTGCTGCCGCGGACCGGCCGGCCACGGCGGCGACCGTTCGTGGGGAACGGGCCTATCCCTGCCGCAACCGGGAGTCGGGCCAGGCCGACATCTGCTTCGACACCGACCTGGGGCGACGCAACCGGGGGCGACTGGGGCAGGCCCCCTGAGGCTCAGATCTGAACGATGCGCGGCGATGTGGTGACGTCGGCGAGCAGGGCGATGA
>JBMOIF010000034.1:0-23116 GCA_049317465.1 Prochlorococcaceae cyanobacterium | reverse complement strand
AAGACCGCTTGGCGGACTTACGGGTGAGACCGGGAAGGTCTCCCAAGCGCCGCGTCACCCTCAGTCGAGCACCGCGGTATCGAGACATGGAGACAGAAAGGAGTCAGGATGGAACAATCGTCCACAGAGCCTGCCGGTGTGCCGAAAGGAGGCGCGGAGCCCAGGACCCCACCTCTCCTCTGGCCCCCCGCCATGGCCTGAGGGCGAATCCACCATCGTACCCCGGACGGCATCAATCTTCCGGGGGCCAGTGGTGGCGCTGCTGCAGCTGCTGGTGCGGCTGTACCGCTGGTTCCTCTCGCCGCTGCTGGGTCCCCCCCGTTGCCGCTACGTGCCGAGCTGCAGTGCCTACGCCCTCGAGGCCCTCGAGCGCCACGGGGCCTGGCGGGGGAGCCTGCTCACCCTGCAGCGGCTCCTGCGCTGCCACCCCTGGGGGGGCTCGGGCTTCGATCCGGTGCCCGAGTCGCCCGGGATCCAGCCCCCCTCGGGGGAGGTCCGTGCCTGAGCAGACCGTGCTGGTGCTGGTCACCCGTCGTGGCTGTTGCCTCTGCGAGGGGCTGGCCGAGCGGCTGAGGGCCCTGGGGCCTGCCCTGCCACTGCCGCTGCAGGCCGTCGACGTCGACGGCGATCCCGCCCTGCTGGCCCGGTATGACCTTGAGGTGCCGGTGTTGCTGCTGCGGCAGGCGGGGGATCCCGACAGGCTTCTGCCGCGGGTTCCCCCGCGCCTGGCCGGGGACCGACTGGCGGAATGGTTGCGCGGACGGATTTCCGGGCCGAAAACCGCCTAGAACGGCCCGCATCTGCAGCATCGGCCGACGATGACCTCCGCTGCCCCGCAGCCGACCCCCGCCGTCCGACTGCACCAGCTGCTTCGTGATGCCGGACTGCCGGTTCCCTCCGGTCTCCCTGACCCGGAGGTCACGGCCGTGAGTGCCGACTCCCGGCGGGTGGCACCGGGCACCCTGTTCGTGGGGTTGCCCGGTGGTCGCGTCGACGGTGGATCGTTCTGGCCGGCGGCCTTGCAGGCCGGTGCCACTGCCGCTGTGATCGGCCCCGCTGCCGCCGCTGTGGCCCCCCCGGGGCCCCAGGATCCGGTGCTGGTGCTCGCCGATCCCCTGGCCGAGGCGGCAGGCCGCCTGGCCGCCGCCTTCTGGGGGTGCCCCAGCGCCGGCCTGCGGCTGATCGGCGTCACCGGCACCAACGGCAAGACCACCACCACCCATCTGATCGAGCATCTGGCCACGACGGCCGGCTGGCCGGCGGCTCTCTTCGGCACCCTGGTCAACCGCTGGCCCGGCCGCAGCCACACGGCCTCCCACACCACGCCTTTCGCCGATCAGCTCCAGGCCGAACTGGCCGAGGCTGTGGCCGCCGGTGTCCGGCTGGCGGCGATGGAGGTCAGCTCCCATGCCCTGGATCAGCAGCGGGTGGCAGGTTGCCGCTTCGCCGGCGCCGTGTTCACCAACCTCACCCAGGACCACCTCGACTACCACCCGGACCTGGACAGTTACTTTCAGGCGAAGGCCCGGCTCTTCGACACCTCT
This sequence comes from Prochlorococcaceae cyanobacterium, assembly GCA_049317465.1. Classification (GTDB taxonomy): domain Bacteria; phylum Cyanobacteriota; class Cyanobacteriia; order PCC-6307; family Cyanobiaceae; genus CAIQIA01. Next base: position 21,572 of record JBMOIF010000034.1, on the reverse strand, counting down.
CTGCTGGCGGGTGGGGCGGTGATCAACGTCGATGACGTCCATGGCCGACGGCTGGCCTCCCGGCTCGGGACGCGTTGCTGGCGCAGCTCCCTGGAGGATCCGACCGTCGAACTGACAATGGCGGACCTGCGCATGTCCGCCGCCGGTGTGGAGGGAACCATCGTCACCCCGAGGGGCTCGGCTCCGTTCCGTTCCTCCCTTGTCGGTGGCTTCAACCTGATGAACGTCCTGCAGGCGGTCGGGGTGCTGCTACAGCAGGATCTGCCCCTGGAGGCGTTGCTGCAGGGACTGGCGTCCTTCCGCGGGGTGCCCGGCCGCATGGAACGGGTGCCGGGGCGAGCCGATCAACCGGCGGTGGTGGTCGACTATGCCCACACGCCCGACGCGCTCGACAACGCCCTGCGGGCCTGTCGCCCCTTCACGGACCGCGAACTGGTCTGCGTCTTCGGCTGCGGCGGCGATCGTGACCGTGGCAAGCGGCCCCAGATGGGTGCCATCGCCGCCCGACTGGCCGACCGGGTGGTGGTCACTTCCGACAATCCCCGCACCGAGGACCCCTCCCGGATCCTGGAGGATGTGGTCGCCGGCATCCCCGCCGGTACTGCCCTGGTGGTGGAGGCCGACCGGCGCCAGGCCATTCAGGGGGCGATCACGGCCGCCGCCGCCGGTGATCTGGTGCTGATCGCCGGCAAGGGACATGAGGACTATCAGATTCTCGGCAGCGAGAAGATCCATTTCGACGACAGGGAGGAGGCAGCAAGGGCTCTGGCCTCCCACAGTTCCCTCTGAACGGTCGGGCCGGTAAGGTCCGCCCATTGACGTTTGATCGCCACCATGGCCCAGGGGCCTTCCCTTTCGCGCCGTTTCCTCGCCGAACTCTTTGGAACCTTCTGGCTCGTCTTCGGGGGCTGCGGCAGCGCCGTCATCGCCGCCGTCTTCCCTTATGACGCCCCTGCCGCCAATCCCCTTGGCCTCGGTTTTCTTGGAGTCGCCATCGCCTTTGGCCTCACCCTGCTGACCATGGCCTACGCCATCGGTCATATCTCCGGCTGCCACATCAACCCTGCTGTCAGCTTCGGGCTCTGGGCCGGTGGGCGTTTCCCCAGCAGTGAACTGCTGCCCTACATCGCGGCCCAGGTGCTCGGTGGAACCATTGCAGGCGGTCTGCTGTATGGCATTGCCTCCGGCCGGGCCGGTTTCGAACTGGCGGGCTCCAATCCCCTGGCCACCAATGGTTACGGGGCCCATTCCCCCGGCGGTTACGGACTCGCCTCGGCGCTGCTGATCGAGGTGATTCTCACCTTCGTCTTTCTGATCGTGATTCTCGGCAGCACCGACCGCCGGGCACCGCTTGGCTTCGCAGGCCTGCCCGTCGGTCTGTCGCTCGTGCTGATTCACCTGATCAGCATTCCGATCACCAACACGTCGGTCAACCCGGCCCGCAGCACCGGTGTGGCCGTGTGGATCGGTGGTGATGCCATCGGTCAGCTGTGGCTGTTCTGGGTGGCCCCCATCGTTGGCGCTTTGCTGGCGGGCTGGGTGTACAGAAACCTGCTGGAGGAGCCCCAGCACAACGGCTGACGATCGCTGTCCTCAGCCCACCTGCTCCTGGCGCTGCAACCACGACCAGATGAATGCGGCAATGCCACCCGGCACCACAAGCCACCAGAGTCTCTGACGATCGGGACGTTTCATCACCCTGTGTTCGGTGTCCTTGGCGGCGGCATAGGGTGAATCCTTGACCGATTCAGGGTTCACCTTGCCTCCTCCCGGCACCCCCACCGGTGCCTTGACGGCCTCCGATCCATCCTTGGCAGAGGCATAGGGGGACTCCTTGACCGCCTCGGGATCACGGGTCCCCCCGCCTGGAGTGGTGACACCGGGGTCATGGGCCAGGGCCGGCACGGACAGAGTCAGCATCAGGGCCGCGATACCGGCCAGGGGTAGACGCGAACGCAGCATTGAACGGCAGTTTCTGGCTGCAGACTAGAGGTGTCTTTCGGCGGGAGGCCTCAGATCCTCACGCCATCTTCCGCATCCAGGTGCGCTTCCGGCGCCTCATCGTCGTCTTCCTCGACGAGGCTGTCGGCCACATACTCGATCAGCCGAAGCAGCGCCTGCCGATTGCCGCAGGCCTGTTCTGCGAGCAGTTCGCGCACATGGGGAAGCGGCAGCCCGAAACCGAGGAGGATCGTCATCAGACGGAACTCCACGTCGGGGTCCGAACCCTCAAGAGCATCGCTGACCAGTTCTTCCGCTAACGCGAATCCGTTCCAGAGCACTGTCCCGGGCTCCTCTCCCGGTTCGATCCGGGCGAGGGGATGTTGAAAGCGCCGACCGTGATCAGACACCATGGGGCAGGCTTTCTCGCGTCATTTTAAGCCGTCAGGCCTGTGCGGAGCAGATCGTCGAGCTGCTCAAGGAGGGTGTCGACCTCCTCGTTGGTGGTCACCACATGGGTGCACGCCCGCAGGCAGGCTGGATCGCTCAGCATGCGCAGGTGCAGGCCCCGCCGGGCCAGGGCCCGCACCAGCTGCTGAGGGTCATGGCCTGGTGCCGTGAAGCTGACCAGGCCGCTGGCGGGCGGGGCCTCCTGGAGCAGGGGCTCCAGTCCCGGTCGGTCACGCAGTCCTTCCCAGAGGCGGCGGCTGCGCTGGCGGATCAGCGTGTCCCGCTCGCTCTCCGTGCCGCACAGCTCCAGTTCGGCCAGGGAAGCCCGCAGCCCGGCTCCCAGCGGCAGACAGCTGGTGGCCACCTCAAAGCGTCGGGCGTCCGGGTGCCAGGGACTGGTGCCCTGGCCCTCGTCCGCCAGGCTGCGCCAGCCGATCAGGGTGGGGCTGCCCGTGTCGAGCAGCCGCTGTGAGAGCACCACACCCCCCAGGCCTTCGGGACCGCAGCACCATTTGTGACCGGTGAAGGCATAGATGTCGGCCCGATCCGGCACTCTCCCCAGCACCAGGCTTCCCATGGCCTGGGCAGCATCCACCAGCAGCCAGGGCCGCTGCGGATGCCCATCGAGGAGGTCGGCCGCCGCCTCGATGGGCATCGGCATCCCCGTGTTCCAGAGCAGGTGGGACAGGGCCACCAGCCGTGTGGCGGGCTGCAGATGCTCCTCCAGCGCACGCAGCACGTCGGCCCCGTCGCGGGCTTCCTGAACCGGGAAGCAGTCGACGGCCAGTCCCTGACGTCGGGCCAGCTCAGTGGCTGCGGCCACCACCCCCGGGTGTTCGGCATCCGACAGGAGCAGCCGTTCGCCGGCCTGGAACGGCAGCCCCCACAAGGGCAGCACACAGCCGCTGGTGACGTTTTCGGTGAGGGCGACGCGATGGGCGGGCACCCCGCACCAGCGGGCCAGGACGGTGCGCAGGGCCGTGGTCTCCTGCGCCATCCACGGAAAGGCGTCGCTGCCGAAGGGACCCAGCTCCTGCAGGGTCCGCCAGCTGTCGACCATGGCCGTCAGGGCACTGTCGGGCAGTGGGCCCTGGCCTCCGTAGTTGAAATAGAGCTTGTCGGCCAGGGCGGGGAGCCGGCCGCGCAGGGCGTTGATCGCGGCGGGATCGGGGATCAGAGCACCTGGCCCACCGCGACGGCGGCGATGGCGGAGAAGAGGGTGATGCCGAGGGCCGTGAGGGGGGACTGCCCCTGGGCCACGGCGAGGCTGGTCACCACTCCGGCGCCCAGGGCGGCGACGGCCAGCTGGTTGGTCAGCTCGGAGCGCTGGGGAGGAAGGGACACGGCCGGTCGGTGACTCGTCAGACCCTAGGTAGAGGTGTCGCGGAGCACTTGACGGCGGGGTGCGTTCGTTACCCGTCGTGGGAGTTCGTAAAGCTCCGCAATCTTCCCGCCGGCCGAGCCCGTCCCTGGGCTGCCCAGCGCTGCAGAGCTTCGAGGGATTCCCGGGCCGTGCGGCTGAGGGGAATCAGGTCGCTGGCAGCCGCCACCAGGTCGGCCTCCACGAACTCCCGCCCCTCACTGAAGGCTGTCAGCATGGCTTCAAGCACAATCTGCTCGAGTTCGGCCCCGGAGAATCCTTCGCAGCGGTCCACCAGGGTGTCGAGGGGCACGGCATGGTCGGGTCGCCGCCGCCGCAGCTGCAGGTCCAGGATCTGCCTCCGTTCATCGGCGCTGGGCAGGTCGAGGAGGAAGATCTCATCAAAGCGACCCTTGCGCAGCAGTTCCGCCGGCAGGTGATCAATGGCGTTGGCCGTTGCCACCACGAACACCGGGCTGGTCTTCTCGGCCATCCACGTCAGCAGGGTGGCCAGCACCCGCTGACTGGTGCCGCCATCGCTGCGGCCATCGACCCCGAAGCCCTTGTCGATCTCATCGATCCAGAGGATGCAGGGGGCCATGCCTTCCACCGTGCGGATCATGTCGCGGGTGCGGGCTTCGCTGGCCCCGACCAGCCCGGCGAACAGGCGGCCCAGGTCGAGCCGCAGCAGTGGCATGGCCCAGTCATGGGCGATCGCCCGGGCCGTCAGCGATTTGCCCGTGCCCTGGGGGCCCACCAGCAGCACCCCCCGTGGCGGCGGCAACCCGTAGGCCCTGGCCTCGGCTCCGAAGGCTCCCCGCCGCCGTTCCAGCCATTGTTTGAGCTGATCCAGTCCGCCGATGTCGGCGCGGCTGGCCTGGCTGGGGCAGTACTCGAGCAGATCACTGCGGGCCAGGGTCAGCCGCTTTTCCTCCAGCACGTCCTCCAGGTCAGCGGCGTCCAGTCCGCCGTGGCGCACCAGCGCACGGGCGGCCAGCTGCCGGATGCGCTGCTCTGGCAGGCCGCGACAGTTGCTGGCCAGGGTGTCGAGGGTGTCGGGCGTCAGCAGGGCCCCTCCGGCCTGGGCCAGGCTCTGCAGCAGCGCACGGATTTCGGCGGGGTTGGGCAGTGGCAGGTCGAGCACCGTGACGCTGGCTTCCAGCTCCCGCGGCAGCTGGGCCTCAGGAGCTGAGATCAGCAGGGTGCGTTCCTGCCGACGCAGGTCGCCGGCGAGGTTGCGCAGCCGTCGACAGATGGCACTGTCCTCGACGTAACGGTGGAAGTCGAGCAGCAGCAGCAGAGCGGGCTGTCGCTCCGGCAGGAGATCGAAGAGATCGAGGGCCTGCAGCGGCTGCCTGGCTGCCCGCCCCTCATGGTTCGGCAACCCCTGCAGTCCTGCCACCACGTCCCAGCGCAGCAGAGGGCGCTGGTCCAGCCCACGGGCAACATCGCCGAGGAGCCGCAGCAGCCGTTCCTCTTCCTGCTGCCGGATCCAGAGGATGGGGGTGCGGCTGCGGATGAGCAGATCGAGCTGATCGACCCAGGTCGTCATGGCTCGTTGTTGGGGCGCAGGTTCTGCAGGGCCCGCCAGCGGGGGTCGATCGGCTCAGCGGCGGCCGCGTCCGGCAGCAGGCCCGGGCAGTCGTTGCGGCAGAGGCATCGCAGGGGCTGCACGAGGCTGAGCTGCTCGAACAGCCAGCGTTCGGGGTCGAAGCTGCCCTGGGGGTCCAGGTTGTCGAGGGGCAGGTCGTGCCCGCTGTCGAGCACGATCTCCGTGGCTCCTTCGGCGGCATCGCCGTTTCCATCCAGGCCGATCCATTCCTCCACTTCGGCCACCAGGGGCACCGCCACCGGCTGGAGGCAGCGGTCGCAGGGGCGTTCCACCCGGGTGCTTGCCTGGCCGCAGACGCGCAGCTGATCGCCGTGGTGCCACACGTGCAGCCAACCGGTCACCGGTTCCAGGCTGTGGAGGTCCTGCAGATGCTGCTCCACCGTCCAGCGACGGCCATCGGGCAGCAGACGCAGCTCTGCCACAGGGACAGGCCGCAGGCTCGGGGGCGGACTCACGGCGGCTCAGCGTTTGCCGCGCGGTTCGAATGGCAGCCGTTCACTGCTCACGGCGGCGGCATCGGCCACCACAGTCTGCTGGGCCAGCTGCTGGTCGAGAATGGTCTGGAGATTGTCAGGCAAGGGTTCGCGGATCAGCAGGAACGTCTGCAGCGCCTGGAAGACGTTCGCCACGACCATGTAGAGCAGCACGCCTGCCGGCAGCGGGAAGAACAGGAACATGCCCGTGATCATCACGGGGGTGATCCGGTTGGCTGTGGCCTGCTGGGGGTTGGCGGGCATGCCCCATCCCGAGAGCACCTGGGACAGGAACAGGCTCACGCCGAACCCAGCCACCAGGACAGCGATGTCCCAGTTCACCTGACCGTCGGTCAGGAAGCCCACCTGCCCCAGCGCCTTGATGAAGAGGAAACCGCTGCGGGCCGCCAGGCCGGGGATCTTGGCTTCCACCGTGGCATCCCCTGGGGCGACGGCGGTGATCGTGCCGTCCTGGGCGACGCTGACCACCCCCTCACCCTTGGTCACGCTCCACTGGGGGGTGAGATCGATGCTGGGGTGCAGGCGCTCCTCCACAGCGGTGAGGGACTCGCCGCTGCGGGTGGCCAGCTGCACGGTGGCGCTGTCGCCGACCCCCAGACGGTTGCCCCCCGGCAGGCTGGCGATCACCGGGACGTGATCGGTCTCGGTGATGAAGATGGAATGGCTGGGGGTTGCGAAGGGCTTGGTTTCCATCGTGGCCACCTGCTCCTGGTCCACCACCTTGAGGTTGAGGGTGTAGGGCACGTCGGCGAAGGGTGACCCTCGCAGGGTGGCGAAGAGTGCGAACAGGATCGGCATCTGCACCAGCAGGGGAAGGCATCCGGCCAGCGGGCTGCCGAACTCCTGCATGAGTTTTCCCAGTTCCTCCTGCTGCTTCTGCGGATTATTGGCGTAACGCGAACGGATCTCGGTCTGCCGCTGCTGCATCACCGGCTGGGCGATCCGCATGCGGCGGGCATTGCGGATGGAACCAGCACTGAGGGGGAACAGGGCGAGGCGGATGACCAGGGTGAGGGCGATGATCCCGAGCCCGTAACTGGGCACGAGCCCGTAGAAGAAATCGAGGATCGGGAGGAGCAGGTTGTCGGAGATGTAGCCGATCACGGCAGGGACAGCGGGGGGGCGGAAGCGGAGGGAGGAAGGATCAGGCCGCGGCGCGGTCGCCGCCGAATCCCGAGGGAGCCTCGGTGGACTTGCCACCGGCGGAGGGCATCCGCTCGGTGATGTACGACTCGATCTCGCGGAACCGGGGGACGGCGCGCATTTCCAGACGGGTGCCGTCCTGCAGGATCAGAACCATGTCGCCCCAGGCGCCCAGGCCCCGGGAGACCGATCGCACCTCGCGGATCTGGCTGTAGCCGACCTGGGTGCGGTCCCGTCCCAGCCAGCCACCGGAGACCGAGACTCTGCGGCTGGTGATCCTGAACCGAAGCCACAGGGCTCGCACGATGGCGCCGACGGCGAAGGGCAGGCCGATCAGCGTCGCCCCCAGCACCAGATTGAAGATCAGGTCGCCGCGGGCTGGGCCCCCCTCATAGAACACGTCCTCGTTCAGGGATCCCGGGGAACTCGTCGTCATCAAGCAGACCCGACTGGTGCAGGAGATGCGTCCATTGTTTCAGGAGATCGGCCGGATCGCTCTCCGCTGCCCCAGGACGCAGGCTGAGCATCAGCCAGGCAGCTGGCAGGGGCCTGCGCTGCTGGAGACGGCGGAAGGCCTCGTGGAACAGACGCCGGAGCCGGTTGCGCACCACGGCCCGCTTGCTCACCTTGCTGCTGACGACCACCGCCAGGCGGCAGGTGTGGGCATGCTGTGGCTGGGGCGGATGCAGTAGTTCAGGACAGGGCGGGGCCACCCTGAGGACCATGGTGTCAAGACGCTGGCTGCGCCCGCGGCGGTAGAGGTGGTCAAACACCCCGCGTCCCCGCAGGCGGAACGGGCTGGGCAGGACCACCGTGCCGACGACAGCCCGGAACTCAGACCGCCAGACGCGCCCGTCCGCGCCGGCGGCGGGCACGGATGACCCGTCGACCGGTGTGGGTGCGCATGCGCACCCGGAAACCGGACACGCGCTTGCGCTTGCGGCTGGTTCCCTCAAGGGTGCGTTTGGTCATGGCGGCAGAACGTGGTCAGACGTCGGGAAAGGGGACCGACCGGGCAGGGACATGACCGGCTCCGGTCGGGTCCCGCCGCAGGCGGTGAATCGCTGAGGTTAGCAGTGCGACTGAGCTCAGTTGCTGATGTCGATGACCCAGCTGCCGAGGTAGCCCGCCAGGGGCACGTCGCCGGGGGCCTCGGCCAGGGCATTGAACTGGTACATGCCGCTGTTGAACGGATTCACCACCGTCATGACCACGCCGATGCCCCGTTCCGGAGGGATGGGGGCAGCGGGGTAGATGTCGATGCGCTTGCCGTTCTCACTGAGCTTCACCTCGGACGGGATCCCTTCGTCGCAGCGGGTGCGTTTCACGTATCCGCCGATGTTGCAGTACTTCAGCTGCACCTTGTCAGCCGTGATCCTGCCGTTGAAGTACGACGGCACGGTCACCGTGAGCTTGAGGATGGCCGCCTTGCGGTCCTTTCCCCGCAGCAGCAGGAAGTAATCGGCCCAGCGCGTGCGCTCGGTGTCGGAGACGAAATAGGGGAGCTTGCGGAAATCCTTGTTGTTGTCCCAGCGGAACTCGACGGCCGAAGGGGTGCCGGCGGATCCCTGGGCGGTGGCCGGGCCTGGAGGCACCAGAGCGGAGCCGAGGGCCAGGCCGGCGACGGTGAGGCCCGCCAGGGGCCGCAGGCGGTTGATCATGGGGTCACTGCGATGGATCGATTCTCAGGAGGCTCCTGGCGACTGCCCCGCGCCGCTGGGCCGGCCCGGCAGCTGTCAGTTGTGACCGGATCGGTCCGGCCGCAGCCGCAGGGCCTCGCGCAGGTAGGGATGGTGGGGTGGATGCTCCGGATCCATCCAGGCCTGCACCATCACGCGGATGCAGCGCGGCAGGTCGCCTGCCACGGCCATCTGCTGGCAGTCCAGAAGGGCCACCGCGTCCCAGCCCGGTCGGCGGCGGGCGATCGACGCTGGAAACAGGGCATCAAGATCGGCCGTCACCGAAAACACTGCCGAGATCACCCGGTCGGCCTGCAGCCCGTTGCTCTGCACCAGCGCCTCCATCAGTTCATCCACGGCGGTGGCGATGGCCGCGGCCGTGTTGGCCTCCACCGTGGTGGCGCCCCGCAGGGCCTGCAGCCGAAGGGACGTGTCGCTCATGGGTGGAAGAGCCAGAGGGGTTGTCCAGCCATGCCGAAAGCCACCGCCATCTCCTGGCGAAGCCGGGTCAGCAGGCCGCGCCGGGGCTGGCCGAGGGTGTGGGGCCGGCAGCGATCCGGGGGCACACCGGCCAGGCGGGCCAGCTCCAGCCGGGCGGTCTCCTCATCCCCCAGCAGATCGACCAGGCCCAGCTCCAGGGCCTGGGCACCGCTGAAGACCCGCCCGTCGGCGAAGCCGCGCACCCGCTCGGGGGTGAGGCCGCGCCCCTCGGCCACGGCGGTCACGAACTGCTCGTAGCTGCTGTCGATCAGGTCCTGGAGCAGGCTGCGCTCCTCACCGGTCAGCGGACGGTCGGGGGAAAGAATGTCTTTGTATGGGCCGCTCTTGATGGTCTCGAAGCGCACCCCCACGCGTCGCAGCAGCTCCTCAAGGTTGTTGCCGCGCAGGATCACGCCGATGGAGCCGGTGATCGTGCCCGGATTCGCCACCACCCGTTCGGCGGCCGAGCCGACGTACACCCCGCCGGAGGCGGAGATGTTGCCGTAGCTGGCCACGATGCGACATCCGTCCTGGCGCAGGCGCCGCAGGGCCTGATGAATCTCCTGGCTGTCGCCGACGGTGCCGCCGGGGCTGTCGATCCGCAGCAGCAGACCGGTGCAGCGTCGCCTGGACACCTGGTCCAGGGACCGCAGGATCCGCCGCCTGGCGGCGCCGGCGATGGGACCTTCGAGCACGATCCGGGCGAAGCGGCGGCGGCCGGGGCGGTGCAGGGGCCAGACCGGGGGCCAGACCATGGCGGCAGGGGGTGGTGGGACGGGCTCGCCGGATCCTATGCAGGACCTGCTCCTAGGCTCCTGACCGTCGCCCCATGGCGTGAACGCCTTCCTGCGCTGGCCGCTGATGCTGCTGCCCTTCGCCCTCTGGGGGACGGCGATGGCGGCCATGAAACCCCTGCTGGACAGTCTCTCGCCGCCTGCCCTGGCCTGGTTGCGGCTGCTGCCGGCCGGCCTGGCCCTGCTGCTGGCGGCGGTCGCTCTGCGTCGGCCCCTCGCCGTCGATCCCCGCGACAGGCCCTGGCTTCTCGCCTTCGCCCTCGTCGACGGCAGTCTGTTCCAGTTGCTGCTGGCCGCTGGGCTGGCCGACATCGGTGCGGGTCTCGGCTCGGTGCTCATTGATTCCCAGCCCCTGCTGGTGGCGCTGCTGGCGCGCACGGTGCTGGGGGAGGCCATCAATCCCGTGGGCTGGGTGGGGTTGCTGATCGGCCTGGCGGGCATTGCCTGCCTGGGGCTGCCGGCGGGCCTGCTGCGCCACTGGTGGTTGCTCGGCCCGCCCCTGCCGGCGGTGGAGTCCCTGGGACGGGGTGAGCTGCTGATGCTGCTGGCGGCTGCAGCCATGGCCGTCGGCACGATCCTGGCGCGTCGGGCCTGCCGCCACAGCGATCCGGTGGCGGTGACCGCCTGGCATCTGCTCGTCGGTGCGCTGCCCCCCCTCGCGCTGGCGGCGCTGCCCGCCTTCGGCGGGATGCATGGGCTGTGGCCGTCCCTGGATCCTGCCGGCTGGCTGCTGGTGGCCTATGCCGCCCTGCCCGGCAGTGCCCTGGCCTACGGGCTCTTCTTCTGGTTCGCCAGCCAGGGAGATCTGACCGGGTTCACCTCCCTGACCTTTCTGACCCCGGTCTTCGCCCTGCTGAGCGCGGGGCTGCTGCTGCACGAATCGCTGCGGCCCCTGCAGTGGCTGGGCGTGGTGCTGGCCCTGGCCTCGGTGCTGCTGATCAACCGACGCGCGGTTCTCTGGCAGCCGCCGCCGTCGTTGCAGCCGGAGCGGGTCTGATGCCGGGCGACTCCCTGCGGTTGCTGCTCGTCTCGACGCCGATGGGGCCCATCGGCCGGGGCCTGGGCGGCGGGGTCGAACTCACCCTCGACAGCCTGCTGCGGGGGCTGGGGGCGCGTGGCCACCGCCAGACCGTGCTTGCCGCCAGCGGATCCAGCCTTGCCGGAGACCTGCCGGTGAGCCTGCTGATGGAGCCTGGGGTGCCCCAGGCCAGCTGGCAGCACACCGACCGGGACGCTCCCGTGACCATTCCCGCCGATGCCCTCCTGCCCAGGCTGTGGCAGCGGGCTCTGGCGCTTCAGGACGGGTATGACCGGGTGCTCAACCTCGGTTACGACTGGCTGCCGCTGTGGCTGACAGGCGTCTTTCGCACGCCCCTGTTCCATCTCGTCAGCATGGGCAGTGTCAGCCGGGCCATGGATGAGGCCATCGCCACCGTGGCGGCCAGCCATCCCGAACGGCTGGCCTTTCACACCGCGGCGCAGGCGGCCGAGTTCACCTTGCCCTCGCCGCCGAGGCTGCTGGCCAACGGCTTCGATTTCGCCCGCTACACCTGTCGCGCGACGCCCGAGCGGGTCCTGGGCTGGGTGGGACGCATCGCGCCGGAAAAGGGTCTGGAGGATGCCGCCCTGGCGGCGGCCCGGCTGGGCTGGCCCCTGCGGGTGTGGGGTCTGCGGGAGGACCACGCGTATGCCGAGGCTGTTGAGGCCAGCGTTCCCGCCGGCACCATCGAATGGCGGGGATTCCTGCCCACCGACCGGCTCCAGGTCGAGCTGGGGGCCTGTGCCGCCCTGTTGAACACCCCCAAGTGGACCGAGGCCTTCGGCAACGTCGTGGTCGAGGCCATGGCCTGCGGTGTGCCGGTGGTGGCCTACCGCCGGGGCGGCCCCGCCGAGCTGGTGGAACCCGGAATCACGGGGGTGCTGGTGCCTCCGGATGATCCGTCGGCTCTGGTTGCCGCCCTTCCCGAGGCCCTGGCCATCGACCGTCGGGGCTGCCGATCCCGGGCCGAGGAGCGCTTCGGCCTGGGGGCTTTTGCTGAGCGGGTGGAGCGCTGGTTGCTGGCTCAGCCGGGCTGATTAGCCTGGCCAAGGAGCCCTGTGCCCGACCCTGTGGAGGCGACCCCGGCGACGGTGCTGGTCTGTGGTCTGGGGGGCCTCGGTCAGTCGTGCCTGCGCAGCCTCCTTGCCCTGCGGCTGCCGGTCCGCTGTCTCGACCTGCATCCACCGCGCTGGGACGATGCGGGCCTGGCGGCAGCCCTCGACTCCACGGTCACCGTCGGGGACATGCGCTACCCCGAAGTGCTGCAGCGGGCCGGGGTGGCCTCGGCCCGGGCCGTGCTTCTGCTCACCGCTGATGCGGCCACCAACCTGGAGGCGGCGTTGCAGGTCCGGCGTCTCAATCCGACGGCCCAGCTGGTGGTGCGCTGCGCGACCCGCCGCCGCCTGCGCGAGCAGCTTGAACAGCGGATCCCGGGGCTGGCCTTCTGTGACCCCCACGACCTGACGGCGGGGGTCTTCGCCAACGCCCTCCGACCCGGCGGTCTTGAGGCCGCCATTGACCTGGAGGGTGAACGGTTCACCATCCACAGCCGCACCCTCAGCCACGACAGCCCCAGGGATCTGCATGGCTGCTTCGGTCGTCGGCAGCGGCTGCTGCAGTGGCTGCCCGCCGAAGGGCCGCCCGTGGCGGCGGTGGCCAGTGGCTGGTGGCCCCTGGAAGGGCATCCCCGCCGGGGCGACCGGCTGGTCTGGCTTGAGCAGGCCACAACCCTGCGCACCGGCCGCCGGAGACCCCTGCGGCCCCGTCTCGCCGCCAGGCTGCTGGTCTGGCGCCAGACCCTGCGGGATGCTCCCCTCTGGCTGGCCGCCCGACGGGGGCCGCTGCTGGTGCCGGCCGGCCTGCTGCTTGCGCTGCTGCTGGTGGGGGGATGGCAATTCGGCGGCGGTTCGTTCCCGCGGGGCGTGATGCTGACCCTGGCCCTGCTCAAGGGCGAGTTCCTGGATGCCTTCAGCTTCTACGGCTCCGAGCTCGGTCCGCCGATGACCGTCGCCGATCTGGGGCCGGCTTTTCTGGGGCTGCTCTATGCCCTGCTGGGCACCCTGCTCACCGCCTGGCTGGTCGGTCTGATCGTCGAACGGCTTGTGGGGGCCCGGTTCGGGCAGCGCCAACCCTCCCCCCTGGCTCCCGGAAGCGGCGCTGTGCTGCTCATCGAGGGGGGCAGCCTTGCCTGCAGCATCGCCCGCACCCTGCGCGCCCAGAATGTCCAGGTGCTGCGGGTGGCCTCGCAGCCGGATCCTGACGACGCGGACGGTTGCCATCGCTCCCTGCCGGCGGCCCTCAGGGCCCTGCGCCATGGCCGATGCCTGGCGGTGGGCGTGCTGGGAGATGAATTGATCCCCAACCTCGAGGTGGCGCTGGATCTGAGCGAACGCTGGCCGTCGGCCCGCCTGGCCGTGCAGGCCACGACGCTCGTCGAGGCCCGGGCCATCAGCTCGCTGCTCTCATCCATGGAGCTCGTCAACCCCCTGGAGGTGGCCGCCGATGCGGTGGTGGCCACGGCGTTCGGCGAGCGGGTCCTGGCGGTGGTGCGCATCTGTGATGACAACCTGCTCATCACCGAGTACCGCCTGGAACCGGGCGACACGCTGGTGGGCTGCTCCCTCGCCCAGGTGTCCCAGGGGTACGGACTGGTGGTGCTGCTCCACACGGCCCCGGGCCGATCGCCCGATCCGCTGCCGCGGGAAGAAGGGCAGCTTCAGCCGGGGGCGCGGCTCGTGGTGCTGGCCACCCTGGAGGCCTTGCATCGGGTCGAGCAGGGGGAGGTCCGCCGGCCGGCCTGGTGCCTGCGGATCCTGTCGGTTCCCGTCGAGGCCTCGCGGCTGCCGGCCCTCCAGACCCTGGCCCGATTTCTCGGTGGTGTTCCCAGCGCCATGGCCCCTTTCCTGGATCTGACCCAGGGGGAGCCCCAGACGCCCCCCCTCCACGCCCAGCCCGCCCGGCTGCTTGCTGATCAGCTGCGTCTGCTGGGAATCCGCTGTCAGCTTGTCGCCACACCGGATGGACGGCCCTAGGTTCAGCCCCCAGGCGCGACGGAAGGTCTTGAGCCCACGGGGAGACCTGCGGATCCAGCTGCTGCTGCTGCTGGCTGTGGGAACACTGCTGTTTCTCTGGCGTCTGAATGCCGTGGGCCAGGTCGACGAGACCCCGGCCCTGTTCGCCGCTGCCGGCCGGGCCATGGCCGAGACCGGTGACTGGATCACCCCTCGGGTGAACGGCCACACGAGGTTCGACAAACCGGTGCTCATCTACTGGCTGATCGGCCTGGGCACCTCCTGGCTGCCAGCGTCGCTGGACCCCCTGGGCAGCCTGGCCGCCTGCCTGCCGTCGGCCCTGGCCACCGTCGCCGTGATGATCGCCCTGGCCATCACGGTGCGCACCGACCGTGGGGCAGGGGCGGCTGCCCCCCTGGCGGCGGGCCTCACCTTCGCGCTCTCGCCGCTGGTGCTGGTCTGGGGGCGGGTCTCGGTGAGTGATCCCCTGCTCACCGCCTGTGTCGCCATCGCCCTGCTCGGCTTCTGGAGGGCCTATGCCGACCCCCACAGCCGCCGGCCCTGGTTCGCCTGGCTGGCCCTGGGCCTGGCGGTGCTCGCCAAGGGACCGGTGGGTCTGCTGCTGCCCCTGCTGGTGCTGCTGCTGTTCGCCTGGCTGCAACGGGATGCCGGCGGCCTTGCCCGCGCCATCCATCCTGGCCCGGGGCTGGCGCTGACCCTGGCCGTGGCTCTGCCCTGGTACCTGATCGTCTGGCAGCGGGAGGGGGACGCCTTCGTGCAGAGCTTCTTCGGCTACCACAACCTTCAGCGGTTCACCCAGGTGGTCAACCACCACGCCGGACCCTGGTGGTTCTACCTGCCGGTGCTGGCCCTGGCCAGCCTGCCCTTTCTGCCGTTGCTGCTGCTGGGCCTGGCCTGCGGGGCCCGCGGGCTGCGGCGGCGGATCCCGCTGCGGGCTGCTGAATCGTTGCCCCGCTTTGCCCTCAGCTGGCTGGTGGTGGTGATGCTGTTCTTCAGCCTCTCGGCCACCAAGCTGCCCAGCTACCTGCTGCCGGGCCTGCCGGCCATGGCTCTGCTGGTGGCGCTCGCCGACGGTCCCCCACCACTGCTGCGCACCGGTCGGCTGGGCTCGCTGCTGCTCCTGTCCCTGGTTTCGGTGGTGCTGCTGGTCTCCCCTGTCTGGCTGCCGTTGGTCCAGGATCCGGAAATGCCGGGGCTGGCCGAAGCGCTGATCGCCAGCGGTCTGGTGGTCAGGGCCGGTGTGATCACGCTGGCGGCTGCTGCGGTGGGGGCGCTGAGGCTGCTGCGCACGCCCATGCCCAGAGCCTGGCTTCCCAGCGTGCAGCTGCCGCTGGCCCTCCTGGGTCCGTTGGTGCTGGCACCGCTGGCCGTGCGCGCCGATCACCTCCGCCAGGCGCCCGTGCGTGACGTCGCAGCCGCCGTCCTCCAGCACCGGCGCCCTGCGGAACCCCTGGCGATGGCGGGCATCAACAAACCCTCGCTGCACTACTACAGCCGACAGGTGGTCCACTACGCCGGCCAGCCGCCCACGGGGCTTCGCAACCTCGGCGCACAGCTCGGCTCCAGGACGGGGCCTCTGGACTCCTCTCCCACGCTACTGCTGGTGATTGATGCCGGCACGGCGGCCTTGCCCCACTGGCGCGCGGTGCCCCACCGTCCGCTGGCGACGGCGGGGCTGTACAGGCTGTGGCGGGTTGAGAGACAGTCCATCGCCGAACTGTCAAGGGATCTGGCCCGGAAGGGGGTGCCGTCCACCTGGCGGTCACCCGACCCGGAACGCTATTAAATTCGGCAAACGGAATTCTGAGTCATCCCGGTTTGGACGCGTTCACAGACCGCGAGCTCGCCCGGCTGGGTCTCCTTGATGTGGCGTGGCGCTACCGCCTGATGGAGACCGAGACGGCTTCGATTCCGGCTCCATCCCCTGGTCCGGAGGTTGAGCAGGCCCTCGGCAGGTTCCTGGCCGAACTGCAGCTTCAGGACCCTGCCGCCCGACAGACCTGGTGCCAGCTGCGCGGTCTGGAGGAGCAGGATCTACTCACCATCGCCTTGCGTCCTCTCCGTTGGCAGGCTTGGTGCGAGCAGCGCTTCGGCGGGTCGGTCGAGACCGAATACCTGCGCCGCAAGGCGGAATTCGACCTGGTCACCTACTCGCTGCTCCGGGTGCGGGATGCCGATCTGGCGGCTGAACTGCACCAGCAGATCCGGGAGGGCGAGGCCACCTTCGCCGACCTGGCCGGACGCCATTCCGAGGGACCTGAGCAGCGCACCGGCGGAGTGGTCGGTCCCGTGCCCCTGGCCACACCCCACCCCTCCCTGGCCCGGCTGCTGCAGATCAGCCAGCCGGGCCAGCTCTGGCCCCCCAAGCAGCTCGAGGACTGGTGGATCATCGTGCGCCTCGACGTCCTGACCACCACCCAGCTCGATGAGCCCCTGCGCCGTCGCCTGGTGCTGGATCAGGGCGAACAGTGGCTGCGTTCCCGTGTGCAGGAGTCCATCGCTGTGCAGAATCCTGCCCAAGCCGATCCATCCGCCGGACCCCAATGAGTCTTCCTGCGGCGCTGGATCTTCTCAGCGGTTTTCAGCCCTTTGCCGGCCTGCCGGCCCACGAGCAGTCGCGCCTGGCGGCTCTGCTGCGGCCGGTGCAGCTCCGGACCGGCACCCGCCTGCACGACTTCAGCGAGCTGCCGCCCGTGGTGGTGCTCCTCCAGGAGGGCCAGCTGCGGGTGCTCGCCCAGGACAGCCGTGGCGAGTCGTACACCCTCGAACGGGTGGCGGCGGGGATGTTCACCGGCTGGCTGCCGCTGCTGCGGGGGGTGCCCGGTCAGGTGGTGGCAGCGGCGCAGCCCAGTCGCGCCTGGTTGCTGCCCGCCGACGACTTTCTCGAACTCCATCGCCGCCATGAGGCCGTGCGCGAGTTCTGTCGTCATGGCGGCGCCATCGAACTCATGGCCGTCGCCGCCGCCGATTCCCGCCCCGATCTCCTGCGCGATGCCGCCCTGCGCGACTGGGCCCGCCAGATCCCTGCCCAGCCAGCTCTGCTGCTTGACGGACCCCGGGCCCGGGTCCCCGAAGGCCACTGGCTGCTGAGCAGCGCCGCCGTCGAGGACCAGCCTGTGGGCATCGCTCTCGAGGGTGGGGCGGAGCTGCAGGTCAAGGGGCTGCTGCCGGCGCGTCTGCTGCCCCGCCCGGAGGCCTGGCCGCCGGTTCCCGTGGCGTCATCCGAGGCTCTGGAACCCTCCGATCCCTACGCAACAGCCGGTCCGCTCGCGGCGGCTTCCGCGCCGCCCGAGGTGATCGAGCCGGAGTGGGTCGACGGCAGTGACCTGGTCCCCCAGCTGCGCCAGGCCGAAGCCCTCCAGGACTGGTACGGCCGCCTCGGTGATGACGGCAGCTTTCCGCAGGTGGAGGGCAGCGGCCCCCTGGAGGAACCCTTCGCCTGTCTGCGGATGCTCGCCAGGTCCTTCGACCTGCCCTTCCGCCGCGACATCGTGCGCCGCATCCTTGAGGACCAGCTGCAGCGCTCCGAGGGCAAGGGCATCACGCAACTGCAGCTTGCGGCGGTGTGCGATCTGCTCGGCCTCAGTGCCTCTCTGCTCGAGGTTGATCCGGCCCAGGTCCATCGTCTTCCCACCCCGGCGGTGCTGATGCAGGACGCCGCCCATCCGGTGGTGCTCTGGTCGGTGGAGGGGGGGTCGCTGCTGCTCGGTGATCCCCGCCAGGGGCAGCGTCGCGTCGCCCGCGGCCAGCTGGCGCCGTTCCTCGGGGAGAACGGACGGTTGCCGGTGCTGTGTCTGCAGCGTTCGAGCGCCACCCCCAAGGCCCGTTTCGGGCTGGCCTGGTTCCTGCCTGCCATCCGTCAGCACCGCGGCATCCTCACCCAGGTGCTGGTGGCCAGCTTCTTCGTGCAGCTGTTCGCCCTGCTCAATCCGCTGCTCATCCAGCAGATCATTGATGCCGTCATCAGCCAGGGCAACCTGCGCAGCCTGAACGTGCTGGGCACCCTGCTGGTGGCCATGGCCATCGCCGAGGCCCTGCTCGGATCCCTGCGCACCTACCTGTTCAGCGACACCACCAACCGCATCGACATCTCCCTGGGGTCGTCGATCATCGACCACCTGTTGCGCCTTCCCCTGGGCTATTTCGCCCGCCGACCCGTGGGCGAGGTGGCCAGCCGGATCAACGAGCTCGAGAGAATCCGTCGTTTTCTCACCGGCACCGCCCTCACGGTGGTTCTGGATGCCGTGTTCTCGGTGATCTACATCGCCGTGATGCTGCTCTACAGCCCCGTGCTCACCCTCTGGGCCCTGGCGGTGGTCCCCTTCTTCATCGGCCTCACCGCAGCCGCTGCGCCGATCATCCGCCGACAGCTGCGCGAACAGGCCGAGGCCAATGCCCGCGTTCAGAGCCACCTGGTCGAGACCCTCGGCGGCATGGAGACCGTCAAGGGTCAGGGCATGGAGCTGCACAGCCGCTGGCGCTGGCAGCAGCTCTACGGCGGTCAGATCGCCGCGGGTTTCCGCAACACCGTCACCAGCACCGCGGCCGGGTCTGCCTCCCATTTCTTTGAACAGCTTTCGGGTCTGCTGGTGCTCTGGGTGGGGGCCGGTCTGGTGCTACAGGGCAAGCTCACCCTCGGTCAGCTGATCGCCTTCCGCATCCTCTCGGGGTATGTCACGAGCCCCCTGCTGCGGCTGGCCACCCTCTGGCAGAACTTCCAGGAGACCGCCCTGTCCCTGGAGCGTCTGTCCGACATCGTTGACCATCCCCAGGAGCTGGAGATCGCGGGGTCCCAGCTGCCTCCGCTGCCCCCCGTCCAGGGGGCGATCCGCTACGAGCGGGTCAATTTCCGCTTCGGCAGCGGCGGTCCGTTGCAGCTGGTCAACGTCGACGTCGACATTCCGGCCGGCAGCTTCATCGGCATCGTCGGCAGCAGTGGATCTGGCAAGAGCACCCTGCTCAAGCTGCTCACCAGGCTCTATGACCCGCTCGAGGGGACCATCCGGGTGGATGGCTACGACATTGCCAAGGTCGATCTGTATTCCCTGCGGCGTCAGATCGGCGTGGTGCCCCAGGACAGCCTGCTCTTTGACGGCACCGTGCAGGAGAACATTGCGCTCACACGACCGGACGCCGATTTCGAGGAGATCATGGCGGCGGCCCAGGTGGCCTGTGCCCACGATTTCATTCAGCAGTTGCCGGCCGGTTACAGCACGTCCGTCGGCGAGCGGGGCTCGGGTCTGTCAGGCGGCCAGAGGCAGCGCCTGGCCATCGCCCGCATGGTGCTCAAGCAGCCCCGCCTTCTGGTGCTCGATGAGGCCACCAGCGCCCTCGATGTCGACACCGAGCAGCAGCTCACCCGCAACCTCAGCCAGGCCTACCGCGGCCGCACGGTGCTGTTCATCACCCACCGGCTGGGCACCCTGCGCCACGCCGACCGCATCATCGTGATGCACGAGGGAGCGGTCGCCGAGCAGGGCAGCCACGAGCAGCTGCTGGCCCTCGGGGGTCGTTACGCCACGCTCTTCCGCCAACAGGAGTCCGCCCTCGCATGAGCCAGCTCGTTCCCATCAACCGCGGCGACCTGCAGGAGGTGCGCCTCCGTCCTGCCCCCACATGGAGCCGTGCCCTCACCTGGGGACTGATCGGCACCGCCAGCTTCGGGTTCATCTTCGCCCTGGTCACCCGCATCGATGAGGTTGTGCCGGCCCAGGGTCAGCTCGAACCTGTGAGCTCTCTCAAACCCATCAAGTCGGTTCAGGCGGCCGTTGTCGACGAGATCTTCGTCAAGGAGGGCCAGCTGGTGAAGCCCGGCCAGCCGCTGATCCGCTTCGACACCGACAAGTCGGTGGCCCAGGCCAGCACCCTGCAGATGCAGCAGGGGCTCGAACAGCAGCGGTTCGGCGAGCAGGTTCGCACCTCCTCCGCCCGTCGGCAGGCCCTGGCCGCCAAACGCGACAGCCTCGTGGCCAAACGCAACAGTGATGTGCTCACCCTGGGCAACGAGCAGGAGATTCTTGCCCGTTACGAACCCCTGGCCCGCCAGGGAGCCCTGCCCGAACTGCAGTATCTGCAGCAACGCAATCGAATTCAGCAGATCCAGTCCGAGATTGCCCAGGCCGAGGCCGAGATCCGCCAGACGGAGGCCGAGATCGGTGAGGTGGACGCCAACCTGCTCAAGGAACGCAAGGAGAGCGAACAGCAGCAGGTGAGCCTGGCCCGCCAGGGGGTCGAGGCCCGCGAGAACCTGCAGACCGAGGTGCTCAAGGCCCCGGTGGCCGGCCGCGTCTTCAACCTGGTGCCCACAAGCCCGCGCTACGCCGTCTCTCCCGGGGAAGAACTGCTGAAGATCGTTCCCGATGGCTCCCTTCAGGCCAAGGTTTATGTCACCAGCAAGGACGTCTCCTTCGTCAAACCGGGCAAACGGGCCGAGGTGCGGCTCGATTCGTATCCCTTCACCGAGTACGGCTCGATCCTGGGCAAGGTGAAACGCATCGGTACCGAGGCCCTGCCGGCCGATGAACAGAACCCGCAGCCACGGTTCCCCGTGGTGGTGACCCTGGAGACCCAGAGCCTCTATCGCAACGGCCGTGCCTACCCCCTCAAATCGGGGGAAACGGTCACCACCAACATCATCCTCAGGGACAAGCGGGTGATCACCCTGCTCACCGACGTGATCGACAGGGCCCTGGATGCCCTGCGGCCCATCAAGTCTCCGACGGGCGACCGCTGAGGTCGCTTCCCTGCCGCTGGCAGAAGGCGCAGCGTCCCCAGCGTTCCAGTTCGCCCGGCGGGGCGGGGCAGCGGCAGGCGGGACAGCAGACCATGGCGTTCTGTCTCGGTCGGCTCGGGTGCCGGTCCCAGTCGCTGGCGGTGAGGTCGACGGCGGTGGGTGAGGCCAGGGCCGCCTCGCGCTGCTCGATCTTCAGATCACGCACCGGGTGCCCCGCCGCCCGCAGGGCGCCCAACAGCTGATGGCGGCTGAAGCGCAGCGCCTGCAGCCAGCTGGGGTGGTCAGCCCCCACCCAGAGCACACCCCCCTGCAGCCGCAGGGGACGGCAGTGATCGGCCAGGGGGCTGCCGACGATGCGCGGCCAGGCCTGCCAGAGACCTGCCAGACCCCCATCCCGTCGCCAGTCGTCGGTGAGGGCTTCGAGGCAGCGGCCCAGGGAGGTGCCACGGGGGTCGGCCATGGGTCCAGCCTAGGTCGGACGGCCATCCGACCCTGGTGGCTCCGGTCGGGGCTGGCTAAGGTCGCTGCAGCCCCGCTCCACCCCCGCCCCATGGGCTTCTTCGAACGACTCAGCCGCCTGTTCCGGGCCAATCTCAATGATCTGGTGAGCCGGGCCGAGGATCCCGCCAAGATCCTCGATCAGTCGGTCGCCGACATGCAGGCGGACCTGGTGAAGCTGCGCAGTGCCGTGGCCACGGCCATCGCCAGCCAGAAGCGCATCCAGAACCAGGCGGAGCAGGCCGAGACCCAGTCGCGCACTTGGTACGAGCGGGCCGAGCTGGCCCTGAAGAAAGGTGAGGAGGATCTGGCCCGCG
>JBMOIF010000033.1:0-23728 GCA_049317465.1 Prochlorococcaceae cyanobacterium | reverse complement strand
TGAGCCTGAAGGTGGCGGCCGAGATGCTCGCCTTCACCCAGGTGAACGGCCTGCCCGGCGACAGCTTCGCTGACTTCGGCGCCGCCCTCGCCGACTATGCCGGCGATGCCCGCCTGCGCATGGCGGCCCTCGTCTGCTTTGACGGCCTGTTGCCCCTCGGTGATCAGGCGCTCGACCGCCTCGACGGGCTGCTCGGTGCCGCCGGCGGCGCCGACCTGCGGCGGCTGCCGGCCTACGGCCGCATGGCGGCGCTGATCCCCGGCCGCGGTGACGCCGAACATCTGGGCTTTCTGCGTCGGGGGGTCGACACCTGGCTGGGCTGGGCCGGCGGTTTTGTGAACCAGATGGGCCTCAGCGGTCAGCGGGCGGTGCAGGCCCTGGAGACCACCCTCGGACCCTGGCAGGGGCGCTTTGACCAGTTCGCGGCCTTCCTTGACGCCTTCACCGACACCTACGCCCACACCGGTGTGCAGGCGGTGGCCCGGCGGCTGGTGGAACGGGCCGTGGCGGAGGTGTAGCCATGCGCTGGGCCGATGGACGACGCAGCAGCAACGTCGAGGACCGCCGTGGTGGTGGCGCTGCCCTCGCGGCGGGGGGGATCGGTCTCGGCACCCTGCTGCTGGCGGCGGTGGTGGGTCTGCTGGGGGGTGATCCGGGGGCGGTGCTGCAGCAGGCCGCCAACGGAGGTCTGGGAGGGGTCGCCCCCGAGGCGCCGCGGTCTGGGGGCGGTGATCGCCAGGCCGATTTCGTCTCGGTGGTGCTGGCCGACACCGAAGACACGTGGAGTGACCAGTTCCGCCGCCTGGGCCGCACCTACGTGCCGCCCAGGCTGGTGCTGTTCGACGGCGTGGTCGCCTCGGCCTGCGGCCGGGCCCAGGCCGCCATGGGGCCCTTCTACTGTCCGGCCGATCGCAAGGTGTACATCGACCTGGCCTTCTACCGGCAACTGCGGGATCAGCTGGGGGCTCCGGGGGATTTCGCCCAGGCCTACGTGATCGCCCATGAGGTGGGACACCACGTGCAGAACGTGCTCGGCATCGAGGGCCAGGTGCGGCAGGCCATGCAGCGGGTGCCCCAGCGCCAGGCCAACCAGCTGTCGGTGCGGCTCGAGCTGCAGGCCGACTGCCTGGCCGGTGTCTGGGCCCACCAGACCCACCGCCAGCGGCGCACCCTCGAGGAGGGTGACGTGGATGAGGCCCTCAATGCCGCATCACGCATCGGCGACGATGCGCTGCAGCGGCGCAGCAGCGGTCGGGTGCGCCCCGACAGCTTCACCCACGGCAGTTCGGCCCAGCGCCAGGAGTGGTTCGCCCGCGGGCTGCGCAGCGGCGACCTGCGCCAGTGCGACACCTTCGGTGGCGTAGGACCATAGGGGGCCCAGCCCGGATCCACGTGACGGAGACCTTCCCCCCCCACGATGCCGCCGCCCTGCTGGCCCTCTGCGCCGGCGAATGGCTGAGCCTGCGCTCGCGGTTTGATCTGTGCCTGGCCCAGGGGGACGATGACGGTGCCTGGCATGCCAGCGACCGGGGCGAGTTGCGGCAGACCTGGACGGCGGCCCCGGCGGGGGGGGACCTGCTGGGGGTGCTCGAGAGCCGGGCCCCTGACGGACGGGTCCAGCGGCTGACGTTCCAGCGCGACGGCGGGCTCCAGGCCGACGGTGGCGTGCAGGGCGAATGGCAGCTGGAAGGCGAAGGGCGGCTGCTGCTGAGCCATGGGGCTGATGGCATCGACCATCACGAGACCATCTGGTTCGCGAAGCCCAACCTGCGCCTGCGCAGTGTGCTGGCCCGGCAAGGGGAGGAGCTGCTGGCGGCGGGGTTCTGTTCTGAGGTGCGGCGGGTGACGCGGCCGCAGGCGACGGCATGAGCGGCCTGCGGATCGATGTGGTGACCCTGGTGCCCGAGGCCTTCGCGCCTCTGGCGGGGCTGGGGGTCATCGGCCGGGCCTTCGCCGCCGGCATCGCCGAGCTGCACACCCACAACCCCCGGGACTTCGCCGCAGACCGTTACCGCAAGGTGGATGACGAGCCCTACGGCGGTGGCGCCGGCATGGTGCTCAAGCCCGAGCCCGTGTTTGCGGCCGTGGAGGCGATCCCGCTGCTGCCGCCCCGTCGGACCCTGCTGATGACCCCCCAGGGCCGACCGCTGCAACAGGGTGACCTGCAGCGCTGGGCCGACGCATCCCGTCAGCTGCTGCTGCTCTGCGGCCACTATGAGGGGTTCGACGAGCGCATCCGCAGCCTCGCCGATGAGGAGGTGTCGCTGGGCGATTTCGTGCTCACCGGCGGCGAGCTGCCGGCCATGGCGATCATCAACGGGGTGGTGCGGCTGCTGCCCGGCACCGTCGGCACCGCCGAGTCGCTGGAGCACGAAAGCCACAGCGCCGGTTTGCTGGAACACCCGCATTACACGCGGCCGGCCCAGTTCCGCGGCGTGGAGGTGCCGGCTGTGCTGCGCAGCGGTGACCACGGTGCCATTGCCCGCTGGCGGGCGGAGGAGCAGCAGAGGCGCACCCGCGAGCGCCGCCCGGACCTGTGGGCCGCCTGGCTGGCGGGGCAGGACGGGGGCCTAGCCTCGCCGCCATGAACCTGCGCATCGGCAACGGCTACGACATCCACCGGCTTGTGCCCGGGCGGCCGCTGATCCTCGGTGGTCAGAGGCTCGAGCATCCGGACGGGCTGGGCCTTGACGGCCACAGCGATGCCGATGTTCTTGTCCACGCCCTGATGGACGCCCTGCTCGGGGCTCTGTCGCTGGGGGACATCGGCCGCTGGTTTCCTCCCGATGACGAGCGCTGGCGGGGTGCCGACAGCCTGGTGCTGCTGGAGCAGGTGGTGGCCCTCGTGCGGGAGCGGGGCTGGCAGGTGGTCAATGTCGATGCGGTCGTGATCGCCGAGCGGCCCCGGCTGCGGCCCCACATCGAGGCCATGCGCGAGACCATCGCCGGCCGCCTCGGGGTTGAGCCCGACCGGGTGGGGGTCAAGGCCACCACCAACGAACGGCTCGGCCCCTGCGGCCGCGAAGAGGGCATCGCCTGCCATGCCGTGGCGTTGCTGCAGCAGCCATGAATCGCCTGCTGGTCTGGGCCGTGCTGTTGCTGGCCTGGCTGCTGCCGGCGCCGATGGCCCTGGCCTTGCGGCCCCTTGATCCTTCAGCAGCGGTGGTCGAGGTGCTGCAGCTGCCCGTGGCCGAGGCCCAGTGGACCTGCTGGCAGCGGGCCGAAGAGGCGGTGTGGGAACCCTGGCTGGAACGGCAGGCCGGTTACCTCGGCCGTGATCTTCTCTGGGATTCCGGCCGGGAACAGGCGGTGGTGCTGGTGGGCTGGGACAGCCAGGCCGCCTGGGACGCCATCCCCACCCCCAGCATCGAGGCCACCCAGGAGGCCTTCGACGGGGCGCTGCAACGCTGCCTGGGCACCGGGGACCCCCAACCCCTGCCGTTGCTGCGCTCAGGCGCCCTGCGGCCCGTGGCCCAGTCAAGGGCCCGGTCGCCTGGCTGACGATGGATCAGAGCGTCGCGTCCTAGAACGGTGCGCGATCGCCACGGACCCATGAGTGCCGCCGCCACCCACCCGTACGACGTGCTCGTTGTCGGGGCAGGCCTATTCGGAAGCTGCTTCGCTCGCATTGCCACCGACAATGGTCTGCGGGTCAAGGTCATCGACCGACGGCCCCACATTGCCGGAAACTGTTACACCGAAGAAAAAGAACGCATCCATATTCACCGCTATGGTCCTCACATCTTTCACACCTCCAATGAGGCCGTTTGGGCCTTCATCAACCGCTTCGCCACATTCAATAACTTTATCAATTCGCCGTTGGCGCTCTCCAGAGGGCAGCTCCTGAGTCTGCCCTTCAACATGAACACTTTCTACCAGCTCTGGCAGACGCGCACGCCTGAAGAGGCCCGGGCACGGATTGAGGAGCAGCGGCTGCAGCTCGATCGTCCGCCTGCCAACCTTGAGGAGCAGGCTCTGTCGCTGGTGGGACACGATATCTATGAGCGGCTGATCCTCGGGTATACACAGAAGCAATGGCAGAAGCATCCGCGGGATCTGCCGGCCGAGATCATTCGGCGGTTGCCAGTGCGGTTCACCTACGACAATAATTACTTTAATGACCGCTATCAGGGCATCCCTGTCGATGGTTATACCCAGGTCTTCCAGCGACTTCTGGATGGTGTTGAAGTGCAGCTGGGGGTTGATTTCCACGACTCTCGCGATTTCTGGGAAACCCAGGGGGCGCAGATCGTCTACACCGGCAAGATTGATGAATTGTTCGGTTATAGCGAAGGCGAGCTGGAGTATCGCGCACTGAAATTCGAAGACACCTGGCACCAGCAGCGCAATGTCCAGGGCAATGCTGTCATCAATTACTGCGATGCTGATGTGCCCTGGACCCGGATGATCGAGCACAAACATTTCAGCCCGCAGGCCGATGATCCCGACTGCTCGGTGTTGACCAAGGAAACACCGATGGCGTGGTCGCGGGATGAAACCCCTTACTACCCGATCAACAATGACACCAACATGGCCATCTACAAGGCCTATGCGGGTCGGGCCGGCACCCTTGACCGATACATCCTTGGCGGACGCCTTGCCGAATACAAGTACTACGACATGCACGCCGTGATCGGATCGGCTCTGCTGCGCTGCCAGTCGCTGGGCCTGGCGGTGGATGACCGTCGTTGATGCCGTGGCTGCTCCGGTGGTGGGAATGGCCGTTCTTGCTGCGGCTACACCGTCCAGACTGGCTGTCTGACGGTCACCAGCTGCAGTCGCCAGCGGCCCTGCCGGCCGGTTGGTATGTGCTCAGCATCCGCTGCCGCCAGGCCGACAATGCCGTTCAGCCGCTGCTGCCTGGCCAGGCCTGTGCGCTGGGCCGGGGCCAGCTGCGGCGGCGTGTGCTGCGCCTGCGCCGGCGGCGTGTGCTGCGGCTGTCCCTGGTGGCGCCACTGCGGAGCGACGACGTGGATCGCCTTGACCTGCGGCGCGTTCCTGCCCTGCGGGCATGGGCGCTCATCCACCGCAAGCTGCGCCGGTTTCAGTTGCTGGAGCGGGGCCATGGCCTGAGGCACCAGCGCTGGTTGCTCTACAACCGCCTGCTGGCGAGGTCAGGGGCTGGACGCATTCGCCTGGACCAGTGGCTGCAGCATGTGCAACGCATCGGCCGACGGGATCAGGGGCCTGCCGGGCTGCCGGCTGGTGAGGCGGAATGGGTGCTGTTGAACGATCCTGGCGTCGAGCTGGTTCCGGGCGCTGCGGCCATCATGGCCGCGGCCGGCGGCGCACATCCTGGGCTCGATCTGATGCACGCCGATCTTCTGGACCTGGATGTCCAGGGGCGGCCTATCCGCGCCGTGCTGCTGCCGATCTGGGATCGGGAGCTGTTCCGCGCCAATCCCCGCTGTCATGGACCCTGGTGGGTGCGCCGGGAGCGGCTCGATCGCTGTCGGCAGGTGCTGGGAGACGCCGATCTGCCCACGGATGGAGCGATGCTTCGCCTTGAACTGCTGCAGCAGCTGTCGCACGACTGCATCGGTCACCTGCCCCGGCCCCTGGCGCGGCGGCTTCAGCCGGTGGGGGCAGCGGAGCTTGATGACTGGCAGAGCGCTGTCCGCACGTGGTACGGCAAGCGCTGCCCGGGCTGGCAGGTGTCCCGGGATGGGGACCTTGGCCTGCGGCTGGATCCGCCTGTGTCGATCGCTGCTGATGGGGAGCTCGAGACGATCAGAGTCTCGATCATCATTCCGACACGGGATCGGGTTGACCTCCTGAGCCGTTGTCTGACGTCGATCCAGAACCTGACAGAACCCCTGGATGTGGGGAGCTGGGAAGTGGTGGTGGTCGACAATGGATCCACTGATGTTGCCACCCTTGGATATCTTCAGCAGCTCCAGGATCGGGGGCAGATCACCTGTATTCGGGATGACGGTCCATTTAATTATTCACGGCTGAACAACCGTGCGGTGGGCCTTTGCCGCGGCAAGGTTCTGCTGTTCCTTAACAACGACACCGAAGTCATCTCAGGCCACTGGTTGCAGCGGTTGGTGGCTCAGGCGGAACGCGCTGATGTGGGTGCTGTGGGCGCCTGCCTGCTGTTCGCTGATGGCAGTGTCCAGCATGGGGGCGTTGTGCTGGGCATTGGCGGTGTGGCGGGTCACGCCCATAAGTATCGGGATGGGGCTGATGAGGGAGATCTGCAGACCCTGAGGTTGCGACGGGAGTTTGCGGCCGTCACGGCTGCTGCCATGGCAGTGGCGCGTGACAAATTTGAAGCCGTTGGCGGCTTTGATGCGTCCCATCTCGCTGTCAATTACAACGATGTTGATCTGTGTCTGCGGCTGGTTGAGCGTGGATGGCGAAATCTTTGTTGCCCTGATGTGCGCCTGTACCATCATGAATCCCGCAGTCGTGGAGCTCCCGTAGGGGAATCCCATCGTCAGTGGCAGCTGGAGCGGGCGACCATGCTGGCAAGGTGGGGGGCCTGGATTGCCTCAGACCCTTGGTACAACCCTCATTTCTCGCGGCATGAGGAAAACTTCAGCCTTCGGTTGTTGTCCCATGCCCCCCTGCTGAGCCAGTGGCCAGTTGATCGAAAGGCGACGCTTGATGACAAGTGATTTGTCAGGCACTCTGCTTGTCTAGTGCTTCGCTGTGGCATGGCTGGTCAGCGCCCAGGCACCTGTCAGGTGGCACGTTCAGAAATAGGACCTACACCGGTCAGTGCTAATTTGGGGCTGCGTTGATTCATCCCTCTGCGTGACCAGTCCGACCGTGGTTGTCGTCGCTCCTGAAGAGCGGATCGAAAAGCTTCTGAGTTTGTTGGGGCTATATGATGATGACAGAATAGCGTACATCTCATTTGATTCTGCCAGTGTTGGGCGTGCACTCGGTCGCCGCTCAATTCTTGCGCCCGGTTCAATTGACTTTGCATCAGTTGAGCATGTTTTGATCGCATCTTTCGATGTTTTTCAGGAATATCCGGAGATTTTTCAGGAGTTGTCGGCGCGCAACTTCCCTCGTGAGCGAGTGACCTCAATCTTCCAGCCTCATGAGACGCTCCTCGTGTTTGAGCGCCTCTTCTCGGTGCCCTACCGATCCAATACGCTTCTGCTACAAGCCATCATCTTTAATGATTGCTTTGAGCGTCTTAATTATGCTTATGGGGCAATTCTCGCTGTCGAGCAAGCCCGTCGACTCAGCCTTCCAGGTGTGACGCTGATTGAGACCGGAGTGTGGACTGGTCGTGGTCTTCGAAATCTCTGTCAGTGGGCTAGTGCATTGCGCTACACCTTCGATCTTGACGTCAATGTTTCTGGCTTTGATACAGGGAAAGGCCTGCCTAAATGTACGGATTGGAGAGACCATCCTGAGCTTTGGCAAGAGGGTGAGATGGTCATGCCTGATCTAAATCTTCTTCGCAGCCAGCTTCCTCCCTTCTGCACTCTGGAAATTGGTGATGTAGCTGAAACTGCTCCTCGTTACCTCCAGAATGCCAGTCTGACATCTCGACCCATCGGATTTTTTGCCCTGGACGTTGATCTCTATACATCCAGTGTCGATGCGCTCAAGCTGCTGGAGGGGCATCCTGAGACATTGTTGCCAGCCGTCGGCGTATGGGTTGACGACTCTTATGTCAATGTGATGCAGAATAGTTTCTGCGGCGAAGCACTTGCTATTGCTGAGTATAATCACCGCAATCATCTCCGTAAAATCGATATGAAGAAAGTGCGTCCCAATCATTCGTCAATGCTGTGGCACTATTGCTTCGCATTCGCGCACGTCTTTGACCATCCTGTTCGCCAAGGACAGCGACCTTCTGCGCTAATTGGATTTAATCACTGTGACTATTGATTTCAAGGCGTTCTGTTCTTGACTGAACGCTAAAAGCCACCCATGTTGAATGGGTGGCTTTTTTGTGCTTTTGCCTAGCTACGGTCTTTTGTGATTGTCAGAAGCATCACGTAAAAGCTATACAGGCCTACCGCAATCAGCAGAACTGTGCCATAGGCTTTCCAGCGCCAATACTTTAGTTGGCGCTCGGGCATAATTGGCTGATCAATATACAGCAAGAACTTTTGGCGCTTGCTCACATCTACACGGGCTTTCTGATAGCTCGCGACAGATGCTTTGTAGATGTCAACAGAAAGCTGTAGTTTAGAGGCCAACTGAGACTCCACCACGGGCCGACGCGCAGAATCACCCCCACGTGTATCCAGCTGGTTGGCTTGTTCGGTTTTGATCAAGCCTTGCAGTGATGCCATCCGATCGCGGAGTGCTATGAGATCTGGGTCATTGCGATCTGAATACTTGGACAGAGATACTGCATACTCAATAGCAGCTTTTGAGTACTCACTCTTTAACTCTTTAAGGTAGGCAGTGTTAAGTTTTCTTTCTGAATCGGAGTCAACAGTCCTTGTTTTGACGCGGAACGCTTGCACTGTTTTGGATGCTTCATCAACATCACGCTCAGCTGTCTCCATCTGCTTTTTACTACTGGCAAGTTCTTGAACCAGAATTCGTTCGTTGAACTTGTCGATAAACTTATTCGAATAGTCTAGGAGCTTCTTGTTGATGGATAGGCTTAGTTGGGGATCAAAAGCAATAGTGGACAGCTCGATGGATCCACTTGTGTCGTCCGTTTCTACGCGGATCTTGGGAGCTAAGTATTCGGCCAATGCTTCGCGCGTGGGCTTTCCATTAAAGCGAGAGATGGGATCCACTGTAGGCGCGCTGAATCTGCTGATCAAATTGAGGTCTTTGTCGAGCTGCTTGATGACGCCTGGAGAGCGCAGGTAGAGCTTCAGATACTTCGCATCCTGCTGAGAAGATGCATAGTTCTTGGTGAACATTGCGGCAAAGCCTGCCGCTGCATTGTCAGTACTATCGGCAGATTTGATCAAAAACTTAGACCGCGTCTCATAGCGTGGGGCTGCCATGCCCAAGAAAAAGATTCCAGAAGGAACGGCAACCGATACAAGCGCCACAAGGCCCCAGCGGATCTTTGGTCTGCGCCGTTGCCGTAGCAATCGCAGCTGTTCAGGTGAGTTGGGATCAGTTGCAGAATCAGGAGGAGCATCGCCGTCGTTGGCCTTGCGAGCCAGCAGTGACTCCAGGGCATGATCAACACCAAGAAAATCGTCGTAGATGCTCATCGTTTTGCAAGAAAGAGTTCTTTGAAGCCAGGCTCGACTAAGATGCGCTTGTGAATTTCAACCCCCTCTAAGACATCATCATACCGGTAAAACTGCCCATCCACGAGTACAAGGGCATAGTCACAGTCAGCTTCTAATCCCAATAGGTTGTGGTCCACCATGATGAAATCAGAAAGTTGACGCTTTCGCATCAAGTGTTCACGGCACTTGACTCGAAAAGCTTCGTCCCCGACGGAGGTGATCTCATCAATCAGATAAACATCAAAATCAAAGGCCATTGACAAGCCAAAGGTGACCCTGGCCTTCATGCCGCTGGAATACGACTTAAATGGTCGATCAAAATAAGCGCCAATTTCGGCAAAATCTTGAACAAAGTCAATTTTGTCCTGGATCTCATCTTCATCTTCACAGTAAATCATTGCCACAAATCTCACGTTTTCTCTGGCGGAGAGGCTGCCTTGAAATCCACCCACAAGCCCAACGGGCCAGCTGACAGAGCAATGTCTTTCGATGGACCCTCGATCGGGCTCGTCAATCCCTCCAATCAGGTTGATGAGCGTTGATTTCCCGGCGCCATTTCGACCTAAAAGCGCGACAGACTGACCTTGGGGTAGCGTGAGAGAAAGGTCTCTGAAAATATAACTGCGCTGACCCTTGTGAACATACGACTTTGTTATGTTGCTGAGTTGAATCATTGGGACCTCCTCAGCTTTTTCTCCACCAGCGTGTAGGCCCATAGGGCCAGCACCACTGTGACCAATGCACTCGTGAACAGGTAAAACATGCTTACCCCAGTCCCCTCCAGGGTGTAGTGGCTATTGAAGGCATTGCGGGACAGCTCTACGCCTTGGATGATTGGATTGACGGCAAGCCATTGCCTGTAGGGCTGGGGGATGTGTGACAGGGAAAATAATGCCCCAGAGATGTACCAGAGAGGCCTCATGATCATAGGTATAAATACTTCAATGACTGGATAGAGGCGCCCGGCAATCATGAAAATGACACCACACCCAAAAGAGAACACCGACGTTAAAAGTACAGACGCAAAAAGGCGAGGGAGGTCGTCAATACGCTGGTTGGGGAAGATGAGGAAATAAGGGCCAAGAATGATGATGCTCAGCAAGCAGAGCAAGCCAAGTTCGACCAGTGCTCTTGAAACTACGGTATCGATTGGCCGTACATGTCGGTAAAAGAACAGAGCCTCATTGGCTTGGTAGGCATGGACTGCCCTGACTGACGTTTCCGAGAAAACAGTGAACACTACAATTCCGGTCGTGAAAAATATGATTGGATCAATTGAATCGTCGTGAAGCGGATGTAGAAAGGTAAAAATAACACTAAAGCTGAGAATTGATAGCAAGGGTCCGATGATCAAGCCCATGAAGCCCACATAATTGTGGCTGATCCGGGTTCTTAGTTCCCGGAATGTCAGGGCATTGATAACGCGAACCCTTGTGGCAATACTCATTGTGTGGCGAAGGTCAATACTGCCGTTGTTCAAACCGACCATGGCGCAGGTAGTGCGTTGTCGCATCGACGCCTGATGCCTTGACATCTGGATTAAGGCTCAGGTAACGCTCAGGGCTGAAGCCGTATGGCAGTTGCTGAGGGTCGATGCCATTGGGAATACCATTCCCCTTCGCTGAAGACGATTTTGTTTTTGCACCCAACGTCATCAGTTGTCGCAGCACATCTCTCTTCCTGCCCGTTGCCGTTTGAGAGGACGCGGCTGCCACTGGGGCAGCTGGCTCCACCACTGTCGGGGGCAGAGGCAGGACGGGTTCAGCAATCGCAGGGACCGTAGTCAGAATCTGGGACAGCAGTCTGTCGCGATGGTGTCCCCTGAGTTTGTAGGCTGCCATAGGATCAGCACTCGGTGTGTCGTGGTGGGCGTGGCTTTGGCTGATCTGAGCCAATCCATGGCGAGATTGCATGCTTCCATTCGCAATCCGGAAGGCTTCACTCTCTTCGTTCCAGAACTTAAAGCTGTCGAAGGAATCCACCCAGTCTTTCCAGGCGGCAGTAACGGTATCAAATTGGCAACTCATGGATGCCAGTGATGTGTACAGAGACGTGGTGACAGCTGTGATCTCGTCGTTCACAATCTCACTGTCCATTGAAAAGTAGCCGTTTCGTGTGCGATCGGCGAAGACCACTTCCCCCCTCAGGCTGGTGGGTGCAGGGGCCAGGGGATCGAGCAGTGTGCGAACATCCACCAGATTCTTGGAGCGCAGCTCTTCAACAATCTCATCGGGGAGTGCGCGCAGGAGTTTTTTCTGCAGTGCCCCCAACGTGGCCATCACTTCCTTGTAGCGAGCATAAACATCTCCTGGTGCCATAAAGCCTGGTCCCTGGAGGAATGCCTCGAGCACCTTGTCGTAAGCTTTCAGAAGAAGCAGATTGCGCGTCGACAGCGCCGCTCCAATGCGTCGGCTGAAATAGCGCTGGATGCTTTCGAGTGAAAGCCCAAAATAGGCGGAGTTGACGATCAGCCCATGCAGATTGGCGAAGAACTCGCTGTTCAGAGAATGTCCGCTGTCGTGGTACGCGAAGAGGTTGCTGTTGATGACAAGCTTGTAGCCTTGTTGTTTCAGTCGCAGGGAGAGGTCAACGTCATCGTTGCGGAGAAACACTGGCAGTAGTCCGCCAATGTTTTTGAGTGCTGCAAACGGAAACGAGATGAAGATGAATGTCGAGAAGTCGACATCTAGGGCTTGGCCAAGGTTGTTGAGGTGTGACGGCTCCTTGATGTTCTGTCCGTGCCGAACAAGATAGGGATAGAGCTTGTGCTGGTTTTTCTGGATGCTCGGTTGGACCGGCCGATCGGAAAGCTCACTGAAGAATTGCCCCCAGTAGCCACCCCACTCTTGAATGCAAAGGGGGTTTTCACGGGCAAAGACAATGCTGGAGGCGAACACCTTGTCACGTCGCAGGCTCACGTAGCCGTCATGACGCAGGATCGTCTCGGGGTCGATACCAGCATCATCATCAATGATGATGACCTCGTCGATGGTGTCGAGCCCCTCCCCGGCTCGCCGTAGCATTTCAACCAGGAAGGAGGCATTGCCGCCACCACCGTAATTTCCCCCCTGGGTATAGAGCACCCTCAGATCGGTGGCTGCTGAGCTGAACAGATCTGACTGATCTTTCCCGGTTGCGTCGTAGACGATGAAGAGACTTCGCTGCACGAACCGCTTCCAATGGCGTTCGTTGCTGATGCGTTGTTGCAGCAGGTTGAGGCTCTTGGCCACAAGATCGGGGTTCCCGAAGGTGCGGAAGAGGTAAACCCGCTGCCCAAGGTTCAGACGCCTGTTGCCCGGGCGGCCAAGCCATCGGAAGCCGGCCAGAACGCCCACATCCGACAGGCATTGCACCGAAGCCGTGAGTCGATAGCCGGGCTTCATCACCTTCACGTCGACCCATGGACCCTGGAGATCCGCCAGGTTTCCCTGGCGTTCCCATTCGTCCAGGCTGGTCATCGCGGCATCGCGATCGTTCCCTTCGAAGGCGCTGAGGGCACGCCCGCCTTCCACGACGGCTTCCCGCAGCACCTGTTCCCCGTGTCGCGAGATGGCTTTGATGATCAGACGGAAACGACCACACCCCTTCAGCCGGCAGCCGACGCTGGTCAGCGTTGTGTGATCCCTGAGGGCGTCAAGGAAGAGCGTCAGGTGGTAGGTGTCCAGGTGCAGCCAGTCGCCCCGCAGAAAGGTGCAGGGCTGGGACAGCAGTGCGGCAGGGTCGTCGGTGCTGTTCCAGGTGTGAATGACGGAGTCATCCAGGGCTGGGAAGGCTCCCCCCAGTTCGACCTCCAGTCCGACCTGATCCACGTCCTGCGATCGGTACTGGCTCAGTTCGTCACGGATCAGGTCGATGGCGGCCATGCGCTTGGGGGCGATCGGCGCCAGTATCACAGATCTCACGATGCCGCCGCTGCCGCGACAGCCCCTCCCCGATCCGGCCACTGCCGACGCCGGATCGTGACCACCGCTCCGGTGGTCGAGCGCAGGGTCAGCCGCCCCACCAGCCGTGGTGGCGGCCCTCCAGCCGCTTCGAGCCGGTGTCGTCGCAGCAGCGCCACCAGCAGCACCAGCGCCTCCTGCTGGGCAAAGGCCGCCCCTGGACAGCGCCGGGGGCCGAGACCAAAGGGCAGATACGCCTCGCGCACGGCCTCCCGTTCATCGTCTTCAAGAAACCGTTCCGGTCGGAACGCATCCGGGTCGGCCCAGCGGCTCCGGTGACGCTGCAGCACCCATGGGGACAGGGTCAGGACCCCTCCCATGGGGCAGCGCTCCCCGGCCACCCTCTCGCCGTGGAGCGACTGACGGATGACGAACGGCAGTGGCGGATACAGTCTCAACGTCTCGTTCAGCACGGCAGCTGTCTGCTCAAGCCGCCGCAGGTCCGCCGGCCCCGGATTCCCGCCGGTGTGCCCGAGCAGGTCGTCAATCTCCTGGTGCACCCTGTTCTGCCAGGTCAGATCGTGGCTGAGCAGCCAGCCGGCCATGGCCAGCAGCATCGCCGATGTCTCGTGGCCGGCCAGGAACAGCACACACACCTGGTCCACGAGCTGTTCGGCATCAAAGGCCCGGCTGTCGATCAGCACCTGCAGCAGGTCAGGGCGTGGCGGGCTTTCGCCACTGAGCCTGCGCCGCACCCGTTCGGCCAGCCACACACGGATGGGGCGGGCGTGGTGCTGCAGATACCCCTCCAGCCATGGGCCGGGCACCCCCAGCAGCCGCAGCACCAGGGCCGGAACCGTGCGGTGCTGGTAGCGGGAGAAGGATTCGAACACAGCGGCGGCATCAGGGCCTGAGACGGGTTCGCTGAGGATCGTGCGCACGATCACGTCGGCGGTGTAGGTCGTCATTTCGCTCTGCAGATCGATGCAGACACCGCTGTCTCCGTCGAGCCGTTCCTCGAGGCGCTCGAGCATGGCCGCCGCCGCCGCCTGCATCTGCGGAAACACCTTCTGCAGGCTGGCCTGCTGCAGGGCCTGGTCAATCCAGCGTCGTTGCTGCTGCCACTCCTCGCCGTTGACCGAAAACACGCCCCGACCGATCAGGGGGGCCAGCACCCAGAGGGTGAGCGGGTGCTTGGGGTGGTCGTCCACCTCGTCCACCAGCAGCCGCCGCACTTCGGCGGGATCGTTCACCAGCACCATCGTCTGTCCCAGCAGGCTGGCCCGGCCGGCCGGCAGGCGATAGCTGAAGGGCGTCAGCCAGGCGAACCAGCTGCGCAGGCCTTCCCATCGCTGGCGCCAGCTGGGCCGTCGTGGCGGTTCCGGAAACGGTGGTACCCAGGGAGCCATCAGCGGCGATCCAACATCAGTGCTGTCGTGGATTCCTGGCCTTCCGTGAGCAGGTCATCGATCAGGTCGAACCCGCCGCTGTCGATGCCGTCAGGAATGGCGTGGAAATACTGAAAATGCAGTCGGAACTGGTTGTTGAGCAGGCTCCAGCGGCTGCGCAGACCCAGTCGCTGGCGCAGCGGCACCACCCGCTGGTCGGGATAGCGCTCGGACGGCCCGCCCATGTCGGCCAGGTCATAGGGATTGACGCCGGCCCCGCTGATCCAGTCATCGAACGAACTCACATCCAGCCAGGGCACCGGCGGTGCTGTGGCCAGCGTGTGCAGGTCGTCGCGAAAACCCACGGCCTCCGGCAGGCCGGCCAGATGGATCAGGTTCTGCCCCAGGGTGAGCAGCCGCACCCGGGGCAGCACCGATGCCGCCAGCGGATCGCGCCGCAGCCGGGCCACCAGCATGGCGGCCACGTAGGTGCCACAGCTGTGGCCCAGCAGGACCACCTCCCCGGCCGGGTCGTTCTGCTCAATCGCCAGCAGTTGCTGCCGTTGCTGCTCCAGGCGCTCGTGCAGGCCGCCGTCGAGTCCCCGCGCAAGCCGATCGGTGTAGCGGATCGAGCGGAACAGCCAGCTGATGCGCCGCCGGTCGGCCTCGAGGCATCCCAGCCAGGTCAGGCCGACGCAGAGCCCCAGGCCGAGGGCCAGCAGCAGCCCTGGGGCGCCGGTGGCCGCCAGCACCACAACGCCAGCGGCGATGGCGGCCACCAGGGCTCCCCACAGCAGCACGAACACAAGCGGCCACACCAGGGTGAAGCCGGCCCGGCGGCTCAGTCGCAGCCCCAGCCCCAGCACCCCGTTGCCCAGGTAGCGGCGGTAGAGCCAGGCCCCGTCGCACAGCAGGCTCAGGCCATGGCGCGGCCACTGCCGTCGCACCAGATCGTCCCAGTGCAGGGTCACGATCTCCAAAGCCGCCCCGGGGCGGTCGCCATGCTCAACCCGCCAGCGGCTGTGGTGGGGCCCGCCACCCAGCCGCTGCCGCTGCAGCTTGCCCCCGGCCGTGGGGTGACGCTGCAGCTGCTCGAAGAGCAGCCGCTGGAACTGGCCGGCTCCCCGGGGGTCGAACCCCCCCAGCACGTAGAGCCGGCGTCGGGTCACGGGCTGCCCTCTGGAACGAGAATTATCCACGCTCCTCCGGCGACAGCCATGCGGTTCGGTGTGCCCAATCCCGTCATGGCCCGCCTGCCGGGGCTGGCGGACCTGCTCAGTCCCCACACGTTGGTGCTGGGACGGCGGGCCTGCCGGCGGGATCCGCACCTGGAGGCCCTGCTCGCCTGGGGGCGCAAACCCAGCGCCGCCTGGGCCGAGGCCGAGGCCCGGCGCCGGGGCCTGCCCCTCTGGCGCGCCGAGGACGGTTTTCTGCGCTCCCTCGGTCTCGGGCCCGAGGACCCGCCCCTGGCGCTGGTGCTCGATGACACAGGCATCTATTACGACAGCACTGCCCCCAGTCGCCTCGACCGGCTGGTGGCGGCCGACCTCAGCCCCGAGGAACGCCGGCGGGCTGTGGCGCTGCGGCAGGCCTGGTGTGCCGCCCGCCTCTCGAAGTACAACGGCGCCCGCGAATCGCCCCCCCCCGACGGGGACTTCGTGCTGGTGGTGGACCAGACCGCCGGAGACCTCTCCCTCCGCTGGGGGGGCGGCGATGCCGACGCCTTCGCGGCGGCCCTGGCGGCCGCCCTGGCCGATCACCCGCACCATCGGGTGGTCGTCAAGCAGCACCCCGACGTCGTCGCCGGGCGCAAGCGTGGCCATTTCTCGGCGGCCCAGCTGCGCCATGACCGCATCGTCACCGTGGCTGACGGCGGCCATCCCGTCGCCCTGCTCGAGCGGGCCGCCGCCGTCTATGTGGTCACCTCCCAGATGGGCTTCGAGGCGCTGCTCTGGGGGCGGCCCGTCCATTGCTTCGGGCTGCCGTTCTATGCCGGCTGGGGACTGACCTTTGACCGTCTTCCACCACCGCTCTGGCGCCGGGGCGGCGCCGACCTGGAGCGGCTGGTGCATGCGGCGCTGGTCGGCTACTGCCGGTACCGCGATCCCGTCAGCGGCACCGCCTGCAGTCCGGAGCGGTTGATCGACCACCTCGCCCTGCAGCGGAGCCACCTGCTGGCCGTGCCCAGCGATCTGGTGGCCTATGGCTTCCGGCGGTGGAAGCGGCCCGTGCTGCGCCGTTTCCTGCGCGGTGCCCGTGGGAGCCGGCTGCGCTTTCGACGGCGTGGAGCACCGCCGCCACCGCCGGGAATGACGGCGGTGGTCTGGGGGCGCCAGTGCCGGCTGCCGGCCCCGAGCCTGCAGCTGGAGGACGGCTTCCTGCGGTCGGTGGGACTGGGGGCGAACCTGATCGAGCCCCTGTCGTGGGTGGTCGACCGCAGCGGCATCTACTACGACTGTTCAGCCCCCAGCGACCTGGAGCGATTTCTGGCCAGCCATGGCTTTGAAGCCCACGAGCGCCGGCGTGCCCGGGCCCTGCGGGAGCGCATCGTTGCCGCCGGTCTGACCAAATACAACCTGCAGGCGGAACCGTGGCGGCGCCCGCCAGGGGTCGAGGGTCGGCCGGTGCTGCTGGTGCCGGGGCAGGTGCCGGGCGACGCCTCGATCCGTCACGGGGTCCCCCCCGACAGCCCCGTGCGCAGCAATGCCGATCTGCTGGCGGCCGTCCGGGCGTCCCAGCCCGATGCCTACCTGCTCTACAAGCCCCATCCCGACGTGGTGGCAGGGCTGCGCCACGCCGGTGCCGCCGAGCGCCATTGCCCGGAACTGGCCGACGAGGTGTTGCTGCATGGGGCCATGGATCACCTGCTCGGGGTGGTCGAAGCGGTGCACGTGCTCACATCCCTGACGGGATTCGAAGCCCTCCTGCGCCAGCGGCCTGTCCATGTGTACGGGCTGCCGTTCTATGCCGGCTGGGGTCTCACCGACGACCGGCTGCGTTGCCCGCGGCGGGGCCGGGTGCTGCAGCTCGACGAACTTGTGTTCGGCGCATTGATCCATTACCCGATCTATGTCTGTCGTCGCAGCGGAGACCACATCCCGCCGGAGCTGGCCCTCGACCAGTTGCTCGACTGGCGTTCACAGCCGGCCCAGCCCATCGGGCTGCGGCGCCGTCTGCTGCGGCGCTGGAGACCCCTGCAGGAGCGTCTGTTCGGCGACACCTTCCCGTTCCGGTCCCGGTAGTCTTACGCCGCTACCGCCAGGCGAACTTGCAGCCCATCACCATCGAAGGTCCGGTGCTGCTGCTGATGGGCCCCCTCGGCCTGTTCTTTGCGCGGCTGGCGCGGCACCTCGAGGGCCGGGGTGTGCCGGTGCTGAAGCTGATGCTGCCCCTGCAGGAATTCGGCTTCGCCCGTCATCAGCGGGTGCCCTATGCCGGCCCGCTGCCGGCGCTCAAGCCTTTTCTGAAGGAGCTGATCGAACGCCATGGCATCCGGCATGTGTTCATGTACGGCGACTTCATCGAACCCCATCGCCTGGCCCTCGAGCTGATCGAGGAGCTGCAGGGCGAGCGGGCCATCGATGGCTGGGTGTTCGAACTGGGATATGCGCGGCCCAATTACGTGACGCTCGAGCGCATGCGGGTCAATTGCCGCTCCAATCTCAATCAACCCGTCGACTTCTATCGCTCGCTGCCTCCGGTGGAGGTGATTCCCCAGTCACGGCGCGAGGCCGGCGTGCGCTGGCGGCGGTACTGGAAACCGCCGATCTTCGTCCTCCATTGCTTCAGCCGCTACCGGATTCTTGATCAGGCCCACAAGCTGCAGCCCACCCCCCGCGACATTCTCTGCCAGTACATCGGGGTGCTGCGGGGGCTGTTGTATCCGCTCAGCCAGGCGCCGCTGCGGCGGCGCATCCTGGATGGCACACCCTTCATGCTCGTGCCGCTGCAGGTGTCGACCGACACCCAGATCACAATGGGGTCTGCCTTCACGGGGATGGAGCCTTTCATCCGCGAGCTCATCGCCTCCTTCGCCCGCAGTGCCCCCAGCCCCCTGCGGCTGGTGTTCAAGCACCATCCCCGCGACCGGGGGTACCACCACTACGGACGGCTGATCGCCGCCGCCGCCGCCGCCGCCGGGGTGGCCGGTCGGGTTCTTTACTTCCACGACGCCCCGCTGGCGCCGATCCTCACCCATCCAGCTTGCCGTGGCCTGATCACCGTCAACAGTTCCGTGGGGTTGCAGGCGCTGTTCCATGCCGTACCCCTCAAGGTTCTGGGCCAGGCGTTCTTCAACCTTGAGGGCCTGGCCGATCAGCAGCCCCTCGACGGGTTCTGGTCCGATCCCCGGCCCTCCGACCGCGATCTGTTCCGTCGTTTTTACCGCCACCTGATCGACACCACCCAGGTGAATGGCAATTTCGACGGTTATTTCCCCTTCGCCAGCCTGTTCCCGGTGGCCCCCCACTTCGAACAGGAGGACGCGGTGCAGTCCCCGGGCCCCCTGGCGGTGGCCGGGCGCATCACCGGCCTGACCCAGGCGGCTGGCCATCGGGTGCTGGCGCTGGGCTGGGGCTTGCTGGGCTGCCGTCGCCGGGCCCAGCGCCGCAGCCACCGCAGCGCCCGCCGGGCCCTGCAGGCCCTCGGGGTGCGGGTGCTGCTCGATCG
This sequence comes from Prochlorococcaceae cyanobacterium, assembly GCA_049317465.1. GTDB lineage: Bacteria > Cyanobacteriota > Cyanobacteriia > PCC-6307 > Cyanobiaceae > CAIQIA01. Next base: position 4,612 of record JBMOIF010000033.1, on the reverse strand, counting down.
CCGGGCGGAGCCCGTGCCCGCGGGGGCACAGCTGCTGCTGAACGATCTGCCCCTGGTGGGACCCCTGCTGCTGCAGGGGGTCTTTCGCAGTGGTGATGGTCTGCGACTGCCGCCCGACGGCATCGACACCGAGCTGGTGCAGACGCTGCACAGCCAGCGGCGTCCGCTGGTGCCCTGGGTGCTCACCATCCGCCAGCTGAGCTTCGTGGCTCCACCTCAGGATGGGCCGCTGCTGCTCCAGGTGCTGCGGCGTCTGCGCAGCCCAGCCATGACAGTGATCGCCCGGGAGACCCCGAGCCTCGATCCGGGTTGCTGCCCGGGTCCCGCGGAGCTGGGCGCAGCGCTGCGGCAGCGTTATGCCGCCGTCATCCCGGCCCCTCGAACACCAGCACCACGTTCTTCCCCCCGAAGCCGAAGGCATTGGCCAGTGCCAGCCTCGCCGGGCCTTCCAGCCGGCTGACCGCCCGAGGCATCGGCAGGGGCAGGACCGGGTCCGGATGCGGACAGTTGCGCTGGGCAGGCACCAGGCCCTCCCGCAGGCACAGCACCGTCAGCACGGCTTCGAGGGCGCCGGCTCCGCCGATCAGATGACCCACCGCCGCCTTCGGTGCCAGCAGCCAGGGGCGGGGGGTGGCGGCGGTGTCAAACAGTCGGGCCAGGGCCAGGGCTTCCGCATGATCCCCCTGCACCGTGCCCGTGCCATGGGCCTTGACCAGCTGCAGATCGTGGGGACAGACACCGGCCTGCTCCAGGGCCTGGCGCATGGCCCGCTCTGCCTCCCGTCCCTCGGGCTGGGGGGTGGTGATGTGGTGGGCATCGGCCGTGACGGCCCCCCCCCGCAGCCAGCCATGCACCGGGGCATTGCGGGCCCGCGCCCGCTCGGGGCGCTCCAGCACCAGGGCCGCGGCGCCTTCACCCATGACGAAGCCGCAGCGGTCGCGGTCGAAGGGGCGGCTGGCCTCCTCCGGAGGACCGTCGCCGGCGGCCAGGGCCCGCATCGCTCCGAACGCCGCCATGCCGGCACGGTTGAGCAGGGCATCGCAGCCGCCCACCACCACGACATCGGCCAGGTCCTGCTGCAGCAGGCGGGCACCCCAGAGGATGGCGTCGGCTCCGGAGGCACAGGCCGACACCGGCGCCTCCAGGGGCCCGCGCGCGCCCAGAAACAGGGCGATCTGGGCTGCCACGGCGTTGGGCATGATCATCGGCACCGTCAGCGGGTTGACCCGGGCGGGGCCCTGCTCCCGCAGCACCGTCAGCTGCTCCTGCAGGGTGGCGAGGCCTCCCATGCCGGTGCCGAACACGACCCCGAGACGCTCGGCGGCCAGGCTGGGGCGCCCGGCGTGGGTCCAGGCTTCCTGGGCTGCCAGCAGGCCCATCTGGGCTGAGCGGTCGAGCCGCCGGGCCCGGTGCGGTTCCAGCAGGGCATGGATCTCGAAGCTGCTGACGCCACCGACGCGGCTGGCGAGGTCGGCGCTCCACGCGGGATCAAGGGCCCGCAGGCCACTGCGGCCCTCCAGCAGGGACCGCCAGGTCTTCGGGTGGGTGCTGCCCAGGGGCGAGACCACCCCCAGGCCGGTGATGGCGATGCGGTCAGTCAATCGCTCCGTGCTGACGCAGCAGCTGCAGCAGATCGGCCACCGTCAGCAGCCGTGGCAGCTCACCGGCGTCAATGGCGATGGCGAAGCGCGTCTCGGCTTCCAGGATCATCTCCATCATGCCGAGGGAATCGACCCCCAGGTCTTCGACGAAGCGGCAGGAGGGATGGACCCGGGAGGGATCGACGCCGGCGATGGTGCGCAGCAGATCCGAGAGAATGTCCAGGGCCTGCGCTTCCGTCATGGCTCCGGTCGGGGATGACGACGCCATACGGAACCTACGGTTGGGTGTTTCTATCACAGGGGCCGCGGCAGCCAGGGGCTGCGGTGGGGCAGCACCAGAGCCGGATGGGATTGGGCCGGAGCCGGTTCCCAGCCGTCGCAGGCCATGAGGATCTCGATGATCTGGTTGAAGTCGCGCGCGATCGAGAACCCCGCCACCCGTGCTCCGCTGAGACTGGCGTTGAGCCGCACCAGCCCGGGCACCCGGAAGCGATCATCGTCGCGGCGCAGCTGCAGCTCAAGCTCGCGGTAGGTGCTGCAGTCGAGGTCGGCTGGGTGGGCCACCGCTGTGGCGTGCAGTCCTGGCACGGGATGCCTGGGCCGGGGGATCTCGAGGTGCCGGACGCAGAAGGGGGGGAGCCGCAGGCGCTCGAGGAACCGCTCCACCAGGGCCTGGGGCTGTCCGATCTGGCAGAACGACATCAGACCAAGGGTCCAGCGGTGGTCCGTGGCCCGCGCCAGCATGGCCGCCGACCGCAGCAGCGTGGGCAGAATGCGGAAGTCGGCGCGGTGGAGGGGGCTCACGAAGATGCGGCCCACCTCGAGATAGTGATGCCCGCCTCCCGCGAGTTCCGTGGCCAGACCGGGGAAGCAGTGCTCGAGATACGAGCAGTGGCCGTCCCAGCCGGCGGGCTGCCAGCGCGAGAAGCTCAGCCGCTGGGCACCGGCCACATCGTCGGTGCGCCGGTCCCACACCAGCAGATGCCAGTAGTGGGAGTCGCGGCCATCCAGATCGCTGTCCACAGGGCCGCGGGGAGACACCTCCCGGAAGGCCTCAGCCCGCAGGCGGCCGATCCCGTGGGCCAGGGCTCCGAAGTCTTCGGGCCGCAGCAGATAGGTCTCGAGGTCGCCCTGACGGAAGAACAGGGCCCCGGGGAACTGCCGCGGAAGATCGGGCAGCGCCAGGCTGTCGTGGTTGTCGTGCCCCGCAAGGGGGGGGTCCGGCAGGACAGTCATGGGCTGGATTCTGCAGCACCCGTCCCGGGCCGTTGTCGCTGATGTCACCCAGACCGCCATCCGTGGTGCTGCTGCATCAGGGGGCAGGCCCCACCATTGACCATTTCCTGGCGGCTCCCCTGGAGCGGCTGGGCCGGGGGCGTCTGGACCTCGACAGCCGCCGGGACCCCGCCGACGAACTGGCCCGTCTGGAGGGTCCACCACCGCTGCTGCTGGTGGTGCGGGCCCTGCCGGCCCCCTGGCTGCGCCCCCTGCGGACCCTGCGCCGCCAGGGCTGTCGTCTTATTTATGTGATGGATGACGATCTGCTGGACCCCGCGGCCGCGGTGAGCCTGCCCGACACCTACCGCCGCCGGCTGCGCCAGACCATCACCTCCCAGCGCCGGCATGTTCCGGGCCTGTTCGATGAGGTCTGGGTCACCAGCGCCGCCCTGGCGGTCAAGTACCACCAGCTCGCCCCCCGCCTGCTGCCCCTCGATCCCCATCCCCGGCTGCTGGAGCGCCGGCCGCGGCTGCAGCTGGCCTATCTGGGCACCGCCGCCCATCAGCGGGAGTTCGCCTGGCTGCTGCCGTTGCTCACGGCCCTGCAGCAACGCTGGGACCACACCCATGTCGACCTGTTCGGCGACCTGACGATCAACCGCCAGTTCCGCCACCTGCCCCGGGTGCGGCTGCTGCATCCCATGGACTGGGAGCGGTATCTGCAGGAGACCGGCAGCCGCCACATCGATCTGCTGCTGTGTCCGCTGCTCGAGGATCCGTTCAACGGGGGCCGGGCCGCCGTCAAGGTTGTGGATGCGGCACGGCTCGGAGCCGTGGGGCTCTACTCAGACCGGGAGCCCTACCGCGGCTGCGTCCGCCACGGGGAGACGGGGCTGCTGCTGGCCGATGATCCCCACCAGTGGCTCGAGGCCATCGGGGCCCTGATCGATGCGCCCGAGCGACGCCGGGGCCTGGCGGAGGCCGGGCGGGCGATGGTCGGGGAACTGGGACGGCGTCCAGGCTGCCCGCCACATCCGCTGGAACGGGTCTTGGTCGTCTAAGTTCGAGCCCCGGTCTTCGGTCGCCCTCCATGCTTCCCGCTCTGGCGGTCGTTCCGCCCGCCCAGGTGGCGCCGCCGCGGTCTGCTGCCTCACCCCTCCGCTACCGCCTCGGGCCCGGCGATCGCCTGCGGCTGTCGCTGTTCAAGATGGAGGGCTACGACACCCAGGCCGAGGTGCTGCCCGATGGCACCGTCAACCTGCCCCGGCTGGGCAGCGTGCCGGTGTGGGGACTCACCATCGACCAGGCGCGGGACCGCATCACCCGCGGTTACACCCGGTTCCTGCGGCGCCCCTCTGTTTATCTCGACCTGATCGGCACCCGCCCTCTGCGGGTCTCGGTGACCGGAGAGGTGCAGCGCCCAGGCCTCTACAGCATCAGCCGGACCGAGACCAACCAGCTCAGCGCCGCCGACGGCAAGGCCGCCGGCCCGGCCATCCAGTCGAGCGGCTGGCCGACCCTGGTGGAGGCGATCCAGAAGGCGGGGGGACTCACGGCCCGCGGCGATCTGCGGCGGGTCACCATCCAGCGGCCCGATCCTGCCGGTGGTGCCCCCCGTACGGTCAGTGTCGACTTCTGGTCGGTGCTGAAGGGCTCTGCCGCCGGCAGTGTCAATCCGCTCATCTACGACGGCGACAGCGTCGTGGTGCCCGTCGCCGAGCAGCAGCAACCCGAAAGCGAGCTGATCGCCGTGGCGTCGTCCACCTTTGCGCCGGCCACCATCACCGTGAACG
>JBMOIF010000032.1:0-24960 GCA_049317465.1 Prochlorococcaceae cyanobacterium | reverse complement strand
TGTCGCCTCCGTGAAAGGGAGGTGTCCTAGGCCTCTAGACGATGGGGGCGAGGCCCGCCGTTCACCGGCGAAGGCTCAACATACCGCCCAGACCCTCCCACGGGCAACCGTCTTTCCGGTCAGCCGCTCTGACCGCTCCAGACCGGCACGGTGAAATGAAAGCAGGCGCCTTCGCCGGGCTCGCTCACGACCCAGATCCGTCCGCCGTGCACCTCGACGATGCGTCGGCACACCGACAGCCCCACGCCGAACCCCGGGGTCTGGGCGGCCGTCTGCGGCAGGCGCACCCGGTCCTGGAAGATGCGCTGCTGCTCCTCGGTGGGGATGCCGGGTCCGGAGTCGCAGACGCTCACCTGCACCCACTGGCTGGTGCGGTGCAGCAGGGTGAGGCTGACACGGCCTCCGTCGGGGGTGAACTTCAGCGCGTTCTCGATCAGGTTCAGCAGCACCTGCCGCATCCGTCGCTGGTCGGCGTAGACGTCGGGCAGGTCACTGGGCACATCGGTGATCAGCTCGAGCCTGCGGTTCACCCAGAGCTTCTCCAGTTCGAGGATCGCCTCGGCGGCGATGGGCGCCAGACCCAGCCTCTGGGGATTGAACAGGGCCTCCCACCGGGTGGTGCCCACCTCAAGCAGGTCGTGGGAGAGCTGGGCGATGTCCTCCAGGCGCCGATCGACCACATCGAAGAATCGCTCCCGGTCGATCTGCTCCCGCCGGTAGCTCTGCAGGGCCAGGTTGGCAGCGGTGAGCGGAGTGCGCAGTTCGTGGGCGACCATGCGCAGAAGCCGCTCCTGGACCCCCAGCCGGGCGGTGAGGGTCTCGTTCTCCTGGCGCAGCACCAGAAGCTGGTCCTCCAGCTGCAGTTCCCGCTCGCTGGGGCCACCGCTCGATTCGACGGTGCGCAGGCCCACCCCGAGGCCGCTCACCATGCCCAGCTGCCGCCAGCGGGGCAGCCAGCTCTGCAGCTGCTTGAGGATGGCGTTGCCGGCGAAGATCTGCTTCGGCGGCGGCTCGAGCTTCACCAGGGCCGGGGTGGCCACGAGCCGGTGCAGCTCCAGCAGTTCGGGCTGCCTCTGCGGGTCGGCAATCGCCAGGCTGAGGTCGAACTGGGACCGCTGGTCCTGCAGGAACTCCATCAGCCCGCGCAGATCCTGCCCCGCCAGATGATGGGGCCCTGCGACGAGGAGGAGCCTCAGGCTCTGGCGGGACTGGGCATCGACCGGGCTGTTCACTGTGCACTCGTGGGCGCCCCCACGCTAAAGACGATTTCCGCCCTGGCCTGACTTGATGGACGATCCGCTGCCACCTCCGATCCGCCGTGCATCGGATCCGGGGCGTTGGGTGCTGGCGGCGGCGCTGTTGTTCGCGGCTCTGGGGCTGCTGGTGCAGGCCTGGCGTCTGTGGTCCCTCACGGCCTCCTACGACCAGGGCATCTTTCTGCAGGTGCTCTGGAACAGCTGGCACGGCCATCCGTTCGAAAGCAGCCTCTCCTCCCAGCTCTCGAGCAGCGTTCTGCACGGGGGCGCTCTGCCCGATCCCGCCTACCGCCGTCTCGGGCAGCACTTCACCCCGGCCCTGCTGCTGTGGGTGCCGTTGCTGCCGCTGCTGGGCGCCTGGACCCTTCCCGTGGTTCAGGTGGGTCTGATGACCGCTGCCGGCCTGGTGCTGCACCGCCTGGCCCGGACGCTTCTGCCGGCGGGCCTGGCGGCGGCCGTTGCCTGCAGCTGGTATGCGGCCCAGGCGGTGATCGGTCCCACCTGGTGCAACTTCCATGACCTCTGCCAGCTGCCCCTTCTGGTGTTCGCGTTGCTGCTGGGCTGGCAGGAACGGCGCTGGTGGCTGCTGCTGACGGCGGCCCTGCTGCTGCCCCTGGTGCGTGAGGACACCGGTGTGGTGCTGTTCGGCATGGCCCTCTGGCTCGGGCTGCGGGGGGGCGCACCCCGCTGGCTGGCCCTGCTGCTGGCCGTCTGGGGAGCGGGCTGGACCGTGCTGGTCACCGCTGTGCTGATGCCGGCCGTGAGCGACGACGTGAGCCGTCGCTTCATGATCGAGAACTTCGGGCAGTACACCGGCGGCGCTCAGGAGGCCGGCAGTCTCGAGGTGCTGGTCCGACTGCTTGGCCAGCCCCTGCGCCTGCTGCAGGAGCTCGTGACTCCTGTCGACCAAACCGTCGGTTACCTGCTGGCCCAGTGGCTGCCGCTGATGGGGATTCCGGCCCTGAGTGTCGACGCCTGGCTGCTGGCGGGGCTGCCCCTCAGCGTCCTGCTGCTGGCCCAGGGGCACAACGATCCACTGGCGATCACGATCCGCTACGCCCTGCTGGTGGCGCCGGGATTCTTTGCCGGGGCCGTGTTCTGGTGGCGGCGCCACGGCGACCTCTTCGCCCGTCCCCGCCTGCGGGCGGTCTGGAAGGGCTGCCTGGTCCTCTCGCTGCTGCTCACCCTCGGCAGCAACCCCAACCGGAGCCTTTCGTTCCTGGTGCCCGACAGCCTGCGGCCCTGGGTGCATGTTCCCTTCGCGGTGCAGGCCCGCCACGGCCTGGCCGCCCGGCTGGCCCTGGCCGTCATTCCGCCCGGGGCCAGCGTCAGTGCCTCCACACCCCTCGTGCCGCTGCTGGCCCAGAGGAGGCAGCTGCTGCGGTTCCCCGGGGCCCTGGCCTGGCGTGATCCCGAAGGCCGCGAACAGTCTGTGGAGTGGGTGGCCGCAGATCTGCGGCTGCCGGCCCTGCTGGCCGCGGCATTCGCCACCGATGCCCGCCAGGCCAGGACCCTGCCCCTCTGGGTGCAGACCCTCGAGGCCCGGGGCTGGCAGCGGCGGGCCAGCGAGGACGGTGTGGTGGTGCTGCAGCGCCCGGGCAGCTGAATTCCGCTGCCGGCAAAGCTTCACATTCGCCCCCTCGGTTTTCCCTTCGGGTCCCGCTAAGACGGACTCAGGTTCCGCAAGCGTGCGGGGCCGGAGCCGGTCCGATGGACACCCACCCCTCTCTGTTGACCACCCCGCTGGGGGAGCGATTGCGTCCGACGGTTCCCCGCATCCAGATGGACACCGGTGTGCGGCGCTGGTTCTCGCGCAACCTGGGCCTGTGGCGCTCCCGGCGTCAGTATTTCTTTGCCGATGACGAATGTCTGCGGGTCGACATGATGCTGCGGGTGGAGTCGTTCAGCGAACCCGTGGAGGGTGAAGCGGCCTACCGCTTCACGTGGTGGCCCGAAAAGGAATACGGCTTCTTCGATCAGAAGCCCCGTTATGTGCGTGATGGTCGCATGGAGGCCTACCTGTGCGGCCACCAGCTGCGCCGCAGCTGCGGCTATCTCTGCGGCTCTCCCACCCGCAGTCAGATCCGGCAGGTGGATGAACATGAAATGGTGTTCGAATCCCATTACCAGCAGTGGGACATCATTGAGCACATCCGGCTTGTGGACCAGGACCGCTACCGGTCCCGTTCGATCTATTCGTGGTTCGATGGAGAGCTCGAACTGGCCGAGACCCACCACGAGATCCGCGTCGAGGGGGCCGGCGCCTCGTTGGTCGAGGGATGACCGGATCGGTCTGAACCGTGCAGCTTCGGGTTGCTGCTGCAACATGGGCCCCGTTGCATCTCTGCCTGTGTCCCTGCGTCGGCTGTCCGTTCTCACCGCCCTGCTGCTCTGCGGCGCGGCTTCCACGCCTGCGGTGCGGGCCCAGGGGGCTGCCACCCGCCCGGCCACCGATGCCGAGATGGGGCTCTACACCCGCATCGGTGCCCTCAATGCCTGCATCGCCGCGGGCAACGGTGTGGAGTTCAACAAGGCCGTGGGCATCGCCTCTGAGACCGTCACCCAGGTGCTGCAGGGTCAGCATGGAGGCATCATCCAACCGCTCGGCCCCAAGCCGCTGCCAGTGGAGGACCTGCGCAAGGGTTCGGTGAACTCGGTGCTGATCGGCATCTCCCAGATGTGCCCCGACTCGATGCCGGCTGAGGTGCGGGATCAGGTTCAGAAGGCCCTCAAGGGGTCCGCAGGGGGCGGCGCCAAGGGGGCACCCAAGCCGGGCAAGGCCCAGTGAGGCTTCGGGGAGGGGGCAGGGAGCGTCAGAGTGGATCACTGGTGATCCCTGCCCATGCCCGACCGCGCTGATGCCTCTGCTGTCGTGGTCCGCCGTGCCGATTACCGGCCACCGCTACTGCGGGTGCCCCGCGTCGAGCTCACCGTGCAGCTGTTCGAGGATCATGCCCTCGTTCGCAGCCTGCTGACGATCGAACCTGGGGCCACCGCCCACGACGGGCCTGCTCCGCTGGAGCTTGATGCCGTCGCTCTGGAGCTGCTGGAGCTGCGCATCGACGGTCATGTCCCCGGGGATCAGGACTGGTCGCACGTCCAGGGGCGGTTGCAGCTGCACAATCCGCCCCCGCAGCCCTTCTGCCTCGAGACCGTTGTCCGTCTTGAGCCCCATGCCAACACCGCCCTCGAAGGGCTCTACGTGAGCGGCGGCCTGTTCACCACCCAGTGCGAAGCCGAGGGGTTCCGGCGCATCACCCCCTTCCCCGACCGCCCGGACGTGCTGAGCCGTTACCGCGTCCGAATCGAAGCGGATCGTCACCTGGCCCCCGTGCTGCTGAGCAATGGCAACGGCATGGCGCGGGGGGATCTCCCCGCCGGCCGCCATTTCGCGGAGTGGGACGACCCGTTCCCCAAGCCCTGCTACCTCTTTGCCCTGGTGGCCGGCCGCCTGCTGGAGGTGAGGGACAGCTTCGTCACCGCCTCGGGCCGTGAGGTGCAGCTGCGCCTCCATGTCGAGTCCGGTGATGAGGGCCTCTGCGCCCATGCCATGGCGAGCCTGAAGCGCTGCATGGCCTGGGACGAGACGGTCTATGGGCTCGAGTACGACCTTGACGAGTTCAACATTGTTGCCGTGCGCCACTTCAACATGGGCGCCATGGAGAACAAGAGTCTCAATATCTTCAATTCAAAACTCGTGCTGGCCGATGCCGAAACCGCAACTGATGCAGAGCTTGAGCGCATAGAAAGCGTGATTGCCCATGAGTACTTCCACAACTGGACCGGCAACCGGGTCACCTGTCGCGACTGGTTTCAGCTGTCTCTCAAGGAGGGGTTGACGGTCTTCCGTGATCAGGAGTTCACGGCTGATCTGCATGGGGCCGGACTCAAGCGCATTGCGGATGTCGCCCTGCTGCGGGCCCATCAGTTTCCGGAAGATGAAGGGCCAACGGCCCATCCCGTGCAGCCTGATCACTACATCGCCATTGATAACTTCTACACCACCACCATTTATGAAAAGGGGGCCGAGCTGATCCGCATGCAGCGGACCCTTCTGGGGGACGAGGCCTTTCGGCGGGGGGTCGGTCTGTATCTGCAGCGCCATGACGGAGAAGCCGCCACCTGCGAACAGTTCGTGCAGGCCCTCGAGGATGCCTCAGGGGTCGATCTGGGCTCCTTCCGGCGCTGGTACCACCAGGCCGGCACCCCCCGTCTGCGGCTGCAGCGCCGCTGGGATGGGGCGCGGGGTTGCCTCGAACTGCAGCTGAGCCAGCACCACGACCCCTCCCCCGGCCAGCCGGCCAAGCAACCCCTGCCCATTCCCGTCTCCCTGGCCCTGTTCGCCGGCGATGGTCGCCTGCTGCGGGAGGACCTGCGGGTGCTGGAAGGTCCGGAGGCCTGCTGGCGTTACGAAGGACTGCCGTGCGATGCGGCGCCGATCCCCTCGCTGCTGCGTGGTCTTTCGGCTCCCGTGCGCCTGGAGTTTGACCCCTCGCCCGCTGAGCTTGAGGTGCTGATGGGGGCGGAACCGGATCCGGTCAACCGCTGGGATGCGGCCCAGCAGCTCTGGAGCCGCTGGCTGCTGGCCCCCGAACCCGGGCTGGAGGTCCTGCTGGAGCGGGCCTGCCGCCGGCTGCTGGCCCTGGACGATCACCGGCTGTTGGTGGCCCTGCTGCAGCCCCCCGCCATGGAGGACCTGGAGGCCGCCTGTCCGGCTCTGGGTCTGGTGCCCGACCCGCCGGCCCTCGAGCAGGCTCTGCTCGGCCAGCGGCGCTGGCTGGGGGAACGGTTCGGTGCCGACCTCGATCGCCTGGCTTCGGCGGAGGGCGGCCGGCAGGGCCAAGCCTGGCCCGCTGGTGTGGGGGAACGTCAGCTGCGGGGGCTGGCCTGGTCGGTGCTGGCCGCCGTGGGTGACGGGCAGGCCCGGGCGGCAGCGGCGGCGGCGGTCACCGGCCCCTCGATGACCCTGGCCCGCGCGGGTCTGGCGGCCCTGCAGCCCTGGGACTGCCTGGAACGCCAGAGGGCCCTCGAGGATTTCCAGCGCCGCTGGCAGGGGCGGCCGGTGGTGCTGGATGCCTGGTTTGCCCTGGAGGCCTCCACCCCCTTCGGCGACGCCATCGCCCGGGCCGAGGCCCTGCTGGAGCACCCCTGCTTTGATCCCCAGGCCCCTAACAGCGTGCGGGCGGTGCTGGGGGGCTTCGGCCGCTCGGCCGCTGCCTTCCACCATCCCGACGGCCGTGGTTATCGCTGGCTGGCCGAGCGGCTGGTCAGCCTCGACAGCCGCAATCCCATTGCCGCCTCCCGACTGCTGAAGCTGTTCAGCGGCTGGCGTCGCTATGGCCACGGCCGCCAGGCACTGATGCGGGCGAGCCTGGAGGGGCTGCTGCCGAGGTTGCACTCGCCCAACAGCCTCGAAGTGGTGCGGGGCTGTCTCGCCGACCCTGGGGCGGCAGGCCTCAGCGGTTGAGGTTGCCCGAGCTGGGGTAGGGATCGGGGTAGAGCTGCCGGTGCAGCTGGCCGAACACCGTCCGCCGCCGCTCGGCCCCCTCGGGGCCGGCGAACTGCCCCCAGAGGCCCTCCCAGTAGAAGTAGATGACCCCGAAGCCCCGGGCGGCACTGAGCTGCACTTTCTGCGCCACCACCGCGGCCGGGGTCGTGCGGCCCCCGAAGCCCGAGAGGATGCCGATGTTGATCGGAATGCCCCAGCTGCGTGCCTGGCGCAGGGCCGGCTGCTCGAGATCGCGCTCGAACCCCGGCACCGAATAGGCGTAGTTCTGGATCACGAGTTCGTCCACCAGCCGGCGCACCGACCAGATCTCCCAGTCCTGCAGCCACTGGTTGTAGGCAAAGCGGAAGGGGCCCGGCGACAGGCTGATGCGACCGCTGCCGTTGCCCCGCCTCAGGACATCGCGCAGCTCCACCAGCAGGGCGGTGAGCTTCTGACGCCGCCAGGTCATGAAGGCCCTGTTGGTGAAATCGGCAGGCAGGTCGTAGCCGGTCTCACTGCGGTAGAGCGCACGGGTGTAGGGGTCGTAGCCAAGGTCGACGGGCCAGGCGAAATGGTCGTCGAGCTGCACCCCGTCAACCTTGCAGCGTTCGACGATCTCGGTGATCAGGCCGATGAAGCGGCGGCGGACCCCAGGGTGGGCCGGGTTCAGCCACACCCGCAGGTCCTTGAGCGCTGAGGTCTTCAGGTCGGCACCATGCATGGCATACAGGGTCGAGCCATCGGCCTTGGCAAGCACCCATTCGGGGTTCCTGCGGACCACCTCGGCATCGGCCGGTTCCATCAGGCCGTATTCGAACCAGGGGATGACCTGCAGCCCCCGCCGCTGGGCGGCAGCCGTCATGCGGCAGATGGGGTCGAGGTCGGGGGCCCGTTCCGCCAGGGCGGGTTCCATCGGCGCCCAGCGGGAGCGATGGAAGGTGGCACCGCGGCTCCAGACGTTGGGGTACAGGGTCGTGAAACCGGCATCGGCAAGCTCCTTCACCGCCCGGTCGATCCGCCCGCCGTCGTAGTAGAGGGCACTGGGACTGTTGGTGAGCCAGACCCCCACCCGGTTGGGGGCCGCCCAGCCCGTGGCGGGCGCCAGGGCGCCGATCAGGGTGGACAGCAGCAGCGGCAGTGTCCGCCGGCGGCGCAGGGAGAACAGGCCCATGGGTTCAGCGGAACATCGAGCTGACGGAACTCTCCTCGTGGATGCGCCAGATCGCCTCCCCGAGCATGTTGGCCACCGAGAGCACCCGCAGCTGCGGGAAGACGGCATCGGCGGCCACCGGGATGCTGTTGGTGACCACGACTTCCTCGAACAGACCCGGTTCGGAGAGCCGCTCGATCGCCGGCGGTGAGAACACCGGATGGGTGGCACAGGCGATCACCCGTTCCGCCCCCCGCTGCCGCAGCAGCCGCGCCCCCTGGCAGATCGTGCCGCCGGTGTCGATCATGTCGTCGACGAGCACCGCGGTGCGGCCGGCCACCTCGCCGATCACCGTCAGGCTTTCGGCCACGTTGTGGGCCGAGCGCCGCTTGTCGATGATGGCTAGGGGGGCATCGTTGAGGCGTTTGGCGAACGACCGGGCCCGGGCCACGCCACCCACGTCGGGCGACACGACCACCATCTCGCCCAGATCGCGGGTGGCGAGGTAATCGACCAGGACCGGCGAGCCGTAGATGTGGTCGCAGGGGATGTCGAAGTACCCCTGGATCTGGGCTGAATGCAGGTCCATGGCCAGCACGCGCTTGACGCCGGCCTGCACCAGCAGGTTGGCCACCAGCTTGGCGGTGATCGATTCCCGTCCGGCGGTCTTGCGGTCGGCTCGGGCGTAGCCGTAGTACGGGATCACGGCCGTGATCTGCCGGGCCGAGGCCCGCCGGCAGGCGTCGACCATGATCAGCAGCTCCATCAGGTGGTCATTGACCGGAGCACAGGTGGGCTGCACGAGGAACACGTCGCAGCCCCGGATCGATTCCTGAATCTGGATGTACAGCTCGCCGTCGGCGAAGCGCTTGCTCACCCGGGGGCCATCGGGGATGCCGAGATAGGCCGCCACCTCCCGGGCCAGGGCGGGATTGGCGCTGCCGCTGAACAGCCTCAACCGGTTCGTTTCGCCGCTGGCTCCGTGGGTCAGGCGTTCAGTGGCCACGAAACTCGTCACGGCGGGACGGTCGATGTTTCGACCTCCGATGGTAGAAGCGACGCAGCCGCGTGGCCGCCATGCGTCCTCCGTTGATTCTCGCTCCCCATGGCACCGCTGTGCTCGAACCGCTGCTGGCTGACCTGGGGGCGCGCCGGGGGCTGCGACTGGCGAGGCTGGCGGCACCTGCCGAGCTGAGCGGCCCGCTGGACGGCAGCGATCTGCTGGCTCCGGTCCCCGGCCACGATCCCGTCGACTGGGCCGACGACCTCGGGGCCTGGCGCCAGCCCACCCTGGTGCTCCTCGATGGTGCCGATCGTCCTGCCAGCCAGGGGGCGCTGCATCATGCCCTGCTGCGGCTGCACCGGGTGCCGCTCCTCGGCCTGCTGCAGGTCGGCGGCGACTGGGATGCCGCCCTCCGGCGTCGGGACGGGCTGCCCTGGTTCCCCCCCCTGACGGCCCCTGATGACGACCCCCACGCCTTCCTGGCCCTGCTGCAGGTCCGTCGCCGCGGCCTCCACCACGCCTTCATGGCCTCCGGCTGACGGGGGGGCGCCAGGTCTGGCCCAGGTGCACCACCACCTCCGCCTCTGCGCTGCCGGGGCCGGCCTGGAGGCCTCCCTGACCCAGGGCCTGGCGCACCGCCGCCGCCAGCCGACTGTCTGAGCCGTGCAGGATCACCGTGGCGGCGGGAGCGGTCTCCGCCGGCGGCAGGATCACCGTCTGCAGCCCTGCTACTTCGAGCCGCTGCACCGCCGCATCGACGGCTTCGGCGTCGGTGCCGTCGACCGCGACCAGGCCAGGGCGACGCTCACCGCTCCCCTGGGGTCGGCGCCAGTGCTCGAGCAGGGCCTCCGCCCGCTGGCTGTCCAGGGGGCGGGAGCCCGGGCCGGCCTCGAGGGGCAGCCGGTCGATCCGCAGACGCTGGGGTTGCCCCAGGCCCGCCGCCACCAGGCTGAGCATCTCGGCGGCGCTCAGGTTGGTGTCGACCTGCCGCTGCAGCCGGTCCAGCAACGGGGGCAGTCGGCTCACCAGGCCTGCCTCGCCCAACCGCTGGGCCAGGGGCTGCACCAGCAGCTGCTGCCGCAGGCGACGCCCCCCCTCACCCTTGTCAGGTCCTCGGAAGCGCAGCAGCTGCTCGACCTGCTTGCCGTCCAGCGACTGGCGACCGGCCTGCAGGTCGATCGTCAGACCACCGGCCCTGTCTCGGTACTGCAGGGAGTTCTCCAGTTCCAGGGGCACCCCCCCGAGGCCATCGACCAGGTCGCGCAGGGCCCGCCTGGGCAGCACCAGGTAGCGGTCGGGCGTCAGGGGGGTGCCTTCGCCGCCGAGCAGCTGACCGATGACATCGGCGGTGAGGGCCACCCCACCGAGGCGCCGCAGGTCTGCCAGGCGCACAGGGGTGCGCTGGCCGGGCAGGGAGACCGTGAGTTCGACCGGCAGCTGCAGCAGATCGAGGCCACCCTGGGGCGACACCCGCGCCAGCAGCAGCACCTGGGTCTCGCCACCGGTGGGATGGCCCGCCCGACGGTCCACCCGTCGCTCGCCATCGACACCGAGCAGCAGCACGGACAGGGGGCGGCCGGGGGGATCCGCCAGGCGGGCCAGCGGGGTACGCCGATCGTCCGGGGCCGCCAGCCGCCGGTGGGGCACCAGCCAGTTCCCCAGCTGCAGACCCAGACCCACGCCGGCGGCAGCGGCTCCGAGCCTCCAGACGATGCGCAGGCGACGCGACCAGCGCCGGCTGGCGTCCATGGCGGGTTGCGGAGGTCGAGCCAGTGTGGCCCAGGCCCGGTCGTGGGGCCCGATAGGTTGGGGCAGCCTCTCCGGCGACCCCGTGACCCTCGCCCCTCACCAGCGCGCGCGGCCGATGCCCCGCGGCACGGTGCGACCGGCCCGGGACCTTTGCAGCGACTGCGGTCTGTGCGACAGCCGCTGGGTCGCCTATGTCCGTCGTGCCTGCGCCTTCCTGCATCAGCGCTTCGAGCGGATGGAGGCCGAGGCCCATGGCCGCAGCCGTGACCTGGAACAGCCCGACGAGCTGTATTTCGGCGTCTTCCGCCGCATGCTGGCGGCCCGCCTCGACCCTGGACTGGCCGGAGCCCAGTGGACCGGCATCGTCAGCACCCTGGGGGCGAGGGCCCTCGAGCAGGGGCTGGTGGACGCGGTGCTGTGCGTGCGCCAGAGCGCCGATGATCGCTTCACCCCCGAGCCCGTGCTCGCCCGCACCCCCGAAGAGGTGCTGGCTGCCCGGGTGAACAAGCCCACACTTTCCAACAACCTCTCGGTGCTGGAGCAGCTGCCTGGCAGCGGCATCCGCCGTCTGCTCGCCATCGGCGTCGGCTGCCAGGTCCAGGCCCTGCGGGCGGTCCAGGACAGCCTCGGGCTCGAGGACCTCTATGTGCTCGGCCTGCCCTGCGTCGACAACGTGAGCCGCGAAGGCCTCCAGACCTTTCTCGACAGCACCAGCCGCTCCCCCGGCACGGTCGTGCACTACGAGTTCATGCAGGACTTCCGCATCCACTTCCGCCATGAGGATGGCCATGTGGAGACCGTTCCCTTCTTCGGCCTCGACACCCCGCGGCTCAAGGACGTCTTCGCCCCCAGCTGCCTGAGCTGCTTCGACTATGTGAATGCCGGCGCCGATCTTGTGGTGGGTTATATGGGCGCCCCCTTCGGCTGGCAGTGGATCGTCGTTCGCAACGACCGCGGAGAGCGGCTGCTGTCGCTGGTCGAGGAACTGCTGACCACCCGTCAGGTTCAGAGTTCCGGCGATCGCCGCCAGGCCGTGCAGCAGGGGATCGAGGCCTACGACCGGGCCCTGCGGCTGCCCCTCTGGCTGGCGGAACTGGTGGGCTGGTTCGTGCAGCGGTTCGGCCCCACCGGTCTGGAATACGCCCGCTTCTCGATCGATTCCCACTTCACCCGCAACGCCCTCTGGCTGCGGCGCCATCATCCCGACCGGGTGGATGACCACCTGCCGGCCTTTGCCCGCCGCATCGTCGGTCAGTACCGGCTGCCCACCGAATGACGGACCTGCGTCAGCTGCTGGGCGGTCAACGCCAGACCGGGGTGCTGCTTCACCTCAGTGCCCTCCCGGGACCTGGCTCCTGTGGCGGTTTCGGGGCCGCCGCCCGCGCCTGGATCGATCTGCTGGGTGATCGCGGGATCGGCGTCTGGCAGGTGCTGCCCCTGGCCCCCACCGATGGCACCGGGTCTCCTTACAGCTCCCCCAGCAGCTTTGCCCTCAACCCGGCCTTCGTGGATCCCGAGCAGCCCGAGCCGGCGTGGACCCCGGAGCGGCGCCAGCTCTGCCGGCGCTGGTGCGCTGCCCAGGCCGACTGGCTGCCGGACCATGCCCGGTTTCTGGTGTTGCGCCAGCGCTTCGACGGACAGCCCTGGTGGCAATGGCCCGAGCCCCTGCGACGACGCTCGCGCGGGGCCCTCGCGCAGCTGGACCGGGAGGAGGCGGACGCCCTGCGACGCGAGGCCGAACGCCAGTGGTGGCTGGAGCAGCAATGGCAGGAGCTGCGGCGCCACGCCCGTTCCCGGGGGGTGCAGCTGCTCGGTGATCTGCCGTTCTACGTCGCCCACGACAGCGCCGATGTCTGGAGCCGTCCGGGGCTGTTCAGCGTGCGCCCGGATGGCGGCCTCAGCGAGCAGAGCGGTGTGCCTCCGGATTACTTCGCGGCCACCGGTCAGCTCTGGTCCACCCCGGTCTATCGCTGGCGCCGGCATCGGCTGACCGGCTTCCGCTGGTGGCTGCGGCGGCTTGAACGCCAGCTCGACTGCTTCGATCTGCTGCGGCTGGACCACTTCCGGGCGCTGGAGGCCTACTGGAGCGTGCCCGGCGGCGACCGCACGGCCGAGAACGGCTGCTGGCGGCCGTCACCGGGTCGTGATCTGCTGGAGGCCCTGCAGCGGCGGCGTGGGTCGCCCCTGCCGCTGGTGGCCGAGGACCTGGGGGTGATCACCCCACCGGTGGAGGCCCTGAGGGATCGCTTCGGTCTGCCGGGGATGAAGGTGCTGCAGTTCGCCTTTGACGGCGATCCGGGCAATGCCTATCTGCCCCACAACTACGGCGGTGGCTCGTGGGTCGTCTACACAGGCACCCACGACAATGCCACCGCGCTGGGGTGGTGGGCGTCCCTGCCAGCCGAGGCGCAGAACCAGATGGAGGCCCTGCTGGGGCACCCGGTGCAGTCGCCCCCATGGGAGCTGTTGCGGCTGGCCCTGGCCTCAACCGCCGACCTGGCGGTGGTGCCGCTCCAGGACCTGATGAGCCTCGACGACCGGGCCCGTTTCAACACGCCCGGCACCGCCAGCGGCAACTGGAGCTGGCGTCTGTCGGGTCCCCTCGACAACCTGGCCGGTCACCTCGACGGGTTGACGGCCATGGCGCGGCGCTACGGCCGCGGCAGCAGGCGGTAGGTGCCGGGTCTGCCGGGGTCGGGCTGGAGCGGCTGGCCGTTCCAGCGCGCCTCCACCTGATCGGCGCCCACCCCCTCGGGAAGGCGGAGGGTGAGGGTGTCGGGTCGGCGCACAGGGCTGCCGGATCGGTCAGCGTTCCAGTCCTGTTCCAGTCGCTCGAGGGGGGTCGGGGCGGGCGCCTCCAGGGGGCGCAGCTCCGGGTAGAGCGTCAGCAGCTGCTGCTGCACCGGCCGCTGGTCGGTGCCGGGGGTCCCCGGACCGCTGCGGGTGGGTGCCGAGGCCGGGATGGGCCGCAGGCTGAGGCCGTTGCTGGCCACGAGCTGCTGCCGCTGCAGATTGAGCAGGTAGAGCCCTGCCGCCAGCAGGAGCAGGTAGGCGATGGTCCCCTGCCAGGTGGTGAAGAGGTTGATCGAACTGAGGGTGAACCGATCGATGGTCGGGTCCTGGCTGCGGCCGCTGCGCCGGGCCGTCGCCGCTGCCCGCAGGGACACCTGCAGATCTTCGGCGGGCAGCTCAAGCCGCTGGGCCAGTTTCGCCAGGATGGTGCCCAGGAAGGCTGGTTCAGGCAGCCGGTCGGTCCAGCCCCGTTCCAGGGCCTCGAGCACGGCGGTGCTGATCCGTGTCTCCAGGGCCAGCTGACGGCGGCTCAGGCCCCGGGCCTCGCGTGCCTGCTGCAGTCGCTCCCCGAGGTTCTGCAGAGCCGAGTCGGCCGCCGGCGGACTCGGCGGGGGTGCCGGGACGTCGGGGGTCCGGCGGCTGACGAACCTCCCCATGGTCCGTTGCAGACCCTCGGGCAGGGGGAAGCGGGGAGCGGGCATGGGCTCAGGGATCCGCCGCCAGTCTGGGACCTGCCGCGGCGGCCAGCAGGTTCCGGAGGGCGGTTTGTTCCTGCGGGGTGAGCGACCTCCAGGCGCCGGGGGCCAGGTCCCCCAGCCGCACCGGTCCCACGGCCAGTCGCAGCAGGTCCAGCACCGGGTGGCCCAGCAGGGCCGCCGTCCGCCGGATCTGTCGGTTGCGCCCCTCCCGCAGCACCAGCTCGAGCAGGGTGCGGTCGTTCTGCTGCCGCAACCAACGCAGCTGCACCGGCCGACTCGGTCGGCCGTCGAGGGGCACCCCGCGACGCCAGGCCTCCAGACAGGCCCCGTCAGGATGACCGGCCACCCAGACCCGGTAGGTGCGGGGATGGCTGAAACGGGGGTGGGTGAGGGCCAGGGTGAGCTGACCCTCGTTGCTCAGCAGCAGGGCCCCATGGCTGTCGGCATCGAGCCGTCCCACCGGATGCAGCCCCTGGCCGCTGGCCAGCTCGGGCGGCAGCAGGTCGAGCACCGTGCGGCGACCGGCGGGGTCGTGGCAGGTGCAGTGCACCCCCAGGGGCTTGTGCAGCAGCACGGTCAGCGGTGCCGCGGCAGCAGGCAGCCGACGACCGTCCACCCGCAGGTCATCGCGGTGCGGATCGGCCCGGTCCCCCAGCTGCGCCGGTCGGCCGTTGACCATCACCCGGCCGCTGCGCAGCAGCTCTTCGGCCTGGCGCCGGGAGCACAGCCCGGCGGCGGCCAGCAGCTTCTGCAGGCGTTCGGCCGCCATGCGCCTTCAGTCGGCCGCCGGCAGGCTGAGCCGCAGCTGCCCCCCACCGGCTGGATGGTTGCCCGCCCGCACCATGCCGCCATGGGCCAGGGCGATGCGCTCGACGATGGCGAGGCCGAGGCCGCTGCCCACCTGGCGACCCCGCGCCCTGGAAGGATCGCCCCGGTAGAAGCGCTCGAACATGTGCCGCAGGTCCTCGTCGCTGAACCCCGCTCCATGGTCCCGCACCTCGACCCGCAGCCAGCGGCTGTCGCGGCTGATGCGCACTTCGACCGGGCTCTGGTCGGGGGAATAGCGCAGGGCGTTGTCGAGCAGGTTCAGCAGGGCCCGGTGCAGCCGCGATTCCTCGCCCCGCACCACAGCCCTTGAAAGGGAATCGATCTCGATCCACACCCCTCGCGGTTCCGCCAGTGGGGTGAGGCTCTGCCAGGCCTTGAGCACCAGGGCCGGCAGGTCCACCGGGTTCAGATCCGAGAGGCTGCCCGGCAGCTCGTCTCCCTCGAGCCGGTTCAGTTCGAGCAGGTCGGCGACCAGCTGCTGCAGCCGGTCCAGTTCCCGCTGCAGCCGATCCAGCAGCACCTCCTGACCGGGTTCACCCGCCAGGGCCAGGCTTTCGCTGACCAGGGCCAGGGCTGTCAGCGGTGTCCGCAGCTCGTGGGCCACATCGCTGATCCAGCGGTTCTGCTGCTCCCGCAGGGCCTCCAGCGACTGGCGGCTCTGCAGCAGCACCCCCACCCAGCCATTCCTGCCGGGCAGAGCCACCGCCTCCAGGGGTTCGTTCTGGATCGGTTCCGGCTCGAGGGGGGAGGCGCTCACCGCCGTGTAGGTCCATTCGACCTCCTGGGGGGTGCGGTGGTCGCGGGCATGGCGGACGGCGCGCTCGAGCTGGTGGCAGCGGACCACCTCGATCAGGTAGCGCTGCTGCACGGCGCGCTCGGGGGCTGTGTGGAGAAGGCTCCGGGCCCTGGGGCTGAGGTGCTGGATCCGGTTCCACCGGTCCACCACCAGCAGGCCCAGGGGGGAGTCGTCGAGCCAGCTCAGCAGCAGATCTGTCTCCAGACCACGGAGATCAGGTCTGCGGCCCACCAGCAGGCGTCGCAGGGCCTGCCACCAGCCGCTCATCCGAAGCGGTAGCCGAAGCCACGGACGGTGGTGATGTACTCAGGGGCGCTGGGGTTGGTTTCGAGCTTTTCGCGGAGCCAGCGGATGTGCACATCCACGGTCTTGCTGTCGCCCATGAAGTCGATGCCCCAGACCCGCTCCAGCAGCTTGTCGCGGCTCCAGACCCTGCGCGGACTCTGCAGGAACACCTCCAGCAGCCGGTATTCCTTGGGTGACAGGTTGATCTCGCGGCCGTCGCGGGTCACCCGGCATTCATCGGGGTAGAGGGTGATGCCATCGAAGCGCAGGGCCTCCTTGCCGGTTTCGGTGCCACTGCGGCTGCGGCGACGCAGCAGCGCCCTGCAGCGGGCCACCAGTTCCCGCATGCCGAAGGGCTTCCCGAGGTAATCGTCGGCGCCAACCTCCAGGCCCACCACACGGTCGGTCTCTGAATCGCGGGCGCTCAGCACGAGGATGGGGGTCGAGAAGCCCCGGCGTCTGATGTAGCGGCAGACGTCGAGCCCGCTCACCCCCGGCAGCATCAGATCGAGAAGGACCAGATCGACGGGGTCCCGGTCAGGGGAGCCCTTGAAGCGGTCGAGGGCGGCGGTGCCGGTGGCCACCGGATCCACGTCGAAGCTTTCGCGCTGAAGCACCTCGGTGAGCGTCTCGCGGATCGTGTCGTCGTCCTCGACCACCAGCAGGCGGGCGGGCTGCGCCTGGGGTGGAGGGGTCGCGGCCATCAGGCGCGGGTCGGTGGATCTGGCGGAAATCTAGGTCCCATCGCCGGAGCTGGCCCGGCGATGGGCGGTCGGTATCAGAAGAACTCGTCGAAGTTGTCGAAGTCGACGGCGCGGAAGCGGCCCTCCTCCACCTGACTCATCAGCCGTTCCAGCTGCACCCAGAGGGCCCCACCGGTGAGCAGCGCGAGCATCAGTGCCACCAGCAGCGCCGTGCCGGCGCCGAAGCCGAACACCTGCAGGGCCCCGCCGATGAAGAGGGTGATCCCCACCAGGGTGCCGGTGTAGGCGAGGCTGAACTCGGCCCGGCCGAGGGGCAGCAGCGGCAGCCGCTCCTGCTTCCAGCCCTCAAGCCGGTCCTGCACCAGGCGTCCGAGGGTGAGACCACAGGCCACGCCGATGGCCAGGCCGAGCCCGCTGAGCAGGTACGGCGGCTGGGTCAGCACCACCTCGGGAAGGTCGTACGGGTCAAAGAGGTCCGAAGGCTCCACCGGGTCTGACCGAAAGGAGCTGAAGGCTAAGCGGTGAGACCCTGCAGCAGCTGGCCCGCCAGCCGCGATGGATCCAGCTGCCGTCGCAGCAGCCGCCCCAGGGCCTGCAGGTCGTCGAGATGCAGGCGGCCATCGCGCACCAGCGTCAGCAGCAACCGCTGGCGCAGATCGTGACCGCGTCGGCCGAGCAGCAGGCGCACGCCGGCTCCGGCCACCGGCAACAGGGCCACGGGAGGAGCATCCCTGGCGACCACATCGAGCAGATTCTCAAGCCGCTGCAGCTGAAGCCGCCCGCGGCGGTCGAAGAGGATGTCAAGCAGCTTGCGGCGCATCTCGTCGGTGTCGGCCGAGAGCAGCCGCCGGGCCACGTAGGGGTAGGCCACACGGATGATGCTGAAGTCGGGATCGAGCCGCAGGGCCAGGCCCTCCTGGCTCACCACCGCCCGGATGATCAGGGCGAAGCGGGCCGGCACCCGGAACGGGTAATCGAACATCAGCTCCGAAAACCGATCGGTGATGGTGCGGAAGTTGAAGCTGCCCACCGATTCGCCCAGCTGACCGCCGAGCACCTCTTCAAGGGCCGGCAGGATCGGCGACAGGTCTGTGTCGGGGTGCAGAAAACCGAGCCGCACGAAATCGTGGGCCAGGGCTGCGAAGTCGCGGTTGATCAGATGGACGACGGCGTCGGTGAGGGTGAGCCGGTCGTCGTTGCTCAGCATGTCCATCATGCCGAAGTCGACGTAGCCCAGGCAGCCGTCGTCATCCGGGCCACCGGCGAGGGCGAAGAGGTTCCCCGGGTGGGGATCGGCGTGGAAGTAGCCGAATTCGAGCAGCTGACGCAGGCCAGAGATCACCCCGATCCGGACCAGGGTGGTGGGGTCGAGCCCGAGACGTTCGAGGTCGGAGCGGTTCTGAAGCTTGCAGCCGTCCAGCCAGGTGGTGGTGAGCACCCGGCGGCTGCTGTACGCCCGTTCGACCGCTGGAACCACCACCGAGGGGTCATCGGCGAAGAGTTCGGCGAAGCGCTCGGCGTTGTCGGCCTCGAGGCCGTAGTCGATCTCGCGGAACAGCGTTGTGCCGAATTCCTCGACAATCGCGCTGAGGTCATCACCCAGGTTTAGGGGCAGGAAGGGACCGGCCCATCGGGCCAGCACGCGGATCACCGCCAGGTCGAGCTGCAGCCGCTCGTGCAGATGGGGTCGCTGCACCTTCACCGCCACCGGACGGCCGTCGTGCAGCACCGCCCGGTACACCTGACCGAGGCTGGCGGCCGCCACCGGACGGTCGGGGAAAAAGGCGAAGAGGGTGGCCGCCGGGGAGCCCAGGTCGGCCTCGATCGTCGCCAGGGCGATGGCGTGGTCGAAGGGGGGCAGGTCGTCCTGCAGACGGGTCAGCTGGTCCAGCCAGTCGCGCCGCACCAGGTCGGGCCGGGTGGAGAGGGCCTGACCCAGCTTGATGAAGCAGGGACCCAGACCGGTGAGGGTCGAGAGCAGGCGCCCCCCCAGGCGGCGCTGCACGTCGGGATCACGGCTGCCCCCCTGGACCATCAGTGTGAGGGTCAGGCTCAGAAGCTGCCAGACCACCACGATCAGGCGGCCGACCAGCTGATGCAGAGGGACGGGGGCGGGGGATCTGATGGCGGCCTGGCCAGTTGGGGCGACTCTAGAAAGGGTCGCCCTGGGTTGACGATGCCGGCTGCCGCTTCCCCTGAACCCCGCTGGCCGCTGGCCCGCAGTCTGGCGGCCCTGACCGGACGGGGGCGGGAGCGGCTGGCGCTGCACCTGCCGGCCCACCGTCGCGGTCAGGGGGCTCCCCGCGGGGAGCTCCGCGGACTTCCCTGGCACCTTGACCTGCCGGAGCTGCCGGCCATCGGCGGTCCGCTGGAGGCCGACGGCGCGGTGGCAGATTCCCAGCGCCGCCTCGCCGCCTGTGTGGGGGCCGAGCACAGCTGGTATGGCGTCAACGGCGCCAGCGGATTGCTGCAGGCCGCTCTGCTGGCGGCGGTGCCGCCCGGCGGTCGGGTGATGCTGCCGCGCAATCTGCACCGCAGCCTGTTGCACGGCTGTGTGCTCGGGCATCTCCGGCCGGTGCTCTACAGCCCTCCGTTCGACACCGCCACGGGCCTCTGGCTGCCGCCGACGGCGGCGCAGCTGGCGGTCTGGCTGCCAGAGGTGCTGGCGTCCGGACCCCTGGATCTGCTGGTGCTGCTCTCCCCCACCTACCAGGGACGGGCGGCGCCCCTGGCTGACCTGGTGGCCGTGGCCCACGGGGCCTGCGTGCCCGTGCTGGTCGACGAGGCCCATGGCGGCCATTTCGGGCTGGCCGCCGACCTGCCCCCGGCGGCCCTGGCGGCAGGCGCCGACCTCGTGGTGCAGTCGCTGGCCAAGAGCCTGGGGTCCCTGGCCCAGACGGCCGTGCTGCATCTCCAGGGCCCGCGCATTGCGGTCGAGGCCGTTGAACGGGCCCTCGGCTGGCTGCAGACCAGCAGCCCAAGCCTGCCGCTGCTGCTGGCGGCGGAGCGCAGCATCGCCTGGGCCTGGGGGGCTGCCGGCCGCCGGCGCCTCGCCCGGCGTCTGCATCAGGCCCGCCGGCTGGCGACGGCCCTTGGCGACCGGGGCCTGCCGCTGCTGCCCGGCGATGATCCGCTGAGGCTCGTGCTGGCCACCGCTCCCCTGGGCTGGGACGGGCCGGCCGCCGATGCCTGGCTGCTGGACCGTGGGGTCATCGCCGAATGCCCCGAGGTGCTCTCGCTTACCTTCTGCCTTGGTCTGGGCCCGGTGCGGGGTCTGGAGCGGCCCCTGGGGCGGGCCCTGCTGGCCCTGGCAGCGGCCGGTGGAGCGGCTCCGCCGGACCTGGCGCCGTTGCCCCATCCCGCCCTGGCCGAGCCCGAGCTGCCCCCCGGGGTGGCCTGGCGTGCCCCCAGTCGATCGCTGCCCCTGGCCGAGGCCGAGGGGGAAGTGGCGGCCGAGCCCCTGTGCCCCTATCCCCCCGGGATTCCGCTGCTGCTGCCGGGGGAAAGGATCTGTGGCACGACCGTGGCCTGGCTGCAGGATCTGCAGCGCCGCTGGCATGGGCAGATCGCTGATACGGTGAGGGTTCTGGCCTGAGTTCCCTGGCCCAGCAGCGGTGCCGATGGTGAGTGCACTCCCGGATTCAGAGGCGGGGCCGTTCCGCTGGGATTTCGTCACACCCGGTCTGCCCGACGCCGCCTTCGCGGCGGCCCCTGGGTTCAGCCCCACCCCGCTGGAGCAGCGGGTGATGCTGCTTGCCCACCTGCGTCCCCGGCCAGACTCCCTGGTCTGGGATGTGGGGGGTGGCACCGGGGCCCTGGCCCTCGAGATCGCCCGCCTGCTTCCCCGGGGTCGGGTTCAGGCCCTCGAACGGGACCCGGAGGCCCTGGAACTGCTGGAGCACAACCGCCGGCGTTTCGGCATCACCAACCTGCAGATCCATCAGGGGCAGGCGCCGGATGACCTCGACAGCCTGTCGCCCCATCCCGATCGGGTGCTGCTCGAGGTGGGGCGGCCCCAGGGCGATGTGCTCGGACTGGTCTGGAGCAGCCTGGCTCCAGGGGGGCGTCTGGTGATCAGCACGGCCAGCCTCGAGGGTCTGGTGGACGCCATCGATCAGCTTGGTCAGCTGCAGGCCGGTGATCTGCAGGTCGTGCAGGCCACGGTCCATCGCATGCAGCGTCGGGGTGATCAGACCCGGCTGGCGGCGGCCGAACCGCTCTTCCTGATCGCGGCGGAACGGCCTTGATGGGGGGCCGCCTGGCTAGCGGTCTGGCTGCCGCCGCCTTTGCCCTGCTGATCGTGGCGCTGGGGGGCTGGTGGTTCAGCATCGCCCTGGCCGTGATCGTTGATCTGGCCCTGCTCGAGTATTTCCGGCTGACCCGGTTCAAGGGCATCCGACCGGCGACCAAGACCGTTCTGGTGGTCTGTCCGCTGCTGCTGCTGATCACCCAGCTGGATCCCGCCGGCCCCTGGGCGGCGGCCGTGCTTCCCATCGCCGGATCGGTGATCTGCGGCTGGCTGCTGCTGCAGCCGGGCGGCGGCACCATCGCCGATGTGGCGGCTTCCATCTTCGGGCTGTTCTATCTCGGGTTTCTCCCCAGCCACTGGGTGCGCCTGCGCACGCTGGCCGAACCCCTGTTCTCTCCGCGCTGGCCCCACCACAGCGGCCTGGCGCTGACGCTGCTCACGTTTCTGATGATCTGGGCCGCCGACTGCGCGGCCTACGTGTGGGGCAGCCGCTATGGCCGCACTCCCCTGAGCGGTGTGTCGCCTGGCAAGACCGTCGAGGGAGCCCTGGCGGGGCTGCTGGGGGCGGTGCTGGTGGGGGCTGCCGGCCTGCCTCTGGTGGGCTGGTCAGGCTCCCTGGGGGTCGTGGCGGGGGCCCTGCTGGGGGGGCTGGTCGCCCTGATGGCCCTCGTGGGCGACCTGACGGAATCGATGCTCAAGCGGGATGCGGGCGTCAAGGATTCCGGTGAGCTGATCCCTGGCCATGGCGGGATCCTCGACCGGGTCGACAGCTACCTGTTCACACCGGCGGCGGTCGTGCACGCCCTCACCCTGGCGCTGCCCCTGCTGCACTGACAATCGAGCGGCCGGTGAGCTCGACCTGTCCGTCGCGGCAGACGACGTCGTTGATCTGCATCGCCGGGTCCAGGGGCACCGCCAGGTCGCCCGGCTCGGTGCACAGTCCGCCGTTGCGCACCACGAGCCGGCATGGCGCCCGGCGACCGTCGTCTCCCACCACGGTGAGCTGCTCCCCCTCCAGTTCGTAGCGATCGAGGCCCGGCCGCTGCAGCAGCGTCATGGCCAGGGAGTCAGAGAAGCGCCGCCAGGCGGGGTGGGCCAGCGACTGGTTGAGGCCTTCGCCATCGAGGCACACCGATCCGGTGACCACGAAACGTTCGCGCAGCTGCAGCGGTCGCCCCCGCAGCAGGGGGCCCAGGTCAAGGCGGATGGGGTCACTGCGCAGCTGCACGTGTTTCAGGGCGATGCCTTCGATCACGACGCCCCGGGCCTCCAGCCGCACCCCCTCGAGCTGCCCCGCCAGCAGGGCTCTGCCGGTGCCGATCAGCTCAAGGTCGAGGTGGTCGAGGCGGCTGCAGAGGTGCTTCAGCCAGAGGCCGATGGCGCCGCTGATCAGGTTCAGTGTTCCCAGGGTTCCCTCCAGCGGCGGGCCACCAGGGACGGCAGGTCGAGGTGGGGCAGGTGTCCGCATTGCGGCACCAGTTCGAGCCGCTCCCCGAGAAGTTCGGCCGCCTGCCGCAGCTCCGGCTGCCTCAGGATGCGGTCGTTGCTTCCCCACAGCACCCGCACCGCCGCCGCCGGCAGGGGGGCACCGGCCCCCGCAAAGCCTCCGCTGCGGGCAAAGCCGGCCAGGGCTTCGGCCCAGCCGGGCACGGCCAGATGCAGGGAGGCGATCTGTTCCTCCGCGGGGCCCACACTGGCCTCAGGATCGGCGAACGCCTGACGGCAGAGGCCCCGTCGTACGGCGGGCAGACCCAGCAGGGCCGCCCCCAGACGGTGCAGCGGAGGGGGGACGGGCCGAGGCCGGCCACCGAGACCGGCGGGGGCCAGCAGCAACAGCCTCGCGGGGGCGGCACGACCGCTGCTTTCGAGCCGGCGGGTGAGGTGCAGAGCCACCGCAGCGCCCATCGACGCGGCGATGATGCCTGCCGCGGGTGCACCCTCCCCCTGCAGCTGTGGCAGAAGGGCCTCCAGGTGCTGCAAGACAAGGTCTGGACCCCAGGCCTGGCCTGGCGGCCGGGGGGTGAAGCCGAAGCCGCAGAGGTCGGGGATCCAGAGCTGATGGTCTGCCGCCAGCAGGGGGGCCAGCCGCCGGAACTCCAGGAAGGAGCTGTCGAAACCGTGCAGCAGCAGCAGCGGTGGGCCGCTGCCCAGCACCGCCACGGGCCATGGGCCGAGGAGATCGGGGTGGCCTGGCACCGGGCAGGGAAGCCAGCGGACGCTGCTGACCAGATCCCTGGCCTGGGGATCCAGCAGACTCACGCCAGCCCAGAGCAGCAGATCCGGTCCTGCGACCCGGGGTGCGGTGGTGGCGGTCAGAGGGCCTCCCTGGGCACGACAAGCCCCTGACTGGTGGTGACCAGAGCGGCCAGCAGATCATCGGCTGACACCGCAAAGGGCAGATGGTGCAGATCAGACCCCGGGCGGCAGGCAAAGGTGCACACCTCGAGGAGATCGGCCAGGGAGGCCTGGGCCAGACCGAAGTCGTGGAGGGTCACCGGCAACCCAAGCTGTTGGAGGAACGGCAGGAGCTGGCGGCGGGCCTGGGCTGCCAGACCGTTGCCACCGAGGGTCTCTTCCAGCCGCAGCTGAACAAGGATGCCGAAGCCGACCTTCTCCCCGTGGAGACTGTCGTGGCAGGCCTGCAGCTGGGTGAGGCCGTTGTGGACGGCGTGGGCGGCCACTGTCCGGCAGCGGGCTCCCCCCAGTCCACCGATCAGACCTGCGGTGAGGCCACAGGCTTCCGCCACCCGCACCCACGCGGGCGAGCCTGGCTGGTTCACGGCCGCGAGGCCGTCCAGCAGCAGCTGATCCCGCAGCACCCGTGCCTGCTGGACAGCCTGCTGGATCAGTCCGTCGTCGCTGGCACCACTGCTGACCGATGCCTCGTACCACTTGGCCATGGCATCGGCGATGCCGCTGGCCAGGGTCCGGGCAGGGGCGCCGACGATCAGTTCATGGTCAAAGACCAGCAGATCGGGGCAGCGTTCCAAGGCCACATCCCCCTGGAACGCGCCCGCCGGGCTGTAGAGGTTGCTGAGGGCCGTCCAGCCGGCACAGGTGGCGGCGCTAGTGGGAACGGTCACGACTGGAAGTCCGAGCCGATGGCCCAGCAATTTGCCGGCGTCCAGCACCTTGCCGCCGCCGGCAGCGATCACCAGATCGACCTGCTCGGTCCGGGAGTGCTCCTCAAGGGTGGCGAGGTCCTCGGGGCAGCAGTCCCAGCGCAGTTCGGCTGGAATCGTGTGGCAGCCCTGGCGGTCCAGGTCAGCCGCCAGCCGCTTCCGTACAGCCCCCGTGGATCTGCTGCGACCCAGCAGCAGGGGACGGGTGCCGAGGCCGGTGACCGCGGGGGCCGCGTGGCTCCAACTGCCGGGCCCACGCATGACGCGGGCCGGCGCGATGGCGTGGCAGGCCGTCAACGGCTCCATCGGTTCAGGCGCTGCTGCCGGCCAGCTCGGGCTGGGGCGGCAGGGTCGCCTGGCGGATGACCACCTGCTTGTCGTCGTTGACATCAACGAGGGCAGAATCCCCATCCTTGAGGCGACCGGAGAGGAATTCCTCGGCCAGGGAGTCTTCAAGAAGCCGCATCACGGCCCTGCGCAAAGGACGGGCGCCATAGCTGGGGTTGTAACCCTCCTCGACCAGCCGTTCCTTGAAGGCCTCTGTCACCGAGAGGTGAATGCCCTTCTCCTTCATGCGTGCGAAGACCTCGCGCAGCATGATTTCGGCGATGTGCTTGACCTCGTCGCGGCTCAGCTGCCTGAAGACGATGATCTCGTCGAGACGGTTGAGGAACTCTGGCCGGAAGTACTGCTTGAGCTCTTCGTTGACCAGGGAGCGGATGCGGTTGTACTGATTCTCCTCGGCGTCACCACCTCCAAACTCGAAGCCAAGACCACCACCGCCTTTCTCGATCACCTTCGAACCGATGTTCGAGGTCATGATGATCAGGGTGTTCTTG
>JBMOIF010000031.1:0-25377 GCA_049317465.1 Prochlorococcaceae cyanobacterium | reverse complement strand
GCGACTGCTGGTGCAGCGGGAACGTGCCCGCCGCGCCTTCCGCAGCGGCAGCTACTGGGACCTCAAGGCCCGCCTCGAGCATGGCGGCCTGGCTTTCGAGGCAAAGCTCACCCATCTGCGGGGTGAGCGCATCGCCACCGGTGCCGACTTCGACGAGGCCACCGGGGCCATCAAGCAGGACCTGCAGGTGCGGCTGCTGAGCGAGGCCGACGCCCGCACCCTGCAGGCCGCCATCGACGGAAGCCCCTGGACCGTCGCGGAGGTCGAGGAGAAGCCCACCGTCCGTCGCCCCGCTCCCCCCTTCACCACCAGCACCCTGCAGCAGGAGTCCAACCGCAAGCTGCGGCTCTCGGCCCGCGAGACCATGCGCACGGCCCAGGGGCTCTACGAAAGGGGCTTCATCACCTACATGCGCACCGACTCGGTGCATCTCAGCGAGCAGGCCATCGCCGCCGCCCGGGACTGTGTCCAGGAGCGCTATGGCAAGGATCACCTCAGTCCCCAGCCCCGGCAGTACACGACCCGCAGCCGCAACGCCCAGGAGGCCCATGAGGCGATCCGACCGGCAGGCTCGAGCTTCCGCAGCCCCGCGGAGACAGGCCTGGCCGGGCTCGACCTGGCCCTCTACGAGCTGATCTGGAAACGCACGGTCGCGTCGCAGATGGCCGACGCGCGGCTGACGATGCTGGCGGTGCAGATCGACGTGGTCGACGCCCGCTTCCGGGCTTCCGGCAAGCGCATCGATTTCGCCGGGTTCTTCCGTGCCTATGTCGAGGGCAGCGATGACCCCGATGCGGCCCTTGAGGGTCAGGAGGTGCTGCTGCCAGCTCTCACCGTGGGTGACCATCCCGATTGCAGCGTCTGCGAGGCCGTGGGTCACCAGACCCAGCCGCCCGCCCGCTACAGCGAGGCCGCCCTGGTCAAGGTGCTGGAGAAGGAAGGCATCGGCCGCCCCTCCACCTACGCCTCGATCATCGGCACGATCTGCGACCGCGGCTACGCCACCCTGCAGAGCAATGCCCTGATCCCCAGTTTCACGGCCTTCGCCGTCACGGCCCTGCTGGAGGAGCACTTTCCCGACCTGGTGGACCCGAGCTTCACGGCCCGCATGGAGACCACCCTCGACGAGATCTCCGATGGTTCAACCGACTGGCGTCCGTATCTCGACCGCTTCTATCGGGGGGATGACGGGCTTGAGCAGCAGGTGGCCCGCCGTGAGGGGGACATCGATGCGACCGCCTTCCGCACCATCAACCTCGAGGGTCTGCCCTGTGTGGTGCGCATCGGCCGTTTCGGTGCCTATCTCGAGGCCCGCCGTCCCGGCGAGGACGGTGAGGAGGAACTGATCAAGGCCACCCTGCCCCAGGAGCTGACGCCGGCCGACCTCGACGCCCCCAAGGCCGAACTGCTGCTGCGCCAGAAGGCTGATGGCCCCGAGAGCCTGGGGGTCGACCCCAGCACCGGCGAGGCTGTTTATCTGCTCTTCGGTCAGTACGGGCCCTACGTGCAGCGCGGCCAGGTGAGCGACGACAACCCCAAGCCCCGCCGTGCCTCGCTGCCCAAGGGGACCAAGCCTGAGGACCTGACCCTTGAGGCGGCCTGCGGTCTGCTGCAGCTGCCGCGGGAGCTCGGTGACCACCCCGAGGGCGGGCGGGTGCAGGCGGGGCTGGGGCGTTTCGGGGCCTATGTGGTTCACGACCGCGGCAAGGGCGAGAAGGACTACCGCTCGCTCAAGGCCGAGGATGACGTGCTCACGGTCGACCTGGAGCGCGCCCTGGAACTGCTGGCCATGCCGAAGCGGGGGCGCGGGGGCCGCACTGCCCTGCGCACGATCGGCTCCCATCCTGAGACGGGTGAGCCCGTGGCGGTGTTCGACGGTCCCTACGGTCTTTACGTGAAGAGCGGCAAGGTCAACGCGTCCCTGCCCGAAGGTCGCGCTGCCGAGTCGATCGAGATGCCCGAGGCTCTGGAGCTGCTGGCGGCCAAGACGGCCTCCAAGGGAGGACGCCGGACGACGAAATCCGCCGCCAAACCGGCGGCCAAGCCTGCCCGACGCCCTGCGGCCCGCAGTTCCTCGAGCCGGAGCTCCAGCCGTGTCAAGGCCTGAGCCCGCAGGCGGTTCGCTGTTGCTGCTCGCCCTGCTGCTCGGTCTGGGCGGCTGCAGTGGCACCCCCCTGGGCACCCGTCTCGGCGACAGCTTTGGCCCGGCTCCGGCCGCCTCACCGGTGACGCCCCCGTCTCCGTCTCCGTCCCAGTCCCCACTGAAAACGCCGACAGCCGCACCCGGGATAGCTCCCGCTGGCACGGCCCCTGCTCCTGCCCCGACGCCTGTCGCGACAGCGGCCCCTGCCCCTGCACCGACCCCGTTGCCGCGGTCCACGCCGGCTGCGGCGACGGTCCCGTACCGCGTGGTGCTGCGCCTGCCCCGCACCGACCCCGCCGCCCCTGCCGAGGCCCTCACCCAGGCCCTGCGGGCCGCCGAGCTTCCCTTTGAGGTCGAGACGATCGAGCGTCTGCAGACCGGGGACGAGGCCCCGACTTCGACTTCGACTCCGACCCCGACTCCGACCCGTGCCCGCTGAGGCCCGCCGTCGCGCCGCCCGACGGCTGTCGGAGACGGCCTACCTGGCCGCCAGCACGGGGCTGTTGTGGGTGGCCATCTACTACCTGCCCATCGGCGATGCCCTCTTCAGGCTGGCGATCCCGCTGCCCCTGGTGCTGCTCCAGATGCGCCAGGGGGGGCGTGCCGGCCTCGAGGGTGTGGCGGTGGCGGTGCTGCTGCTGGTGGTGCTGATGGGGCCGGTGCGGGGGCCCCTGATGCTCTTCCCCTACGGCCTTCTGTCCCTCTGGCTGGGCTGGTGCTGGGGTCGCCGTCAGAGCTGGTGGATCTCCCTGGCCGGTGGGGTGCTCATCGGCGCCCTGGGCTTTCTGCTGCGACTGGCGGTGGTGTCGGTGCTGCTGGGGGAGAACCTGTGGGTGGTCATCACCACCGCTGCCGCCGGCATGCTTGAGGGCCTCGCCGATCGTCTCCAGTGGGCCGGCGCCCCGGATCTGATCCAGGTCGAGCTGATGGCTGTGCTGCTGGTGATTCTCCAGAACGTCGTGTACGTGGGGGCCCTGCACGCCGTGGCCCACTGGGTGTTCCCAAGACTCGGTCAGCCCCTGCCGCCGCCACCGCCGTCGCTGCAGCCTCTGTTGAGCCTGGATGGCAGCTGACTGGGGGACGACGGTCGACAGGGCCCGTCTCAGCGGCGGCCTGCAGGTGATGCTGGTGCTGGGCGGCACGGAGACCGCCGCCGTGCCCGGTATCTCGGCGGCCGGTGCCACGGCCCAGAGCCGCCGCCTCACGGCGGCCGCCGATGCCGAGCTGCTGCTGCTGGGCCCAGCTGGCAGACGTCCCCATGCCCTGCCGCCGCTGCCCGCTGGCGTCAGTCCGGCGCTGATCAGCTGGGTGGCCTGTCAGGGGCTGGCGCTCGAGCCCCTGGTCATCGATGCCGGCGCCATGGTCGCCCCGGCGGTGCCCCATCTGCGGCTGGGTCTGTCCCCCGCCCGTTGCCTCAGCACTGGTCGGGCCATGGCGGCGACGGCGGTCCAGCGGCGGCGGCAGTTCGGTCGCTCCCTCGCCACCCGCTGGCGACGGCGTCACCCCGATGGTGTGCTGCTGCTGGCGGAATGCGTGCCCGGTGGCACCAGCACCGCTGAGGCCCTGCTCTGCGGGCTGGGCGTCGCGGCGGCGGGCCTGGTGAGTGGCAGCTGCCGTCAGCCGCCCCACGGGCTGCGGGCGGCCCTGGTCGACCGTGGTTTGGCTGCCGCCCGGGGGGCCGGTGTCAGCGATGGGGACTCTCTGGGCTGGCTGGCCGCCGTGGGGGACCCGCTGCAGGCCCTGGCCCTCGGTCTGCTGGAGGGTCTGCTGGATGGGCCGCCCCAGCCTCCGGCCTCTGGCGGCGCCCCGGCCCCACGCGTGCTGCTGGCCGGTGGCAGTCAGATGGCGGCGATTCTGGCCCTGGCCTTGTCTCTGGCCCCCCCCGCCCATCGCCCCTGGCTGGCCGCCCATGCGGCCGTCGTGACCACGGCCTGGGTGGCGCAGGAGCCCTCCAGTGATCTGGAGGGACTGCTGGGGCGGATCGGTGAGCGCTGGCAGGTGGCGCCTCAGCTGCTGCACAGCGGTCTGCGTTTTCACCGCTGCCGCTCCGGTGCCCTGCGCGACTACGAGCAGGGATACGTCAAGGAGGGGGTGGGGGCCGGAGGCCTGGCCTGGCTCTGGGAGCAGCTGGGCGGTACCGCCGCCGAGCTGGCGGAACGCTGCGACCGGGCCTGCGAGCTGCTCGAGGCGTCCCGGTAGGGTCAGGCAATGCGCTCCCTGCTCACCCGTCGGCGGGTGCTCCTGCTGGCCGCCCTGGCCCCCCTGGCGGCCTGCCGCCCGCCGCGGCGCCAACGGTTGCTGGCGCCGCCGGGCCTGCTGCCGTCGCCCCTTCTGCGCAGTCTCCCCGCCGGTTGGATGGCTGCCGACTGGACGCCACCGGTGAAGGCCACGACGCCCGTCTGGCCGGCGGATGCCGCGATGCTCGCTCTGCCCGATGGCTGGGCCACGGCCTGGGAGCCCTCCAGGGTCGGAGGCTGGTCGGGCCTGGACCTCGAGGCCGACCTGCTGCCCCAGGCCCGGCCGCTGCTGCGCTGGGGCCTGCCCCTGGCCTTCGGTCCGTGGCTGATCGTGCTGCGCGATCGACCAGACCTGACCGGCCAGGACTGGTCGCTGCTGTTGGACCCCGGCCTGCGGGGTCGGCTGCTCCTGCCGGCGGCCCCGCGGTTGGTGCTTGATCTGGCAGAGCGCCTCGGAGATCCGGAACGCAGCCTGTCGCTGTTGCGCCGGCAGGCCCGCGGGTTCAGTGATCGCGATGCCCTCACCCTGCTCCTGCAGGGGGAGGCCGATGGGGCGGTGCTGCCCAGCCAGGTCGTGGTGCCGCTGCTGCGTCGGGATCCCCGCCTGCGGGCGGTGCTGCCCGCCACCGGCAGCCCCCTCTGGTGGGTCATGCTGCTGCGTCCTCCCCAGGCCCCGCCGCCTCCCCTGGCCTGGTTGCAGCAGCAGCGCAGGCCGCCGCTGCTGGCGCAACTGCTGCGGGCCGGGTTCACACCGCCCCTGCGCCGGGCCCTGCTGGCGGCGGCGCTGGCCGGCCTGCCCGGGGCCGAACTGCAATACCCCTCCGACGCGTTGCTCAGCCGCTGCAGCACGCTGATGCCCTTCTCGCCGGAGCAGCGCTCGGCGGCCGAAGCCCTCTGGAGGGCTTCAGCCCCATAACCGACGGCGGGGCGGGGCCGCCAGGCGTCGATGGGTGTCGGCCAGCAGCTCCGGGATCGGCAGCCCGTGGGGGCAGCGGGGCAGGCAGTCCTGGCAGCGGCGGCAGGCATCGGCCGCGACGGTCTCGAACCAGTGGCCGGCCTGCCCCACCATGCCGTAGCGCTCACGGGCATGGGCTTCCATGCCGTGGCCCACGGCCAGGTTGCGCAGGCGCAGCAGTTCCGGGATCGGCACCTCCCGGGGGCAGGGCAGACAGGCCCTGCACTGATGGCACTGGCTGTTTCCCAGCCGCTCGTGCCGGCGTTGCTGCAGTCGCTCGAGGCTCTGCTGCTCCTCTGCCGTCAACGGCCCGTCACGACCCGCCAGGGTTTCGACCCAGATCAGATCCTCCGGCCGCGAAGCCCCCACGGTGAGGGTGCTGATGCCGCGGGCCAGCAGCACCCGGTAGGCCAGCTCGAGGGGGTGGAAGGGCTGGCAGTCGTCCACCAGTTCGGGGGAGGGCCGATGCAGCAGCCCGCCCTTGTCGGCCGGTGAGATGGCCATGACCCCAAGGCCTCCCGCCAGGGCCCTGGCGGCCAGCGGCAGCCTGCGCGGATCGAAGAGGTGCAGGTGGAGGCTGGCGAACCCGAACCGCCCGCTGTCCAGGGCCTGCTCAATCAGTGCGGGGTCCCCATGGCTGCTGAAGCCGACCTGGTCCACCAGGTTCTGCTGCAGGGCCCGCTGCAGCAGTTCGGCCCCGGCACCATCGAGGGCCCACGCGAGGTGCTCGGCACGGTTGAGGCCATGAACGGCGAGGTTGTCGAGCCGTTGCAGCCCCAGCTGGTCGAGGGTCTGCTGCAGCTGGCTCCAGCCCTCCTCGACCCCCACCCCGGGCAGCAGCTTGCTGGTGATGGCGAATGCCGACCGGGGCACCGCCAGCCGCCTCAGGGCTCGCCCCAGGTACCGCTGGGCCGGACCGTAGGCCGGGGCCGTCTCGAAGTGGTTGCCTCCGGCCGCCAGATAGCGGGCCACGATCGGTTCGAGCTGGTCCTGGTGCTCCAGGGCGCGCATCGTGCCGAGGGTGAAGAGCGAGACGGGTGCCGAGCGGCCGAAGGGCCGGCGCACGGGGCCTTCAGGGTTCGCCGTCGTCGTTGTGGTGCTCGTCGTCATGCTCTTCCGTCCCCTCCTCCGCCAGGTTCGGATCCTGCTGGGCCCGGGTCTGGTGACGGATCAGGGCCGCTGGGCTGAGGCCTTCCACGAACCGTCGGAAATCGGCCACTTCCTCGGCGTCGGCTTCGGCATCGACCGGAATCGAGGCATCGGCAACCACTTCCTCCAGCATCCACAGGCTGCTGCCGGTGCGCAGGGCCAGGGCGATGGCATCGCTCGGGCGGCAATCGACCTCGGACTCTTCCCCATCTCCTGATCGCAGCCGCAGCACCGCCCGGAACGTGTTGGCCTCGATGGCGTGGATGATCACCCGCTCCAGGTCGAGGCCGGCCACCGCCAGCAGGGTGGCCATCAGGTCGTGGCTCAGGGGGCGCGGCGGTTCGACGCCCCGCAGACCCGAGAGGATGTTGTGGGCCTGGGCCTGGTCGATCCAGATCGGCACCTGGCGACGGCCTGACGGGTCCCGAAGCAGCACGATCGGGCTGCGGCTGGCTGCATCGAGGGCAATGCCCGCCACCGTCATTTCCACCATGGGCGGATCCCGGGAGATCCGATGATTATGGCCAGAGTCTCCGGGAGCCCGGCAGCGATGTTCACGGGCCTGGTGCGGGCGATGGGGCAGCTGAGCGAGATCCCCGGAGGTGTCGCCATCGCGGCCGGACCTGGTCTGCCGCCCCTGCAGCTGGGGGACAGCGTCGCCGTCGACGGTGTCTGCCTGACGGTGCGTCGCCTGCGGCCGGACGGATTTGAGGCGGATGTGAGCCCCGAGACCCTGCGTCGCACAACCCTCGCCGCCAAGGCCCGCCGAGCCGCCGCCGTCAACCTGGAGCCGGCCCTCAGCCTCAGCGATCGGCTGGGGGGCCATCTGGTCAGCGGCCATGTGGATGGGAGCGGTCAGTTTCTTTCGGCCACCCCCAGCGCCGAGTCGTGGCTGCTGGAGCTGGTGTGGGATGACCCCTCCTACGGGCGCTTCATGGCCGAGAAGGGGAGTGTCACCGTCGACGGGGTCAGCCTGACGGTGGCGTCGGCCGAGGGGGCCCGCTTCCGGGTGGCGGTTGTGCCCCACACCTGGACCCACACCACCCTGGGGCTCCTGCAGCCCGGCGATGCGGTGAATCTTGAGGCCGACCTGCTGGCCCGTTATGTGGAGCGCCTGCTGGCCCATGGCGGGAGGGATGCCGATGCCGCGCCATTGGACCGGACCTGGCTGGTCGAACATGGCTGGTCTGCCTAGGGTTCGACCAGTCACACCGTCCGGATGCTCCGTTCGTTCACGATCGCCGAGGGGGTGCTGCTGGTGGTGCTGGGCGTCCTGGCGCTGCTGAGTCCTGTGATCGCCTCCTTTGCGGTGGCGATTCTGGTGGGGGTGGCCTTCCTGGTCGGCGGCATCGTCGGCTGGATCAACAACCTCACCCGTCGACGCCAGCTGCAGCCCTGGCTGGTTGTGGCCCGTCTGGTCGTCTCGACCCTGTTCCTGCTGGCCGGTGCCTCGATGCTGCACGCCTTCGCCGGCGGTGGACTTCCCGTGCTGGCCCAGGTGGCGGCCCTGAGCCTGGCGATCGGTGTGGTGTTTCTGGTCGAGGGGCTCGTGGCGATCGTCACTGCCGTGAGCCACCGGCAGATCTCCGGCTGGATCTGGGGGCTGCTCAACGGCGTCGCCACCCTCGTCCTGGGCGTGCTGATCCTCAGCATGAAGCCGTTGGCGCTTCTGCCCGTGCTCGGCATCCTGGTGGGCGTCAGCTTCGTCTTCTCGGGGGTCGATCTGATCGTCTTCGGCAGCCGACTGCACCCCTCCATCGATGTCAGCAGCCTGAGGGGTGAGGGTCGCTCAGGCACCCTCGGCTGAGCCGCAGGCTCAGCTACGGCATCTCATCAGTGGATTCGCCGCCATCGCTGTCGTCGTGATCCAGCGGCCGCAGCCAGATGGTGCCCGTCTCCTGGTGCAGTTCGATGCGACATTCCTGGCCTGGGGCCAGGCCCAGGCGGCGGGTGTAGGCCTGGCCGATCAGCAGATTGCCGTTGCCGTGCACCCGGGTGCGGTACTCCGCCTGGCGGCCCCGCCCGGCACCGCCCGCCACGGCGGCAGCGGAGCTGCGGGGGGCCAGGCCACGGGCTTCGACCAGGGCCTGGAGAAAGGCTTTGCGCAGCACCCGGCCGCCCGGGCCCACGTAGCCGCAGGCGCGGGCGATGTCTTCTGGGGCGTGATCGCTCAGATCCCTGGCACGATCGATGAGGGCCTGGCCCACCAGGACGGTGTTTCGCATGATCCGGCTGAGGCGATCAGTCGCGCTGACCTGATGGCGTCCATTCTGGCGTCGCAGCCCATCGTCATGCCAATGATGGACGCCCAGGTACAGGTTGTTTTCAGGTCAGGGCCCGGTCGGCGTCTGCCGGGGCACTGCCCTCAGAGCAGGTAGAGCAGCGCGAACAACACCAGCCAGATGACGTCGACGAAGTGCCAGTAGAGCTCGACAGCGGCGATGCCGAAATGATCCTGGGGCGTGAAACGTCCCGGCTGTCCGGCCTGCCACCACACGATCAGGATCATCAGGGCGCCGAGGGTCACGTGCAGGCCGTGGAAACCCGTGAGGGCATAGAACGTGCTGGCGAAGAGGTTGTCGGTGAGTCCGAAGGGCAGATTGAAATACTCGAGCATCTGACCTCCGAGAAAAGCGAGGCCCAGCACGGCCGAGATCAGCAACCAGCCTCGGCAGGCTCCCATTCTGGAGGCCATCAGCTCCTTGCTGGCCCGGTGAAAGGTGAACGAGCTGACCACCAGCAGGGCCGTGTTGATGGTGGGCATGAGCAGCTCAAGCTCGTACGTGGCTCCCGCCGGCAGGGGATTCACCGCCCGGAAGGTGAGATAAGCCGCAAAGAACCCGGCGAAGGTCATGCCGTCGGCCACCAGGAAGGTGGCCAGCCCGAACATGCGCAGATCGGGATGGTGGCCGTGGTCAAGGTGGCTGTCGGCGGTGGTGCTGCCTTCGCTTGTGGTGATGGGAGCTGTGGTCATGGTTGGGAATTCCAGAGGTCACGGCCGCTGGCCGTCTGCAGATCGACCGGGGTGCCGCTGTGGCCGTAGCCATAGGGCTCCCGCACCAGGGGGGGCGCACCCCGCCAGTTCTCCACGGGGGGAGGGGATGAGGTGAGCCATTCGGGGGTGAGGGCGCGCCAGGGGTTGTCGCCCGCCCTCGGGCCCCTGAAGGCGCTGCCGAGCACGTTGATCAGGAAGGGGAGGGTGCTGATCGCCATCAGCAGGGCACCGACGCTGCTGAGCTGGTTCACGAAGGTGAAGGCAGGATCGTATTCGGCGACACGACGGGGCATCCCATTCAGGCCAAGCCAGTGCTGGGGGGCGAAGCAGAGGTTGAAGCCGATGACCGTGAGCAGCAGATGCAACTGGCCGAGCGGCTCATTGAGCATTCGACCGGTGAACTTGGGATACCAGTGGTAGATCGAGGCAAAGATCACAAACACAGTCCCTCCATAGACGATGTAGTGAAAGTGACCCACGACGAAGTAGGTGTCATGGACATGAACATCGAAGGGAACCTGGGCAAGGGCTACACCGGTGATTCCTCCGAATACAAATTGAATGATGAAGGCGCAGGAGAACAGCATCGCTGTTGTCAGGGCCAGCCGACCGCGCCAGAGGGTTGCAATCCAGTTGAAGAACTTGATCCCGGTTGGGACGGCGATGAAGGCCGTGGCAATGGTGAAAAACAGCCGCATCCAGGGTGGCGTGCCGCTCGTGAACATGTGATGGGCCCAGACGATGAGGCCCAGGATGACAATGGCCATAATTGAATAGACCATTGTCACGTAGCCGAACAGGGGCTTGCGTGCGTGCACCGGCAGAATCTCGCTCACCAGTCCGAAGGCTGGCAGCACCATGATGTAAACGGCTGGATGAGAATAAAACCAGAAGAGGTGCTGGTAGACAACCACATTGCCTCCCAGTCCAGGGTTGAAAAAGCCTGTGTGCGCGACGATGTCGAGGCTCAGAAGGATGAGCGTTCCCGCCAGGACGGGGGTGGCCAGCACCACCAGGATGCTGGTGCCAAGCATCGCCCAGCAGTACATCGGCAACATCATCATCTTCAGGCCTGGCTGCCGGAACTTGACGATGGTGGCAATGAAGTTGATGCCTCCAAAAATTGAGCTCCCACCCAGCAGCAGCACGCTGAGGATCCAAAGAACCTGACCGGTGGCAGGGGTCGTGAGGCTCAGGGGTGGATAGGCTGTCCAGCCCGACTGGGCAGCACCACCATGCACGAAGTAGCTGCTGATCAGCAACAATCCTGAAGGTGGAATCATCCAGAAAGCCACCGCGTTCAGGCGGGGGAACGCCATGTCCCTGGCCCCCACATAAAAGGGAATCAGGTAATTTCCGAAGCCACCATTGACGACCGGTACGATCCAGAGAAAGATCATCACCGTACCGTGAAGTGTGAGCACCTGGTTGTAGACCTCACGGCTCACAAAATCGGAGATTGGGGTGGCCAGTTCAGTGCGAATGACTCCGGCCAGTGCACCGCCAACAAAGTAGAAAAGAAAGCCGCAGACAATGTACTGAAGGCCGATCACCTTGTGGTCAAGGCTGAAGCTCAGATAGCGCAACCATCCGGTGGGTTGCAGGGAGGGAGCCGGCGTCGGCTCGGCGGTGGGGGTGAGGCTGGCGGTCATGAGAGAGTCGGGGGAGCAGTCTTCTCCAGCCAGGAGGAGAAATCGTCAGGGTTGTGGACCACCACATGCGAGCGCATGCCGCCGTGGTATGGGCCGCAGAGTTCGGCGCAGACGATGGGGTAGTCGCCCGGTTTGCGCGCCGTGAAACTGAGCACTGTCTGCTGGCCGGGGATGACGTCCTGCTTGAGCCTGAACTGCGGCACCCAGAAAGCGTGAATGACGTCGTTGGCCCGCAGGCGCAGTTCCACCGGCCGTCCGGTGGGAATGTGCAGTTCACCGCTGGTGATGTTCTGCTCTGGGTAGTGAAAAATGAAGGCAAACTGCAGGGCCGTGACCTCCACTGGCAGCACATCGGCTGAGCCGCGGACGCCGATGCCGCCCCAGAGCCGATCCTGGTCGGAGGGGGCGGCATGCCGCACCGAAGCGAGCTGCTCTCTGGGGGCGTGGTCATGCATGGAGAGGCTTTGCATGCCACCCATGCGGTCGTAGATGTCGTAGCTGTAGATGCCGATGAACAGCACCACGACCGCTGGCACCGCCGTCCAGAACAGTTCAAGGCCGAGATTTCCCTCGATGGGCTCACCGTCCAGGTGGTCTCCCTGGCGTCGACGAAAGCGCACGAGGCTGTAGATCACGATGCCGGCGATCCCGAGCAGCAGAACGGTGCCGATGGCCAGCAGAACCCGGAACAGTTCGTCGTAGACGGGGGCATTGAGGC
Organism: Prochlorococcaceae cyanobacterium; assembly: GCA_049317465.1. Classification (GTDB taxonomy): domain Bacteria; phylum Cyanobacteriota; class Cyanobacteriia; order PCC-6307; family Cyanobiaceae; genus CAIQIA01. The sequence goes on along the minus strand of JBMOIF010000031.1, from coordinate 13,528 downwards.
TGGCGCTCTCGGGAAGAAGGGAGACGTCATTGGCCACCCAGAGACCGAACAGCACGAGCAGCATGCCCAGCACCAGAGTCAGGATGGCCGGTGGAATGCGCATGGCCGGATGGGGCCTGAGGTTTCCAATACCCTATGCAGGATCAGCTGCTATCTGTTGAACAGAATGCGAAGATTTCGGAACGTTGCGAAGCGATGATTGCTCTTTTCGTGACACGCGCTACCCCTGCGAGCTTTTGTTTTGCTGCAGATTGTTGTGTCTGTTCATGATCAGCTGAAACTCTGAATATCGCAGGTTGATTCTGTGCAGATCGCTTCGAATCGCTAGGTTTCGGTTGTATTCCTCCCGAGGAAGGAATCCCGATGACCGGTCTGATCCTGCGGTCCCCTGACCGGCTGCCGGTGGCTTCACCCCCCGCCGCCACCGGGCGTCCAGGCCTGGCCCGCCTCTGCCGCCATCTGGTGGTGGCCCTCATCGCCCTGGTGACCATCGGCGGCGCCACCCGCGTCATGGAAGCCGGTCTGGCCTGCCCGGACTGGCCCCTCTGCTTCGGGGCTCTGCTGCCGGCCGGGCAGATGAGCCTGCGGGTCTTTCTGGAATGGTTCCATCGTCTTGACGCGGCCCTCGTCAGCGCTGGATTGTTGCTGCTCGGCGCCCGCAGCTGGTGGACCCGCCGGCGGGGGCCCGCCTGGCTGCCCTGGGCCGCCAGCCTTGCCTTGTTTCTGGTGCTGGTGCAGGCGGGCCTGGGGGCCCTCACGGTCACCCGGCTGCTGCGCTTTGACATCGTCAGCGCCCACCTGGTCACAGGCCTGACTCTGGTGGCCCTGCTCAGTGGTCTCGCCGAGGCCCTGTCCCAACCGAATCCGGACCTGGGTGGGGCCGCCGCCCTGCCCCGTGGTCTTGCGGCCCTCTCCCTGGTGATGCTCATGGCCCAGTGCCTTGCTGGGGCCCTCATGGCCACCCAGTGGGCCACGGGCTTCTGCCTGCACCAGGGTCAGGCCTGCAGCTGGCTGCAGCTGCACCGCCTGCTGGCCGCGCCGGTCGCCCTGTTCGGCCTCGCCACTGTGGCTTCTGTCCTCCGCCAGGGCACGGCCGGTCGCGGCCGCCTGCTTGCCCTGATGCTCGCCGCCGGCTGTCTGCTGCAGCCCCTGCTGGGCTGGCTCACCCTGCGGCTGGCCCTGGGCCAGCCCCTGGTGACCGTGGCGCACCAGTGCATCGCTGCCCTGTTGGTCGCCGTGCTGGCGGCCCTGGTGGTTTCCCTGCGTCCCATCCCCTCCGAGGTCTCTTCCCGTGGCTGACACCCTCTCCCTCGCCCCCGTCACCACCGGACGGGAGGCCGTCGTCCCCAGCCGGGCCCATCTGCGTCTGCCCCCCTGGCTGGAGATCGCCAAGCCCCGTCTGATCCCGCTGCTGCTCGCCACGACCCTCGGGGGCATGGCCCTCAGCGACAGCTGGCCGCTGGCGGCCCCACGGCTGGCCTGCACCCTCGGTGGCGGCGCCCTGGCGGCGGCCGCCGCGGGCGTTCTCAACTGCCTCTGGGAAGAGGACCTCGACCGCCGCATGCAGCGCACCAGCCGCCGTGCCCTGCCCTCCGGCCGCATCCGCCCCGGACAGGCGCTGCTCCTGGCCGTGGCGCTCACCGCCGCAGCGGCCATGCTGCTGGTGGCGGGGGTCAACTGTCTGGCGGCCAGCCTGACCCTGCTGGGCCTCTGCAGTTACGTGCTCCTCTACACGGTGGTGCTCAAGCCCCGCACCTCCCGCAACATCGTCATCGGTGGCGTGGCCGGTGCCATCCCACCCCTGGTGGGCGCCGCCGCCGCCACCGGCCATGTGGGCCTGGGGGGGTGGTGGCTGTTTGCCCTGGTGATGCTCTGGACGCCAGCCCACTTCTGGGCCCTGGCTCTGCTCCTGGAGGAGGACTACCGGGCGGTGGGCATTCCCATGCTGCCCGTCGTGCGGGGCCCGCTGGTGACCGGCAGGGCCATCGCCCGCTACGCCTGGGCCACGGTTGCGGTCAGCGTTCTCGGGGTGCTGACCCTGCCGGCGGGTGGTGCGTTCTATGGCCTGATGGTGCTGCCCTTCAACGGCCGTCTGCTGCAGATGGGGGAAGCGGTGCGACAGGACCCCTGCGACCGCAGCCGGGCCCGGGGCCTGTTCCGCTGGTCGATCCTCTACCTGTTCGGCCTCTGCCTGCTGCTGCTGCTGGCCCGCACTCCGGCGGCCATGGCGTTCAGCCAGGACACCTTCACCCTGCTCCGCCGCGCGACCGGTCTGGCTGCCTAGGTTGCAAGCCCACCCTTCCGCCCCAGGCCCGTGATCCGCCTTGAGCACCTCAGCAAGCGTTTCGGCATGGTCCAGGCCCTGCAGGACCTGAGCCTTGAGGTGCCCCGCGGCAGCCTCTACGGACTGCTGGGCCCCAATGGCGCGGGCAAGACCACGGCCCTGCGCATCCTCTGCACCCTGCTGGCCCCTGATGCGGGCACGGTGTCCATCGCCGGCGTCGATGCCCTGGCCCAGCCCAGGGAGGCGCGCCAGCTGCTGGGCTATGTGGCCCAGGAGGTGGCCATTGACAAGATCCTCACCGGCCGGGAGCTGCTGCAGCTGCACGCCGCCCTCTATCACCTGTCCCGGGAGCGGGCCCAGCGGCGCATCGGCGAGCTGAGTGACCTGCTGGGCATGACCGACTGGCTTGACCGTCGCTGCGGTGGTTATTCCGGTGGCATGCGCCGGCGCCTCGATCTGGCCTGCGGCCTGCTGCACGAGCCTGCCGTGCTGGTGCTTGACGAACCCACCGTGGGCCTCGACATCGAGAGTCGCAGCCTTCTCTGGCAGGTGCTGCGGCAGCTGCGGGATGGCGGCACCACGGTGCTGCTCAGCAGTCATTACCTCGAGGAGGTCGATGCCCTGGCCGACCGGCTGGCGATCATCGATGGCGGTCGGGTGATCGCCGAGGGGACCCCTGAAAGCCTCAAGGGGGCCCTGGGCGGCGACCGTGTCACCCTGCGCATCCGCGAGTTCGCCACCCCTGAGGAGGCGGAACAGGCCCTGGCGCTCCTGCAGGGTTGCGACGGCGTGCGTCGCGCCGTCATCAACCGTGCCCAGGGCCATGCCATCAACCTTGTGGTCGACGGTGAGGCGGTCGTGGAGCGCCTGCGCCGGCAGCTGCAGGAGCACCGGATGCCGGTGTTCTCGCTGGCGCAGAGCCGTCCGAGTCTTGATGATGTGTATCTGCAGGCCACGGGGCGAACGCTGATGGATGCCGAACTGGCGGCCGTGGCGGGGCGTGACCCCAAGGCTGAACGCAAGCAGGCGATGCGCTGAACCGAACCGATGGTCGATGTCCTCCGTTCCGCCCCCCCCCGCCAGCCCGCGGGGCAAGGGGCCGCCGCCGAGCTGGCCCAGGAGACCCTGGCCCTCACCCGGCGCCTGTTCATCCAGCTGCAGCGCCGGCCCTCCACGCTTGTGGCGGGGATTCTGCAGCCGCTCATCTGGCTGCTGCTGTTCGGGGCGCTCTTTGCCAAGGCCCCGGCAGGTCTGCTGCCCGGTGGGGTGAGCTACGGCCGTTTTCTGGGGGCCGGTGTGATTGTCTTCACGGCCTTCAGTGCCGCCCTCAATGCCGGCCTGCCGGTGATGTTCGACCGGGAATTCGGCTTTCTGAACCGCCTGCTGGTGGCGCCGCTGCGATCACGGACCTCGATCGTGCTGGCCACGGTGCTCTACATCACCAGTCTCAGCCTGCTGCAGACCCTGGCGATCATGGTGGCGGCCAGTGCCCTCGGCTACGGCTGGCCTGGACCCGTGGGCCTGCTGCTGGTGCTGGTGACCCTGCTGCTGCTGCTGGCGGCGGTGACCGCCCTCAGCCTCGGCCTCGCCTTTGCCCTGCCCGGCCACATCGAGCTGATCGCCGTCATCTTCGTCGTCAACCTGCCGCTGCTGTTCGCCAGCACGGCCCTGGCGCCGATCGCCTTCATGCCTGGCTGGTTGGGCTGGCTTGCGGCCCTGAATCCTCTTACCTTCGCCATAGAACCGATCCGCGCCGCCTATCTCGGGCCCTTTCGTCTCGATCAGGTGGTGCTGGAGGCCCCCTACGGCAGCCTCACGGCCGGCCAGTGCCTGCTGGTGCTCGCCCTCCTCTCCCTGGGTCTGTTCCTGTCCATCCGGCCCCTTCTGGACCGGAAACTGAGCTGAAGCCGTGGCCACTCTCCCCCCCATCCTCGATCCCGATGCCCGCCGGCGCCTCAATGACCTGCGCGCCGCCCTCGACCGCCGGGATGCCGAAGGGCTGAGGGATCTGAGCACCCGGCTGGTGCACCGCCGGGGGCCCACCGTGCTTGCAGCGCTGATGGCCAGCATCGATGACAGCGACGCCCTCGCCTTCTGGAACCAGAGCCTCCAGCGCCGGCAGGAGCCCGTCGTGCCGGTCGTGCAGGAGGTGACCATCGCGGAACCGCGACCTGCAGTGCCCTCCCAGGGCCGTCGCCGGGCCCAGGTGCTGCGGCGCTGGCTGCCTTCCGAATGGCAGCTGCCCACCCACGGTCAGGCCGCATGACGACGACCCCACCCCGCCCCGCCGGCCTGATCGTGTCGGTGCAGGCCCCGGCGGGATCACCGCTCCGGGATCCCGCCGTGATCGCCGCGATGGCCGAGGCCAGCCTGCGCCGCGGCGCCAGCGGCGTGAGGCTGGAAAGTCCGGAACACATCGGGGCGGTGCGCCGCCGCTGTCCCGACGCTCTGATCATCGGCCTCTGGAAGCGCACCCATGCCGACAGTGCGGTGTACATCACCCCCGGCTGGGACGACATCCGTCAGGTGTGGGCCGCCGGTGCCGACATCGTCGCCCTGGATGCCACCGACCGCCACCGGCCCGGGGGGCAGCTGCTGCCTGATCTGATCCGCCGCGCCCGGGAGGAGCTGGGGGCCGTGCTCATGGCCGATGTGGATGACGTGTCCTCCGGTCTGGCGGCGGCGGCCCTGGGTTGTGACTGGATCGGCACCACCCTGTATGGCTACACGGAGGCGACCGCTGAGTGTCGCCCGCCGGGTCTGCACCTGCTGGCACCCCTGCGACAGCAGCTGCCCCCCGGGGTCAGCCTGATCGCCGAAGGGGGCATCGCATCACCGCAGACCGCCCGCGAGGCCCTGGCGGCCGGCGCGGATGCCGTGGTGGTGGGCACGGCCATCACCGGCATTGACCTGCAGGTGGCGGCCTACGTGGATTGCCTGCGGTCGATTTAAAAAAAGACCTGTGAAGGCTGCCTGACCATCTCCCTTCCTGGGGGCGAGACTGGTGAGAACCACCCTGGGGGGCCGGGCCATGACGCCGGTTCTGAGACTGGTCTTCGCCGGTGTCACCGGGTTCTCGATCTCCGCCGTCGATCTGACCGATCTTCAGGCGCTGAACCGCGAGCTGGGACGCCTCTGCACCCGCCCGCCCCAGGAGGCCGTGCGCGTCTGCCAGATCCACGCCAGGTTGCTGAAGGGCACCTGACGATCCCTGCAGCCGGTCGGTAGGGTCTGACCACCCCTGCAGAGCCTCTGGCGCCATGGCCTTCCTGATCGTGATGGCGATGGGTCTGGCCATGGCCCTGATCTATGTGCCCCTGCGCCTTTACCTGACACTCACGGCCCGGGGGCGCCGTTTGCGACTGTTGCAGCGCATCCGCCTGCTGCGTCAGGAACTGGCGACCGTCACCCCATCACCATCCCCCCATCCACCTGCAGCACCTGACCGGTGATGTAGGCCGCCGCCGGATCGGCTGCGAGGAACCGCACCGCCCCAGCCACCTCGGCCGGTTCGCCGTAGCGCCCCAGGGGGATCGCGTTGAGCAGACCCTCGGCGTTGAGGTGGCTCGTCATATCGGTGGCGATGAAGCCCGGGGCGACGGCGTTGACGGTGATGCCACGGCTGGCCAGTTCCCGGGCGGTGCTGAGGGTGAAGCCGACGACCCCCGCCTTGGCGGCGGCGTAGTTGGTCTGGCCGGCATTGCCCGTGAGGCCCACCACCGAGGTGATGTTGACGATGCGCCCGCGTTTCTGCTTCAGCATCGGCCGTGTCACGGCACGGGTGCAGAGGAACACACCGGTCAGGTTCAGGTCCAGCACGGCCCGCCAGTCCTCCGTCTTCAGCCGCATCAGCAGGCCGTCGCGGGTGATGCCGGCGTTGTTGACCAGCACATCGATGCTGCCGCTGCGCTCCAGCACCGTCGTCACCAGCCCGTCCACCTGCTCCTCCTGGCTCACGTCGGCCTGGAGGGCATAGGCCTGGCCACCGCCGGCGGCGATCTCGGCCACCACGGCTTCGGCGGCGGCGGCGGAGCTGGCGTAGTTCACCACCACCGTGGCGCCGCTGCTGGCCAGCTCGAGGGCGACGGCACGGCCGATGCCCCGGCTGGCCCCCGTCACCAGGGCCGTGCGGCCGGCCAGGGGAGCGGTGGCAGTCATGGGTGTCGCGGAAGCTGCGGGGATCGTACGGGGCCTCCGGACGCCCTCAGGGCTGCACGCTTTCGGCGCTCTCGAGGGCCGGGCCGAGGAGACGGGCAAACTCCTGCAGCTGGCTGCTGCTGCCCATCACCACCAGCCGCTGGCCGCTGTGCAGCAGCACATGGCCGCCAGGATTCGCCTGCAGTTCACTGCGGCCGCTGCCGTAGGGATTCCAGGTGTCCGTGCTCGGCGTCAGGATGGCCAGCACGGTGGCCCCGCTGCGGCGGCCCAGGCCCAGCTCGGCCAGGCTGCGACCATCGAGGTGCTGCATCCGGTCAGGCTGGTTGCTGAGCTGGAACTCGTCCACCTCACAGTCGGAACCCGCCAGCAGGTCCATGAAGTTCAGCGCCAGCGGGCGCAGGGCCGTGGCGGCCATGATGCGCCCCCCGGCGATGTAGGGCGAGACCACAGCGTTGGCACCGGCCTGGCGGAGCTTGCGTTCCGCCTCGCTGCTGTCGGCCCGGGCGATCAGCCGGCAGCGGGGGCTGAGGCCCCGGGCGCTGAGCACCACGTAGAGGTTGGCGGCATTGCTGGGCAGGGCGGCCACCAGGGCCCGGCAGTGGTGGATCCCCGCTTCCTCGAGGGTCTCATCGAGGGTGGCATCGGCCAGCTGCACCTCAATGCTGCGCTCGCGGGCGGCCTCGACCCGTTCGGGATCGGTCTCGAGCACCAGCATCGGGATGCGTTCGAGGCTCAGCTGTTCGGCGATCTCGCGGCCGATGCGGCCGTAGCCGCAGACGATGACGTGGTCGCGCATGCGACTCAGCTCCCGCAGCCGGCGGCGGCGGCGGCGACGCTGGAAATAGCCTGACTCCTCAAGGGTGAGCAGCCATTGCAGGGTCTGCTGCACCACCACGAGGCCTCCCAGCAGCAGCAGCACCGTGACCCAGCGGCCGCCGCTGGTCTCCACCAGCTGGTCGCCGTAGCCGACCGTGGTGAGGGTGATGGCCACCTGCCAGTAGCAGTCGCCCCAGTCCCAGCCTTCGGTGAGGCGGTAGCCCAGGGCGGCGGCGTTGATGAGCACCACCAACTGGGCCAGCGGCGCCCTGGCGAGCCCGTTGGCTGATCGGGGAACACGACGCCGAAAGGGTGCGTGCATCGCCTCATGGCAGTCCCAGGGCCTTCAGCACGGCATCGGGGCCATCCCCGGGAGCCACCGCCACCCGGGTCACCCCCGTCAGATCGGCCAGGCGGTTGGCCCAGGGGTCGCCGCTCACCAGCACGTCGGCACAGGCCAGCTGGGCGGCCTGGACCAGGGGTGAACCCGGCCGCAGCCGTTCCATCCGCACCTGCGGCAGGCGCTGACGCAGCGAAGGCTCGAGGGAGGCGCCATCGGCGGTGAGCACCAGCAGAGGTCCGTCGCCGGGGGGCTGCCGCTCGACTGCCGCCGCCAGGGCCTCGGCCGGCAGGGTCAGCCGGAAGTCGGCCGGCACCGGGTCCAGGCCGAGGGCCGCCAGCATGGCGTCCGGGTCGGCATCGGGGCCGACACGGCTGGTGGTCGACCAGCCCCCCCGCGCCACCCGCACGGGGATGTGACTGAGGCTGAGCAGCAGATCGAGCTGCCAGCCGCTGCCGCGGTTGAGGCAGGCCTGAAAGTCGGGTTCGCGCACCGCCCCGAGAAGGTTGGTCCAGTCCGCCAGGCTGGGGCGGCCGTCGAAGTCGAAGGGCAGCACCTTCTCGACCGCCGGCAGCAGGGACCAGACCGGGGCGGCCGCAGGGGCACAGGCCACCTGCAGCGTGGTGGCCAGACGGCTGGCGGCGGTGGCCGCCGCCGGCAGGAACGCCAGCTGCTCCTGGGGGCCACCCGGGCTCAGCAACAGGAGGCGCATGGTGACGGGGCCGTGATGGTCGAATTGTATGGATCGGGATCGGACGCGCTTGTATCTGCTGATCGTTGCCGCAGGTCGCGGCCGCCGCATGGGCCATGACCGCAACAAGCTGCTGCTGCCTCTGGCGGGACGGCCGCTGCTGGCCTGGACCCTGGAGGCGGCCCTGGCGGCCCCTTCCCTGGCCTGGCTGGGGCTGGTGGGTCAGGAGGTTGACCGGGCCGAGATCCTGGCGCTGCTTGAGCCGCTGCAGCCCCGGGTGCCGGTGGCCTGGATCCAGGGCGGCGACACGCGCCAGGAGTCGGTGGCCCGGGGATTGGAGGCCCTGCCCGACGGGGCCGACCAGGTGCTGATCCATGACGGTGCCCGCTGCCTGGCGGGGAGTGACCTGTTCGAGCGTTGTGCCGCCGCCCTGCACCGCGATGGCGTGGCCCTCATTGCCGCCACGCCCGTCACCGACACGATCAAGCAGGTCGACGGGGATGGACGCATCCGCGCCACCCCCGACCGTGCCAGCCTCTGGGCGGCCCAGACGCCCCAGGGGTTCCCGGTCGCCGAGCTGCGGCGGGCGCACCGGCAGGCCCGGGAGGCCGGCTGGGAGGTCACCGATGATGCGGCGCTGTTCGAGCGGCTGGGTCTGCCGGTGCGGGTGCTTGACGCCGGTCCGGGCAACCTCAAGGTCACCGCTCCCCTCGACCTTGAACTGGCCGCGGCCCTGCTGCGACGGCGGCAGGGGGCCGCGGACTAGGCGGGCCGCAGCTCCAGCAGCCCGCGGTGGCCGTCCAGACGGCAGGTCACCCCAAGGGGGAGGGCTGCGTTGACCGCCCCGTGACCCACGGGCAGATCGGTCAGCACCGGCACTCCCAGGTCGGCGACGCGTTCGCGCAGCACCTCCTCCAGCTCGAACCCTGGACGGTCGTCATCGGCGGCGGGGCCGCAGCCCTCGAAGCTGCCGAAGGCCAGCCCCGCCAGCTGCTGCAACCCCCCGGCCAGGCGCCAGTGGGTCAGCATCCGGTCGATGCGGTAGGGAGCTTCACCCACGTCCTCGAGCAGCAGAACCGCTCCCCGCAGGCGGGGGCACCAGGGGGTGCCGAGCAGATGGGTGGCCACCGTGAGATTGGCCACCAGGAGCGGCCCCTCGGCAACCCCGGGCTGCCAGGAGGTCCCCCTCAGGGGGGGCAGGGGTTCGCCGAACAGCAGCTGACGCAGGCGTTCGCGGCTCCAGTCCGGTTCGTTGGCGAGGGTCGTCAGCAGGGGGCCATGGATGGCCCCGCCCCGGCCGGCCGCCTGCATCGCCCAGAGCAGGCTGGTGACGTCAGAGAAGCCCAGCAGCCACCCCGGGGGCGGCGACCAGCCCCGCTCGAGCAGGCGGGCTGCGCCCCAGCCGCCGCGCACGCAGGCCAACAGCGGAGCCGGGGCGCAGTCGGCCAGCCGCTCGTCGTCGCGCCCGGCCAGGTAGCCCCAGCGCCGGTCGGCGGCAAAGGGCTGGTCCACCTCCAGGCCCCATGACTGCAGCAGCTGGATGCCGGTCTGCAGCCGCTGCCCGTCACCGAGGGCCGAGCTGGCGGCCACCAGGCGGACCCGGTCCCCCCGTTGCAGAGGCGGCGGCAATGGCGTGAGGACTGCGGTCATCCGCTGACTCTCCCCAGGATCAGGGCCAGCAGCAGCAGGGCGCCGATGCGCACCTGGCGGCTGAAATGCCGGGCCACCAACGGCCGGCCGGCCGCCTCCTGACGGGCCAGCAGGAGGCTCTCGCGCCCCAGGGCGAGCCCCGCCAGCAGGGCCGCTGGCCAGAACCAGACCCCCATCCCCGCTCTCCAGGCGGCCGAGAGCAGCAGCAGCCACGCCAGAACGTAAGTGCCAGCCACCACCGGCACCACCCGCGGCCCGAGGGTGAGGGCGCTGCTGCGCACCCCGAGGCGGCGGTCATCCTCCCGGTCGGCCATGGCGTAGACGGTGTCGAACCCGAAGGTCCAGAGCAGCGTGGCCCCCCAGCAGCCCACCAGCGGCCAGCCACCGGCCAGGTCACCGCGCAGGGCGGCCCAGGGGATGAGCACGGCGAATCCCCAGCAGAGGGCCAGCACCAGCTGGGGGAGGGGGCACCAGCGTTTTGCCGAGGGGTACAGCAGCACCGGCGGCAGGGTGAGCAGAGCCAGCCCGAGGCAGAGGGGGCGTCCCGCCGCGGGCAGGGCCAGCACCACCAGCAGGGCCAGCACCAGGCAGATCAGCAGCAGGGCCACGGCGGGACCGGGGGCGATCGCCCCGCGGGCCAGGGGGCGGTCGCGGGTCCGTTGCACCGCTGCGTCGATGCGACGGTCCCAGAGGTCGTTGGCGATGCAGCCGGCACCACTGACGGCGAGACCGCCCAGCAGGATCAGGCCCACCAGCGCCGCGGGGGGGCTGGCGTCGGCCAGCCACAGGCTCCAGCCGGCGGGCAGCAACAGGATGAGCCTGCCGGTGGGCCGGTCCCAACGCAGCAGCTGCACCCAGGGGGTCCAGGGCCGGGCCGCTGCCGGGGTCGACGGGGCTGAAGGCATGCTGGCGGTGGATCGATGCGAGAGTGTGCCACGGCCATCCCGGATGTCGTGCAGAGCTCTGAACCGCAGGGATCGATCGATCTCGAGGTGGAGATCCCGGCGATCAGGCCGCCGGGCAGTGACAGCGTGAGGCGGCTGGCCGCCATCGACATCGGCACCAACTCCACCCATCTGCTGATCGCCGCCATCGATCCGGACCTGCGCAGTTTCTCGGTGCTGCTGGCCGAGAAGGCGACCACCCGCCTCGGGGAGCGCGACTCGGACACCGGTGACCTCAGTGCTGAGGCGATGGCCCGCACCCGGCTCGTGCTGCGCCATTGCTGCGAACTGGCCCGCAGCCACGGCGTCGAGCAGATCGTGGCCGTGGCCACCAGCGCCATGCGCGAAGCCCCCAATGGCCTGGCCTTCCTGGCGAGCCTGCGGGAGGAGCTCTCCCTGGCGGTGGAGGTGATCAGTGGCCCCGAGGAGGCGCGGCTGATCTACCTGGGGGTGCTGTCGGGCATGGACTTCGGCGACCGTCCCCACACCATCCTCGACATCGGCGGCGGCTCCACCGAACTGATCCTGGCGGATGCCCGCGAGGCCAGGGCGCTCACCAGCACCCGGGTCGGCGCCGTGCGGCTGCAGCGGGACTTCGTGCGCACCGATCCGTTGCCCCGCCAGCGGGTCGAGTTTCTGAGGGCCTTCATCCTCGGCTCCCTGGAGCCGGCGGTCGACAAGGTGCAGCGTCGGCTGCAACCGGGCGAAGAGCCGCTGATGGTCGCCACCAGCGGCACCGCCCTGGCAGCCGCGGCCCTGCTGGCGGCCGAGGCCCGTGGCGACGGCGAGAGCCGCCCCGAGGGTCGTGGCGAGAAGGACAAGCGGCCCCAGCCGGTCGGAGACCGGCTGCATGGGCGTGTCGTCACCCGCCAGCAGCTCGACGACCTGATTGAGCGGGTGCTGCCCCTGACGCCGGCCCAGCGCCGGGCGCTGCCCGGCATCAATGATCGCCGCTCCGAGATCCTTGTGCCCGGCCTGCTGGTGCTGCAGGCGGCCATGCAACAGCTGGGGGCGTCGTCGTTCACCGTCAGCGAACGGGCCCTGCGGGAGGGCCTGATCGTCGACTGGATGCTGCGCAACGGCCTCATCGTCGACCGGTTTGCGTATCAGAGCGAGATCCGTCGGCGCACGGTGTTGCACCAGGCGCACAAGTTCGCCGTCGACATTCCCCGTAGCGAGCGCATCGCCGGCCATGCCCTGGCCCTCTTCGACCAGACCCGAGGGTCCTTCCACCAGGCGCCGCCCGAGGCCCGCGAGCTGCTGTGGGCGGCGGCCCTGCTGCACCGCTGCGGGTTGCACATCAACATGAGCGGCTACCACAAGCACGCCTGGTATCTGATCCGCAACGGCGAGCTACTCGGTTACTCGCAGTCGGAGCAGCTGCTGATCGCCTCCCTGGCCCGCTACCACCGTCGCAGCCTGCCCAAGAAGCGGCACGAGAGCTGGATCCTGCTGGACCGTGACCAGAAGCGTCTGGTGGAACGTCTGTCGCTGCTGCTGCGGTTGGCTGTGGCCATGGACCGTCGGCCGCAGCCGACCATCGCGGCCCTGCAGGCCTCGTTCCGGGAGGGAGAGCTGCTCCTCGAGCTTCAGCCTGTCGAGCCCGACGATGATCTGAGCCTGGAGCTCTGGAGCCTGGAGACCTGTGCACCGGTGCTGCGGGATGCGGCCGGGGTGGTGCTGAAGGCGGGTCTGGTCAGGGAGCCGGTGCCGTCGCCGCTGCAGGCCTGAAGGCCACCCAGTTGATCTGGTCGATGGGGCCCAGGGCGCGGGCGGGGCTGTCTCCCTGGCGCACCAGCACCAGATCCGGGCGCCCCGAGCGCAGCTCTAGGCCCTGGGTGCCGAGGGGGAAGGACCGGCGGCCCTGGAACGTGCCGTCGAAGACGACGGTGTCGGCACCGACCGTCCGGACCGTCAGCCAGGCGGGTTCGCTGCTGCTCACCTCCAGCACCGGCGCGGTCATGGGTGTCCGTCGGGGGGCGGGGGTGCGGACGGCAGCGGCGGCTGGAGCAGGCTCGCGGCGGCTCCGGAGGCTGGCGACCACGATCGCACCGACGCCCATCAGCAGAAGGGGCAGCAGCATCCAGGTGAGCGTCGCGCTGGCAGGACGTCGCGATGGTGGGGCTGCGCGGAACACCCTCTGCCGCTGGACGGGTGTCCCGCCGGTGCGGGCCGCCGACGCCCGCATCACGGCCGTGGCGGCGGCACTGGGGGTCTGCACCTGGTCAAGAATCGGACGCAGGTCTGCCACCACGGATTCGGCATCGAGGCCGATGGCCGTGGCCAGCCGTCGCATCTGGGCGATGGCGAAGGCCCGCTCGGGCCACCGCTCGGTATGACCTGTTTCGAGGACGTCGATCTGCTCGGGCCGCATGTGCAACTGTGCGGCAAGGTCAGTGGTCGACAGACCCCGATCCAGGCGGGCCTGGCGCAGGCGTTGGCCCAGTCCTGAGGCAGCGCCGGTGGCGGAGGGATCGCTCAAGGAAGCAAGCCGGCTCTGGCCGACCGGACGGTGGCCGCAGGTTAGGGGATTCTTCTGAAGACGAGATGCAGAGCCGCGGCATTTGCTGCATGCAGGCTGAATCGTTCCGATGGGCGATACTGGATTCGAACCAGTGACCCCTTCCGTGTGAAGGAAGTGCGCT
>JBMOIF010000030.1:0-26083 GCA_049317465.1 Prochlorococcaceae cyanobacterium | reverse complement strand
TGGCAGCGTGCCGTTGCCGTTCGCCAAGAAGACGCTCGAGGGCCGCGCCTGTCGCCGGGGGTTGCTCGAACCCCTGTTCCCCGGAGCCTTCGAGGATCTGCGGGGGCAGCTGCCCCGCCAGGGGGTGGCCGACGATGACCTGCTCGATGCCCTGGTGCTGCTCTGGAGCACCGGCCGTCTCGCCGCTGGCCTCGCCCTGGCCCTCGGGGACCCCGACGCCCGTGACGGCACCGGGCTGCCCCTGCGGATTCAGGCCTGAGGAACCTCGGCGACCACCGGCACCGGCTGCACCTTCCAGATGCCCTCGGCGTACTCGCGGATGGCCCGGTCGCTGCTGAAGAATCCGCAGTTGAGGGTGTTGCGCATGGACATGCGGGCCCAACGCTGGGGATCACGCCAGGCCTGGTCGACGTCGTCCTGGGCCCGGCGGTAGTCGGCGATGTCGGCCATCACCAGGAACGGATCGCTGCTGGTGAGGTTGGCCAGCAGCGGTGTGAACAGGTCGCGGTCGCCATCGCTGAAGTGGCCCGAGGCGATCAGCTGCAGCGCCCCACGCACGGTGGGGTCGTTCTCGTACCAGGGCATGGGGTGGTAACCCTGGCGCACCAGTTCGTGGACCTGTTCGGCGGTGTGGCCGAACAGAAAGAAGTTGTCGGCCCCAACCTTCTGTCGGATCTCGATGTTGGCGCCGTCGAGGGTGCCGATGGTGACGGCGCCGTTGAGGGCCATCTTCATGTTGCCGGTGCCCGAGGCCTCCTTGCCGGCGGTCGAGATCTGTTCCGACAGGTCCACCGCCGGATAGACGATCTGACCGAGGCTGACGCTGAAGTTGGGCAGGAACACCACCTTGAGGCGCCCTTCCATCGCCGGATCCATGTTGACGACGTCGGCGATGCCGACGATCAGCCGGATGATCAGCTTGGCCATGGCGTAACCCGGGGCCGCCTTGCCACCGAAGATGAAGGTGCGCGGCGGCAGGTCTTCGCCGGCGCGGATGCGCAGGTAACGCTCGACGATGTGCAGGGCCGCCAGGTGCTGCCGCTTGTACTCGTGGATCCGTTTGACCTGTACGTCGAACAGGGAGGTGTGATCGATCGCCACCCCCAGGTTCTGCTGGATGGTGCCCACCAGCCGCTGCTTGCCCTGGCTGCGCATGCGGCTCCATTGGTCCAGGAAGCCGCCGTCCTCCACGAGTGGTGCCAGATCGGCCAGGGCGTCGAGGTCCCGCCGCCAGCGGTCGCCGATGCTCTCGTCGAGCAGGCTGGCCAGGGCGGGGTTGGCCACCGCCAGCCAGCGCCTGGGGGTGACGCCGTTGGTGACGTTGGTGAACCGTTCGGGCCACAGCTGGGCGAAATCGGCCAGCAGGTGGCTGCGCAGCAGCTCACTGTGCAGCTGGGCCACGCCGTTGGTGTGGTGGCTGCCGACCACGGCCAGGTGGGCCATGCGGACCCGCCGCCGCTCCCCTTCCTGGATGAGCGAGTAGCGCTGCAACAGGTCGGGTTCGCCGGGAAAGCGCAGCCTCACCAGCTTGAGGAAGCGGGCGTTGATCTCGTAGATGATCTCGAGCTGCCGCGGCAGCAGCTGCTCGAACAGCTCCACGCTCCAGGTCTCCAGAGCTTCAGGCAGCAGCGTGTGGTTGGTGTAGCTGAGGCTGGCGGTGGTGATCGCCCAGGCGCTGTCCCAGTCGACGCCGTGGTCATCGATCAGCAGCCGCATCAGCTCGGCCACCGCGATCGCCGGATGGGTGTCGTTCAGCTGCACCGCGAACTTGCGGTGAAAGTCGGTGACGGGCATCCCCTGACCCTTGAGGATCCGGAACATGTCCTGCAGCGAGCAGCTGACGAAGAAGATCTGCTGGCTCAGCCGCAGCCGTTTGCCCTGGTCCAGTTCGTCATTGGGATACAGCACCTTCGAGAGGGTTTCTGACTGCACCTTGTGCATCACGGCACGGGTGTAGTCACCGGCGTTGAAGGAGGCGAAATCGAAGGCCTCGGGGGCCATGGCCGACCAGAGGCGCAACGTGTTGGCCGTGTTGACGCCGTAGCCCAGGATCGGCGTGTCGACGGCGACGCCGATCACGGTCTGGCCGCCGATGCGCACCGGATAAGACCATTCGGGACGGATCACCTCCCAGGGGTTGCCCTGGTTGAGCCAGGGGTCGGTGCTCTCGACCTGTCCCTGGGGGGTGATCTGCTGCCGGAAGATGCCGAACTCGTAGCGGATGCCGTAGCCGATGGCCGGCAGTTCGAGGGTGGCCATCGACTCCTGGAAGCAGGCCGCCAGGCGGCCGAGACCGCCGTTGCCGAGGCCGGGTTCGGGCTCCTCGCTGATCAGCTCCTGCAGGTCGAGGCCCAGGTTGTCGCAGGCCTGGCGGGCCTCCTCCATCAGCCCGAGACAGACAAGGTTGTTCTCGAGGTGGGGCCCCAGCAGGTATTCGGCCGAGAGGTAGGCCGCCGTGCGCACGTGCCGACGGGTGTAGGTCTCGGCGGTGGCGACCCAGCTGGCCAGCAGCCGGTCGCGCACGGCGAGGGCCAGGCAGCGGTAGTGGTCATGGCGGGTCGCCAGGGAGGGCGATTTGGCCTGGGTTGAGAACAGGTGGCGGCGCATGGCCTCTGCGAGGCTCTCTTGCAGCATCAGGGGAATGGCGAGGGCCATGCAGATGGGACCGGCGTTGCTGCCGTTCTGAAGCAGACCGTTGTGCACGGCTGTGTGCTGCACAACGAAGCATCAGGTTTCCAGGAAGGCTTCGGGATCGCGCGTCAGCGTCAGCCTTCCGCCAGGGCCAGACGGGTGGCGGTGATCAACAGCGTCACCCCGAAGAAAGTGCCCACCACCCAGAGGCTGTCGCTGGGCCATTCCGCCACCAGCAGGCCTCCGAGCAGGGCCGTGATGAGACCGTCGGCCAGCACGAGCCCCCGGGCCGGCAGGGGCCGGGTCGCCGCGGCGGCCAGTTCCACCACCCCCTGGAACAGCAGCAGCAGACCGATCAGCAGGGTGAGGCCCAGGGTGCCGACCACCGGGTCAAGAAACAGCGACAGACCGCCGATCAGATAAAGAACCCCTCCGAGGGCCTGGAACCAGCGTGCCCCGCCGTGGTCGTCACGCACGGCCCGCAGCAGCTGGCCGATCCCGGCGACGATGGCCACGGCACCGAGGCCGATGGTCACCCCCACCGCCGACACGAACGGGGTGAGGATCGCCAGCAGCCCCGAGGCGGCCAGCAGGGCCACGGTCAGCCAGCGCAGGGCAGGGGAGGTGGTCATGCCAGACGGTCAGCGTCGATCGGACCCTAGCGATGCCCAACTGACGCCACCGCGGGACCCATGGGTCCACCGTGTCGATCTCCGCACATGGGTGGGGGTCACCCTCCCCATTCTGGATTTCCGCCCCTTAGATCAAGGTCGGACGTTTGGCAGGATGACGACATGACTCTTCATCAGGGCGCCCGGGTCCGACTCGCCGGGGATTCGCGGTCGTATCAGCTGCTCAGCATCGATGACCGCCGAGGCCGTTGCTTCGTGAGGCCCTTACCCCTCACCCGCCACGGGTCGGAGGTGATCGAGGTCGCCGTCGATCAGCTGGCCGGCCAGCGGGACGACGGGTAGGCGCAGGGGCACAAGGGCCGGGGCGAAGGACCAGATCAGGCCGGCCTGGCGCAGCGGCATGCCGAACAGCACCGACGCCAGGTCGACCAGCACGAGCCGGATGGGGGTGGCGCCGGGCCCGGAAGTCACGCAGGAATAACAACTGCGCGAATCGTAACGAAAGCTTGCGTGTCTGAGAACCTGCACCCCGGGCGCCGGCCTCAGGGGAAACCAGCCGCGCCGCTGGCACTGGTGCCACCCCCGAGGCCGTTGCCGCCGGGCAGCTTGGCTACCCCAGCCGGCATCTCGTGGTCCAGACGCAGCTGCAGACCTCCCGGCTGCTGACCGTGGCCGGTCGGTTCCATCCCCCCGGCTTCATTGCCGCCGTCGAACCCCTGGGACAGGGCAACGTCAACGACACCCACCTGGTGACCCTGAACGGTGAGGAGGGGGAGCGGCGCTTTGTGCTGCAGCGGCTCAACACCACGGTCTTCTGCCAACCCCAGCGGGTGATGCAGAACCTGGCGACCATCACAGGCCACATGGAGCGACGGCTCCAGCACCAGGTCCCTGGGGCCGGGCACGGGCGCTGGGAGCTGCCGCGGCCGATTCCGCCCCGGGCCAGCGACAGTCCCTGGCTCGAGCTCGACGGAGAGATCTGGCGGGCCCTCAGCTACATCGAAGACACTGTCGGCCTCGAGGCTGTGGCCAGTGCCGACCAGGCCCGCGAGCTGGGGCGGGGTCTTGGCATCTTCCACGATCTGCTCCACGACCTGCCCGCCGGCGATCTGGCCGACACCCTTGAGGGTTTTCACGTCACCCCCCGCTACCTGGCCGAGCACCGGGAGGTGCTGCAGCGCGTCGGTTCCCTCCCCGATCCCGATGGCCGCCTGGCGACCGCCCTGGCCTTTGTGCGTGCCCGGGAGGATCAGGTCGACCTGCTGGAGGCGGCCGCCCGTCGCGGTGAGATCAGCCCCCGGCCGATCCACGGGGATCCCAAGATCGCCAATGTGCTCTTTGATGCGGCCACGGGTCGTGCCGTCGCTCTGATCGACCTCGATACCGTCAAGCCGGGTCTGCTGCACTACGACATCGGCGATGCCCTGCGATCGGGCTGCAACCCCCTGGGGGAAGAGGCTCCCGATCCCGGCCAGGTGCGTTTCGACCTCGACCTGGCCGCCGCCCTGCTGCAGGGCTACCTGGGGGCCGCCGGGGGCAGCCTCACGGCCGCCGACCGCCACTGGATTCCCACCGCCGCCCGGTTGATCAGCTTTGAACTGGGTCTGCGGTTTCTCACCGACCACCTGGCCGGGGACGTGTACTTCCGCACCAGCCACCGGGGGCACAACCTGCAGCGGGCGCTGGTGCAGTTCCAGCTCTGCGCCAGCATCGAGGAGCAGCTGCCGGCCCTCACGGCCCTGGTCCAACGTCTGTCGTGATCGAGCGGCCTCTGCTTCCCTTCGGCGGTGTTGCCGCCTGGCACGATCTGCGGGCTTCGGCCGTGCGTGGGCCAGGGGCGCTGCAGCTGCGCTGGACCCTGGCCAGCGATGGTGCCGACCTGGGGACCCTGCTGCGGCTGCCATCGCCGGCGGCGGGCCCCCGGCGGCTGGATGACCTCTGGCAGCACACCTGCGTCGAGGCCTTCGTGGCCGCCACCGACCAGGAGTCGTACCTCGAACTCAACCTGTCCCCCGCCGGCGACTGGAACGTGTATGCCCTGCAGGGCTACCGGCAGGGGCTCGAGCCTTTGGCCGATCTGACCTCGCTGCCGGCCCACATCGTGCGGCAGCCCCAGCGACTGCAGTTGTCCGTCAGCCTGCCCCTGCCCCCCGCCCTGGCGGCGGCACCGCTGCTGGCCGTGGGGCTCACGGCGGTGCTCGAAGACGTGGCGGGGGAGCTCAGCTACTGGGCCCTGCACCATCCGGCTGCCCAGGCCGACTTCCACCACCGCGGCGGCTTCACCCTGCTTTGCCCAGCAGGCGATCGCGGGCCCCATTGATCGCCTGCATGCGGTCGTGGCCGCCCCCCCGGTCGGGATGGTGCTCGCCGGCGAGCTGGCGGTAGGCCCGGGCCACATCCGCTGGGGTGAGGCGGCCGGTGAGGGGCAACCCCAGCCGGCGGCGGTCGATCATGGCCTCGTGGTCGGGGGATTTGCCCAGGGGCTGCCGGTCGGCGGCGGCGAGGCCACTGCCCCGGCGGGCCCGCCCCTTGGTGCCCTGGCGCCCCTTGCCGCCGCCGGAGCCGCCGAACCCCCGACCCACAGGTGCAGCGTTCTCCTCGGACGCCGCGGCGGCCTGCGGCGGACGCAGGCTCACCAGGGCGCTGCTGGTGGGGATGGCGCTGGCCTGGCGGGTCACGGGCGACGCAGGAAGGGACGTCCCAGCATCTCCCATCGCCCCCGCCGGCGCCGGTATCAGCGACCGCCCTGGTTCTCGAGCAGATTCAGGCCCTTCTGCAGCAACTGCTGACCCTGCTCCTGCAGCCGCTGCTGGTCAGTCTTGTACTGGCAGGCGCCGACGTTGTACTGCACGGTGCGACTGGTGGGGTCGTACCAGACGTTCTCGAGTTTGCAGAAGCTACGCCCCGGTTTGCCCACCTCGGTGCGCAGCACCTCGCCGCGGCGGCAGCCGTAGCCCCCCTCCCCGTTGGCCGTGCAGTCGCCCAGGTTGCGGAAGAAGGGACGGATGGGGCCGCTCCAGGTCATGGCGTTGGCGAAGCGGGCGAAGCTCTCGGGGTCGGCCTGGAAGGGCGCAGCGATCGCTCCAGCGGCGGAGGCCAGCAACAACAGGGGGAGGGCCAGCAGACGACCGACCATGGTGACGGCAAAGACTGGCTGGACCGTATCAGTGGTGTCCGGGCAGGGGATGACCGAATCCTGTCCACCACCGCCGAAGCCGTGACCGGATCTGTCCCCGTCAGACGTGGGACCGGCCCGGCCCGGAGAGCATCCGCTCGAGCAGCAGTTTGCTCACCAGCGAGATGAGGGCCACGCCGCCCAGGATCAGGGCGGCGGCATAGGCGAGTTCGGTGTTGTACTGCTTGTAGGCGTCCTCGATGAACAACGGCAGGGTCTGGGTCTGGCCGCTGATGTTGCCGCTCACCACCGCCACGGCGCCGAATTCTCCAAGGGCCCTGCCGGTGGTGAGGATCAGGCCATAGAGCACGGCCCAGCGCACCGAGGGAAGGGTGATGCGGGTGAACACCTGCCACGGACTGGCCCCCAGGGTGCGGGCGGCCTCCTCCTGGTCCCAGCCTTCCTCCTCCAGCAGTGGGATCACCTCGCGGGCCATGAAGGGGAAGGTGACGATGATCGTGGCCAGAGCCATGCCGGGCCACGAGAAGATGATCTTCCAGCCCAGGGCATTGAGGGGACTGGCCAGCAGACCGTGATTGGGGCTGAAGAGCAGAACGAGCATCAGCCCCACCACCACCGGTGAGATCGAGAAAGGCAGGTCAATGATGCTCAGCAGCAGGGCCTTGCCGCGGAACTGCCGCCTGGCGATGGCCGTGGCCGCCGCCAACCCGAACATGGTGTTGGCCGGCACGGCGATGGCGGTCATCAGCAAGGTCATGCGGATGGCGTGCTGCATCTCAGGACTGCTGAAGCTGCTGAGAAACACCGTCCAACCCTTCTCGAAGGCGCCCACGGCAATGTTCAGGGCCGGCAGCACCACCACCAGGCCCACATAGAGACAGGCGATGATCGGCACCAGGGCCGGCAGGACGCGGCGGCGGAGCTGTGGCAGGTTGGCCATGGAGAGGATGCGGCGGAGGGGTCAGGAACGGGCAGGGTTGGCTTCCCAGTGGCGGCCCCAGACCTGCAGACCGTTGATGAGGATGAGGCTCAGGAAGGAGAAGATCAGCATCACGGTGCCAATCACCGTGGCGGCATTGATGTCATATTCCTCGAGCTTCTGAACGATCAGCGTGGGCGTGATCAGATCCTTGAAGGGAACATTGGACGAGATCATCACCACCGATCCGTACTCGCCCACCGCGCGGCTGTAGCCCTGGGCAATGCCCGAGAGAATCGCCGGCGTCAGCTGCGGCAGCACGACGCGGAAGAGGGTCTGACGTTCGCTGGCCCCCAGGCACCAGGCGGCCTCCTCCTGGTCCCGTTCCAGGGCTTCAAGCACCGGTTCGACGCTGCGGACGACAAAGGGCAGTGAGATGAACACCATCGCCACCGCCACGCCGATCCAGGTGTACGAGACCTTGAGGCCGAACCAGGCGTCGAGGGGGCCGCCGATCCAGCCCTTGCGGCTGTAGACGGCCGTCAGGGCCAGGCCGGCCACGGCCGTGGGCAGGGCAAAGGGCAGATCGATGAGGGCATGCAGCAGCCGCTGGCCGGGAAAGCGTGATCGCACCAGGGCCCAGGCCACGATCAGGCCGAAGAAGCCGTTGATCAGGGCGGCCACCAGGGCCAGCCCGAAGCTGATGCGGTAGGTGGCCAGGGCCTCGGGGGTGGTGGCGAGCTCAAGGAACTGGGAGGGTCCCACCCCAAGGGCCTTGAGGAGCATCCCGCCGATGGGGAGGAACAGCACCAGGCCGAGGTAGGTCCAGGTGATGCGCCAGGACCAGCTGGGCAGCGGCATTGCCGGAAGCATCGACGGATCGGCCATCATTCCTTATCCACGGTAACACGACCGGAATACAGGACTCGTGCTAGCTTCGCCATCGCTTCCATGCGCGTTCGATGGGAATCCGTGTCTCCGATGTGACCAAGTCCTTCGGCAGCTTCCGTGCACTGGATGATGTGAGCCTGGATGTGGAGAGCGGTTCCCTGGTGGCCCTTCTGGGCCCGTCGGGCTCAGGAAAGAGCACCCTGCTGCGCCTCATCGCCGGCCTCGAGACAGCCGACAGCGGACGGGTCTGGATCACCGGAGAAGAGGCTACCGACCGTTCCGTTCAGGAGCGGGGTGTCGGCTTTGTGTTCCAGCATTTCGCCCTGTTCAAGCACCGTACCGTCCGCCAGAACGTGGCCTTCGGGCTTGAAATCCGTGGCTGGAAGCCGCCCGCCATCCGTCGCCGGGTCGATGAGCTGCTGGACCTGGTTCAGCTTGCCGGTTTCGGCAACCGCTACCCCTCGCAGCTGTCCGGTGGTCAGCGCCAGCGCGTCGCCCTGGCCAGGGCCCTGGCGGTGCAACCCAGGGTGCTGCTGCTCGACGAACCGTTCAGTGCCCTGGATGCGCAGGTGCGCAAGGAACTGCGCTCATGGCTTCGCAATCTCCATGACGAGATGCACGTGACCACGGTGATCGTCACCCACGACCAGGAGGAGGCCATGGAGGTGGCCGAAAAGATCGTCGTCATGAACAAGGGCCGCATCGAGCAGGTCGGGACGGCGGCGGAGATCTACGACCATCCCGCCACCCCGTTCGTCATGAGTTTTGTGGGTGCCGTGAATGTTCTGCCGCCCCAGGTGATGCCAGGGACGGCAGGCCACCCAGGGGCCGAGGAGGTGTCGGGACCGGTGTTCATCCGGCCCCACGACATGGAGCTTCTCCAGGATCCCCTGCCGGGCAGTGTGCCCGCCAGGGTCCATCGGATCACCTACCTCGGCCACGATGTGCGGGTGGATCTGGTGCTGGAGAGTGGTGAGGCGATCCAGGTGGTGCTGCCACGCCAGCGCCTCGGGTCCAGCACCTGGGGCCCCGGGTCAGCGCTGCACGTGCGCTCGAACCAGACCCGCACCTTCCAGCCCGATTTCGCCATCTGACACAACCGCCGCCAGTCGTGCATCGGAGCGGTACTGGGCCACCACGAGCGGACTCTGACGTCTGAGGATCGTGCCGTTGTGAAAGATCAGGGTGTAGTGCTCGTGGACAGAAGAAAGGGAAGAAAGCAACGTCATGACAGCGGAAATTGGCGGAAGGGTTGGGATGTGATCAGCAGGTCACCATGGCCGACCTCGCGCAGGATGCCGCGATGGCGGAACAGGCTGAGATTCTTGGTGACGGTCACCCGGGTCAGCCCGCAGATCTCACCGAGGGCCTTGTGGGTGAGGTTGAGCTCGCGCAGGGAGATACGGTGCCCCTGGCTGTTGATCATGCCGAAGCGCCTGCCGATCCAGACAAGAAGATGCAGCAGTCGATCTTCGGCTGAGCGAACACGGTTGATGCTGAACAGTTCTTCGAGAATGTGGAGGTGATCCGTCAGGATGTTCTGGAGTTCGGCATTGGTTGGTTCTCCGTGTTCCACAACCACGGAGGTCATGCATTGCAGCTCCAGGGGCCGCAGGGAAATGAAATCAGTGGACACCCAGCTGTTAGGACCCAAGATGCCCAGGGTCATCGATTCTCCATCGGCATCCCAGCTGATGGTGCGGATGTAGCCCTCAACGATGCGCCAGCAGAACCCTTCGGGCAGCACGTCTTGGGGGAGGAGTGTCAGTCGCAGGGATGGTCGGTCGAGAGATGCAATGGCCATGGCAGAAGGGGGCGAGGTGTGGGCGGCGGCAGCTGGCAGCAACACATGGCAGGCTCCGGGTTTCGGCCAGACTCGCACCCATATTCCGATCGGTCAACCGTGGATAAGGGGGCACGGTCAAATGAAATACATGCTGTCGGCCAGGGTCAGGGCCTTTCGCTCGTCGTGCAGGTCCTGCAGGGTCGCCCCTTCGAGCACGCTCTGGCGCGCCTGCTCGAGCCGTTGCTGCAGGGAGGCCACCACCCGCGCCTCCGGGGTGCCGCCCCGCCGGTCGTTCGGCGCTGTGGTCTCCCCTTCGAGGCGGGCCACCACCTCGGCGATGGTGAGGTCCGCAGCGGGGCGGGCCAGCTGATACCCACCCCGGGGGCCGCGAATGCTCCGCAGGATGCCGGCCTTGCGCAGGTCGGTGAGCATCTGCTCCAGGTAGCGATCGGGAATCCCCTGTCGCTGGGCGATTTCGGCCACCTGCAGCACCTCGCCGGTGGCCTGGATGCGGACCAGCTCCAGCAGTGCCAGCAATCCGTATTCGGTCTTGGCTCTGAAGGGCACCGGCTCCGGCATCGGGGATCGCCCCGATTGTGCCGAATCGGGGGCTCGTGGCCATGGACCAGCAAGAAGGTCCGTGCTACATTCTACTCACAACCGATCGGTCAACCGTGGTTTCTCGATTTCTCGCCTCCGGCCAGGCCCGCGTCGCCGGTGCCTTCGCCCTCACCGGCCTGGCGGCCCTGCCCCTGGCGGTGATGGCCCAAACCGCCAAGCCCCTTCAGGCCGCTCAGCCCCAGGAGATCCTCCTGGTGTCGTATGCCGTCACCAAGGCCGCCTTCGACAGGATCATTCCGGCGTTTGCGGCCGACTGGAAGAAAAAGACCGGCCAGAGTGTCGTCGTGAAGGCGAGCTATGGCGGTTCGGGCTCCCAGACCCGCGCTGTGATCGACGGCCTTGAGGCCGATGTGGTGGCCCTGGCGCTCGACGGCGATGTGCTCAAGCTGCAGGAGTCGGGACTGGTGCAGCCGGGCTGGGAGAAGGAGCTGCCCAACGAATCGATCATCACCAACTCGGTGGTGGCCTTCTTCGTCCGTCAGGGCAACCCCAAAAAGATCAACACCTGGGCAGACCTCGACAATCCGAATGTCGACGTCGTCACGGCCAACCCCAAGACCTCGGGTGGTGCCCGCTGGAACTTCCTCGGCATCTGGGGCTCGGTGACCGAGACCGGCGGTTCGGAAGACAAGGCCCGCAAGTTCATCACCACCGTCTACAAGAACGTGGATGTGCTCCCCAAGGACGCCCGTGAAGCCACCGACACCTTCATCAAGAAGGGCCAGGGTGATGTGCTGCTGAATTACGAGAACGAGGCCATCCTCGCCAAGAAGACGGGCGAGTGGACCGTTCCGTACAAGATCCCCAGCCCCAACATCCTGATCGAGGGGCCCGTGACCGTGGTCGATCGCAATGTCGACAGGAAGGGCACCCGCAAGGTGGCTGAGGCGTTCACCAAGTATCTCTACACACCCCAGGCCCAGCGGGTGTTCGCCGACAATGGCTTCCGCCCTGTTGACCCTGCCGTCAAGGCCGCCACGGCCCGCAGCTTCCCTGCGGTCAAGACCTTCACGGTGTCGGAGTTCGGCGGCTGGAAGATCATCAACAAAAAGGTCTTCGGCAATGGGGGCCTCTGGGATCAGATCTTCAGCCAGAGCCGCTGAGTCCAGCAGGATGGTCGCCAGACGTCGGTGCTGCCTCCGTGACGGGTCTGCTTCCTCCTGTGGTGCTCACCATCGGTGGCAGTGACTCGGGGGGTGGTGCCGGCGTCCAGGCCGATCTCAAGACGTTCATGGGCCTGGGGGTGCACGGCTGCAGCGCCATCAGCTGCATCACCGCCCAGAACACCTGTGGGGTGAGCCGTGTCGCCGCCGTTGACGTCGCGATGCTCGAGGCCCAGGTGCAGGCGGTGCTGGTCGACCTGCCGGTGGTGGCACTCAAGACCGGCATGCTGCTCGACGTCGACCGCATCACCGCCACCGCCGCGCTCCTCCAGCCGCTCACGGTTCCCAGGGTGATCGACCCGGTGATGGTGTCGCGCCACGGGGCCGTGCTGCTCGATCCTGCCGCGATCACCGCCCTGGGGTCCCTGCTGCTGCCCCTGGCCACGGTGCTCACCCCCAACGTCCATGAGGCGCAGCTGCTCTGGGGCCAGCCCATCGAGGATGCTGACGCCATGGAACGGGCTGCGGCCGCCATCGCCACGCTGGGCCCGTCCGCCGTGCTGGTGAAGGGAGGCGGCCTGCCCCCGTGCCAGGGCCATGATGTGCTCTGGCATGGGGGCCGACTGCACTGGTTCCGAGCGCCGGCCATCGCCACCCGTCACACCCATGGCAGCGGCTGCACCCTCTCGGCGGCGATCACGGCGCGGCTGGCCCACGGTGACGACCTGCCCACGGCCGTGACCAACGCCCGGGCCTACGTGCGTCGGGGGCTCACCTGGTCCCTCCCCCTGGGCCAGGGCCAGGGCCCCCTGGGCCATTGGCCACCGGGAGAATCACCCCCCATCCCCTGACCTGTGGCTGCAACCGTGTCGATCACCACCTTCGCCGAGTTTGCGCAACGGGCCGACTGTTCGTTGCTCACCTCGCTGCACCCCGATCCCGAGGCCACGGTCGATGGCAACGATCACCGGGCCCGCCAGGTCCTCTCGGGTCATTATGTGCCGGTCACGCCCACGCCATTGCCGTCAGCCGAGGTCGTGGCCCACAGCAGCACGCTGTTTCAGGAGCTGGGGCTCAGCGAGGCACTGGTCGGTGATGAGAACTTCCAGCGTTTGTTCTCGGGCGATATGGGCGTGGCCACCGGGCCGATGCGATCGTACGGCTGGGCCACCGGCTATGCCCTCTCGATCTACGGCGCCGAATACATCCAGCAGTGCCCGTTCGGCACCGGCAATGGCTATGGCGATGGCCGGGCCATTTCGGTCTTCGAAGGTGTCTTCCAGGGCCGCCGCTGGGAGATGCAACTCAAGGGCGGTGGCCCCACCCCCTACTGCCGTGGCGCCGATGGACGCGCGGTGCTGCGTTCGAGCGTGCGTGAGTTTCTGGCGCAGGAGTTCATGCATGCCCTGGGGGTGCCCACCACACGCTCCCTCACGCTCAGCATGTCGCGCAGCGAAACCGTGCGCCGGCCGTGGTATTCGCCTGAGTCGCAGTCATTCAACCCTGACATCATGGTCGACAATCCGGTGGCGATCACCACGCGGGTGGCGCCCTCGTTCCTGCGGGTGGGCCAGCTGGAGCTGTTCGCCCGCCGGGCCCGCAGCCAGGCCCATCCCGCTGCTCTGGAGGAGCTGCGGATGATCGTGGCCCATCTGATCGACCGCAATTACCGGCCCGAGATCGATCCGGCGCTGGCGTTCAGCGAGCAGGTGGTGGAACTGGCGCGGTTGTTCCGCGGGCGGCTCACGGCCCTGGTGGCCCACTGGCTGCGGGTGGGCTACTGCCAGGGCAATTTCAACAGCGACAACTGCGCCGCCGGCGGCTACACCCTCGATTACGGACCCTTCGGCTTCTGCGAACTGTTTGATCTGCGGTTTCAGCCGTGGACCGGCGGCGGCGAGCATTTCTGCTTCTTCAACCAACCGGCGGCTGCCGAAGCCAACTACGACATGTTCTGGTCGGCGGTGCGGCTGCTGCTCGAAGGCGACACGGCGGCCCTGGCGCGGCTCGACGAGATCCGCGAGGGCTTCGCCGCAGCGATGACCCAGGCCGTCGAGGCGATGTGGGCCGCCAAGCTGGGCCTGGTGCGCCACGACGGGGTACTGGTGAATGAGCTGCTGGAGCTGCTGCTGCGCACGAAGGTGGATCCCACGATCTTCTTCCGCCGACTGTCAGACATCCCTGAAGAGGTGTCAGCTCTGAAGCGCAGCTTTTACCTGTCCAGTTCCGATGAGCTGGACGGGCGCTGGTCAGCGTGGCTGCAGCGCTGGCGTGCGCAGATCGCCGCCACCGGCAGCCTCAGCGCCACGGCGGCGGCGATGAAGCGCGTCAACCCGGCCATCACCTGGCGGGAATGGCTGGTCGTTCCGGCCTACGAACGGGCAGCCCAGGGAGACCCCAGCCTGATCCATGAGCTGCAGGCGGTCTTCAGCCATCCCTACGACACTCCGTCCGAGGCGGTGGCGGCGACCCATGACCGGCTCAGGCCCAGGGAGTTCTTCAACGCCGGCGGCGTGTCGCACTACAGCTGTTCGTCCTGAGCAAGCGGTGCGGGGCGTCAGAACTTGCGCAGTTCCCGGCGGATCTTCAACGGATCCCCTGAGTGCTGCTGGTTGAACAGAAGCACCAGGCCGGTGGCCAGCACCAGGGCGATCACCCCTGCCGTGGGCCATGGGTTTCGCCTGGTCATGGGAGCAACCTACGGAGGAACAGCCTGTGATGCCGATGACACCGCCCGTGGTGGCCCATCCCCTGCCCCCCATCGCCGGCCGGGAAGCCGAGCTGCAGATGCTGATGCGTCGGCCGCCATCTCCACGGCCTCTGCCGCCGGCGGCCATCCGTTCGGCCTTCGCCTGTGCCCTGCACATGCACCAGCCCACGATTCCGGCCGGGCCCGACGGTGCGCTCATCTCGCATCTGCAATGGATGTTCGACCATCCCGGTGAGGGCGACAACCACAACGCCGAACCCTTCGCCCGCTGCTACCGCCGCCTGGCTGATCTGCTGCCTCAGCTGATCGGCGAAGGTTGCGAACCCCGCATCATGCTCGATTACTCCGGCAATCTGCTCTGGGGGTTTGAGCAGATGGGCCGCCGCGACATCCTTGAGGCCCTGCAGCGGCTTGCCTGTGATCCGCTGCTGGTGCCACGGGTCGAGTGGCTCGGCAGCTTCTGGAGCCATGCGGTGGCCCCCTCCACGCCGATCGCCGACCTCAGGCTGCAGATCCAGGCCTGGCAGCAGCACTTCGCCGCTCTCTTCGGCGACGAGGCCCTGGCGCGGGTGCGGGGCTTCTCGCCGCCTGAGATGGCCCTGCCCAACGATCCCGACACCCTCCATGCCTTTGTGGCGGCCCTGCGCGACAGCGGCTACCGCTGGCTGCTGGTGCAGGAGCACAGCGTCGTCAATCCCGATGGCTCCCCCCTCGCTCCCCCCCAGACCCGGGTGCCCAACCGCCTGGTGGCCCGCAATCGCAACGGGGCGATCGTGAGCATCACGGCACTGATCAAGACCCAGGGGTCCGACACCAAGCTGGTCGGGCAGATGCAGCCCTGTGCCGAAGCCCTCGGCCTCGACCGCTGCCTCCTGGCCGGCCGCCCCATCCCCGCCCTGGTCGCCCAGATCGCTGATGGCGAGAACGGCGGCGTGATGATGAACGAGTTCCCCCAGGCGTTCGTCGAAGCCCACCGGCGCCTTGCCGCAGACGGCGGCTCCGGGGACCGCACCGTGGCGCTCAACGGCAGCGAGTATCTCGACCTGGTGGCCGCCGCCGGCGTCAGCCCCGACGATTTCCCACCCATCCAGTCGGCGGGAACGCCCACCCTGGATGGTTCCTCCTGGACCAACCACATCAGCTGGGTCGACGGTTACGCCGAGGTGCTCGAACCGCTGCAGGCCCTCAGTGCCCGTTTCCATCGCCTCTGCGATCCCCGGGTGGCGGCGGATCCCGCCTTCACCCGCACTCCCGAATACCAGAACGCCCTGCTGCATCTGCTGCTGCTGGAGACCAGCTGCTTCCGCTACTGGGGCCAGGGCACCTGGACCGACTACGCCCGCGAGATACAACGCCGCGGTGAGGCGGCGCTGGATGTGCTGGCCGCTGTGCCCTGAACCGGTCCCTTGAGACAGAGTGGGCCCGTTGCCCCCACCACCGTGAAAGAGATCAGCCTTGTCGAGGTCCTGCTGCGTGGGCTGGCCCGGGTTGCCGCCGTGTCTGGGGTGATCGCCTTTCTTGTGTGGATCACCTGGGTGATGCTCGACGTGAAGAACATGCAGTCGGGCTTCACCCTGCCCTGACCCTCCGCTGCACCAGCAGCGCCCCGATCCCCAGGATCGCCAGGCAGTAGGCCAGAAGCGCCTCCTGCCCCTGCAGCAGCGTCTTCCCGTAGCTCAGCAGCACCAGCGTGCACACGAGCAGGCAGGCACCGGCGGTCCACCGCCGTCGCCCGGTCGCGATGCCGGCCAGGGGGTGTCGCAGGGCCGCCATCGCCACCAGGCCGTACACAAGCAGAAAGGCCAGCACCGCTCCGCCGCCGAAGCCGTCGTAGAGGGTCTGCGGAGTCTGGCCCGACAGCAGCAGCACTCCCCCCAGGCCCAGGGCGGGCAGGGCTGAGGCGACCAGTGCCCTGGCCGGCGTGCGGAAACGTCCGTCGACCGCCGCCAGGCCCGTTGGCAGCACCTGCACCTGGGCCAGCACATAACCCAGCCGGCCCATGGCGGTGAGGCTCCCCAGGCTGGTGCCGAACAGGCTCAGGGCCGCACCCAGTTCCACCAGCCGACCGGCGAGGGGCCAGCGCAGCAGGTCGCTCAGCGCCAGCAGCGGATCGGTTCCCTGGCGCACCGCCTGCGGCAGCCACGACAGACCCTCGGTGAGCACCACCGCCCAGAACAGAAAGATCGTTCCCGCGAGCAGCACGCTGGCCCGCAGGGCCAGGGGAATCGCCTGCTGCGGCCGGGTCACCTCCTCCCCCAGGTTCGCTGCGCTCTCGAAGCCGATGAAGCTCAGCACCGCCGCCATCAGTCCGGCGCCCACATCACCGCCGAGGGGGGCGCCGGTCCCCGGCGGCGGCGGTGGTGTGCCCACCGCTGCCGTCAGCACCACCAGGGCGCAGAGGGCCATGACGAGCAGCACCGAGATGGTCTCGCTGGCCAGCATCGTCGTTGCCGACACGGGCACATCCCGCCGGGCCAGCTGCAGCGCCCCTGCCCCGCCGAAGACGAACAGCAGCAGCACGGGCAACGACAGCCCCAGGGCGGCCAGCAGCGAGGCCAGGTAAGCCGCGAAATAGCTCAGGCAGCCCACGAACAGGCCCCCGTAGCCGAAGAACAGCGCCCACGAGGCCAGGGTCGACGGTGCCGCCCCAAGGCCGGCGTCCACATAGCCGGCGATGCCGTCGGCCCGCGCCGGGTGGCGGCGGAACAGCACCAGCGTCTCGACCACCAGCAGCATGGCCACAAGGGCGATGGCGTAGCAGAGCCAGGTGGCCCGCCCCGAACCGGCCGCCAGGGCGGCGGGGATGTTGATCACCGCCGTGATCGTGAGGCCCACCGTGGCCAGGGCTTGGCCGGTGGTCGGCAGGGCCCCCAGGCACCGACGCAGTGCCGTCGCCATGGTTCAGTCCTCCGCGAAACGCTTGCGCCAGGCCGCTTCAAGGCTGGTGGCCGCCGCCGTTCCCTCCGCCGGGAAGGCCGTCAGGAAATCCTTGTCACTGGCTGGCCGGTAGGGGCCCTCCTTGATCTCGAACATCACCGTGTCGGGTTCCAGGGCCACGAGGGTGTGGATCTGATCTTCGGCCAGATCGATGCCACTGACGGGGCCGCCGGCCTCAAGCCGTTCCTGATGGATCACCTCGCCCCGTTCATCAAGCAGCAGCAGCCCCACGGCCCCCCGCAGCACCACGAAGCACTCGAAGCCGGCTCCCGGCCGCCCTCGCCGGTGCCGGTGGGGCCGCACATAGGTGCCTGGTTGCAGAACATTCAGAAACCGCTGCACCGGATCGGCTTCGGCGTGCAGGTTGTGGTTGCGCCTCAACCGTGGCGACTGGCGTGCCTGGTCGGCCACGGTCCTGAACAGCGAGTCGTCGAGCCGGCGCAACAGCACCGGTTCCCAGCCGTTGGCCCCACAGACCCGTTGCTGCCGCTCGGCCTCCGTCAACGGTTCGTCGTCAACCACGTTCACGATGCCGTCCCAGCGGTGCTCCACCGCCGCGGCGATGGCCCTCACCACGTCATGGCGATGGATCCAGCTGCCGTGCAACCCCCCATCCCCAAGCCGCAGCAGGCACACCGCCCGCTCTGCCGTGTGGCAGCCCTGCAGCAGCCCCTCGCTTTCGAGCAGCACGCGGCTGCTGATGGAGACGATCTGCCGCAGCTGCGGCAGCAGCGGCATCAGGTCCACCAGGGTGCGGCAGCTGTTGCGGTACGTGGCGGCATCGGTGTCGGCCAGGCAGAACACCACCACTTCACAGTCGACCAGCGCTTCCCGCCCTTCCTCCAGGGTTGCGGTCAGCGTCAGCTCCACCGTTCCCTGCCGTCGCCACTGACGCGCCAGGGCAGCGACCACATCGCCGCATCCCACGATGGTGATGCGCATCCCGCCCGACGTCCCGCGGGCCGAACTTAGGCCGTCGCCGCGAGCACCTGCTCCAGCGTGACCGGTGGCAACGACGGGCTGCTGGTCACCTCGAGGATCTGACCAATGGCCGCCGGTGTGTCGAGGGCCTCCAGGCAGCAGCGTGCCACCACCCGCCGCGGAATCGAGTTGCTCTCCTGCCGGTCGGCCCCCGTCCAGCGGATCCCCTCGTTCTCCACCTCCTCCCGTTCCGACAGGCCGCCCGGACGGATCACCGTCCAGTCGAGCCCGCTTGTCTCGAGGGCCCGTTCACCCAGCCGCTTCCACACCAGGATCAGTCCGAACAGATTCAGAGGGTGCAGGAAGCGACCTGCACAGAGCGAGCTGACAAGCACCACCCGCTTCACGCCCACCCGCCGGCAGCTGTCCACCTGTCGTTGCACACCCCAGGCATCGACCCGCAGCGGGGTCGTCAGGTCCGGCGACGGTCGGGCGCCGGTGGCGATGATCAGGGCCTGAGCTCCGCGCAGGGCGTCATCGAGGGCTTGGGTATCGGTCAGTTCCAGGCGGCGGCAGTCGCATCCCGCCAGGCTGGAGGGCAGCGTCGAGTTCGGCCGCAGCAGCAGGCGTGGGGTGTCACCGGCGGCCAGCAGCTCCTCGGCGATGCGGTAGCCGGTCTTTCCCGAAGCACCGCTGATGGCAACCGTTCGGCCCATGGAACCCATCAATGGCTCAGCCTAGGGTCCACCGAGCAGCCATCGGCGCCATGGTGAAGGCAGACCCGTCGGGATGCCGCCCATGGAGATTCGTCGTGCCGATTCCCCTCCCCTGACGCCGGAGGAAGAACAGCTGGTGACAACAATCCGCCGTCACATGGAGGCCCGTCTGCTTGAGGGGGGCCTCACCGCCGACGACATCCAGCAATTGCAGGAGCAGCTGCGTCAGCACCCCCACACCAGTGAGGCGGTCATCGAGGTCATCACCGAAGAGAGCTGTCGTCTCCTGCCCGGCGGCACCCCCTTCAACCTGCGCTGGGACTGAACCCGCCGGCCACGCTCAGCAGCAGACCCAGGTTGATGGCCACGATCAGGCCTGCAATCACCCAGGCGACGACCTGCAGCCAGCGCGGAGTGGCCAGGTCACCCATCAGTTCCTTGCGGCTGCAGAACAGCACCAGCGGGATGACTGCAAAGGGCAGTTGCAGGCTCAGCACCACCTGGCTGAGCACCAGCAGCTGATTGCTGCTGCGGTCCCCCAGCAGCAGCACCGTCGCCAGGGCCGGAATCAGGGCCAGTCCGCGGGTCAGCAGCCGCCGCTGCCACGACGGCAGGCGCAGGTCCAGGAAGCCCTCCATCACCACCTGACCGGCCATGGTTGCCGTCACCGTCGAGCTCTGGCCCGCCGCCAGCAGGGCCACTCCGAACAGGGTGCTGGCCAGCGATGTTCCCAGCAATGGGGTCAACAGCCTGTAGGCCTGGTCCAGGTCCTCCACCACCGGTCGCCCGGGGCCATGGAACGCCGTGGCCGCCAGCACCAGGATCGCCGCATTGACCAGGAAGGCAAACACCAGTGCCAGCAGGGTGTCCACGGTGGCGTAACGCAGGGCCCAGTGGCGGGCCCGCGGCACCTCCTGCCACTGACGCGTCTGCACCAGGGCCGACTGCAGGTACAGGTTGTGGGGCATCACCGTCGCCCCGAGGATTCCGGCGGCCAGATAGAGCTGCTCCCCGTCCTTCAGGGACCCCAGCTGCGGCACGAATCCAGCCGCCACCCCCATCCAGTCGGGAGGCAGCAGGATCAGCTCGATGGCGAAGCAGCCCCCCACCAGCGCCACCAGGCTGATGATCAGCGCCTCAAGGCGTCGGATTCCCAGCCCCTGCAGCGCCAGCAACAGCAGGGTGTCGAAGGCTGTCAGG
Organism: Prochlorococcaceae cyanobacterium; assembly: GCA_049317465.1. Taxonomy (GTDB): domain Bacteria; phylum Cyanobacteriota; class Cyanobacteriia; order PCC-6307; family Cyanobiaceae; genus CAIQIA01. The sequence goes on along the minus strand of JBMOIF010000030.1, from coordinate 5,880 downwards.
GCGACCCCCCAGGGCAGGGGCAGGCCGAACAGCAGCCGCAGGGCAATGGCACTGCCCATCAGCTCTGCCAGATCGCAGGCCACGATCGCCACTTCGGCCAGCAGCCACAGGGGCAGCCGCCAGCGGGACGGCAGCAGCCTGCGGCAGGCCTGGGCCAGGTCAAGCCCCGTCGCCACCCCCAGCCGGCAGCAGAGCGACTGCAGCACCATCGCCATCAGGCTTGACAGCGCCACAACCCACAGCAGCTGATAACCGAACCGTGATCCGGCGGCCAGATCGGTGGCCCAGTTGCCCGGGTCCATGTAGCCCACGGCCACCAGGTAGGCCGGACCCAGCACCCGCAGGAACTGTTGCCATGCGCGGCTGTCGGCGGCGATCAGCACCGGCGCTGGCCCTGAGGCAGGGGGCACGGGGGGGCGGAGGGGCATGGCTCAGTCTGGGGGATTGCCGGAGGCCGGGTTCCGGCCAGGGCCGGTGAGGGTCCACTGACCGACGACGTCCTGGTGTGCCCCGCGACCTGGACACGGCCATCCGAGGCACCACACTGATGGGGTTGATGCCCTGTGCACTGTTTGTCCGAAGCCAACGGGTCCCTTCTGGTTCCCACCCCTGACACGACTCCCGAACCCTCCGTCCCCACCGTCGTCGTGGTGATCGACGACGGTGAGGATCCCTGCTCCTCCAGCCAGCGCCGCCGTTACCTCGCGTCCCTGCGCAGCGGCGACACCCTCAGCGCCGGCTGATTCAGCCCCCGCCGAGGCCCAGCAGCCTGGCACCCTGGTAGAAGACGAAGCTGGCCACCCACGCCAGGCCCAGCGACCATCCCACTGACAGGGCCGTGAAGCGGTTGCTGCGAGATTCCTGTCGCAGCACCGCCACCGTCGACAGACAAGGTGTGTAGAGCAGCGTGAAGAGGAGGAAGCTGTACGCCTGCGTCCAGTGCAGCTGCTGCGCCAACATTGCTCCCAGGAGGCCTGGATCCGCCTGGTTGTAGATCACCGCCAGGCCCCCCAGCACCACTTCCTTGGCCAGGAAGCCGAACACGAGGGCCACGCTCAGCTGCGGGTCGAGACCGATCGGCGCCAGCACCGGCTGCAACAACTGCCCCAGATGACCCGACAGGGAGGCTGCCGAGGCCGGCTGAACCCCCACCGGCAGGTTGTTGAGCCACCACACGCCTACGACGCCGATGACGATGAACCGCCGGGCAAAGATCCAGAAGTGGCGCACCTCGGCCCAGGCCCGGCCGAACACCTGGCGCAGCGTCGGCCAGCGGTAGGGGGGCAGTTCCAGGAGCAACGGTTCCCGGCCCGCGTAGCGGTGGCGGAACAGCAGGGCCGTGAGCAGGGCTGCCGCGAAGCTGATCACGTACAGGCTGAACACCACCAACCCGGCGCTGCGGGGGCTGAACATGGCTCCGGCCATGAACAGAAACACGTTCAGGCGGGCCGAACAGAGCGAGAACGGGATGATCAGCATCGTCAGCAGCCGCAGACCACGGCTGCGCATCACCCGCGTGCCCATGATGGCCGGCACATTGCAGCCGAAGCCCATCAACGACAGCACAAACGAACGACCGTCGAGCCCAAGCCGTTCCATCAGCGCATCCATCAGGAAGGCCGAGCGCGACAGATAGCCGCTGTCCTCCACCACACCCATCGCCAGGAAGAACAGAAAAATCACCGGCAGGAACGCCGCCACCGTGCCGATGCCCTGGTAGAGGCCATCAACCACGAAGTGGCGCCAGAACTCGGGCAGCCAGCCCAGGGCCGGCCGCAGCACCCCGTTGCCGAAGCCGTCGAGGGCCGTGGTGAGCTGTTCCTGGATCGGTGCGCCGATGGCGTACACCGCCTGGAACATCAGGGCCATGGCGACAAAGAACAGCGGCAGGCCCAGCCAGGGGTGCAGCAGCACCCGGTCCAGCCGCCGGCTGAGCCGGTCCTGCCATTCCCCCGGCAGTTCCACGCTCTGGCGCAACACGGATTCAAGGACCGCCGGCAAGCCGTCGTCCTCTTCGAGTAGGCAGTCCACCACCGACCGGGGCAGTGTCAGGGCCGGCCGGTCGCGGGCTGTGGCCTCCTGCAGTTCCCGTCGCAGCGCCACCAGCCCCCGGCGGTGCTTGGCACTGATCGGCAGCACGGGCATTCCCAGGGTCCGGGCCAGCCGGTCACAGTCCACCTTCACCCCGAAGCGGCCGGCTTCGTCGGCCATGTTCAGGGCCACCACGAAAGGCAGCCCCAGGGCCTTCACCTGCAGCGCCAGCCGCAGCTGGCGGTCCACCTGGCTGGCGTTCAGCACCACCACCAGCAGCTGCAGCGGTGTGGTCTCCAGGAAGCGCCGCACCACGGCCTCGTCCTCCGACAGACCGCGCAGGTCATAGAGACCGGGCAGATCCACCAGCTCAACCGCATGCCCACCCCAGGTGACGGTGGCGGCCATCAGATCCACCGTGAGCCCCGGCCAGTTGCCGATGTGCGCGTGCTGACCGCTGAGGGCGCTGAACAGGGTCGACTTGCCGGTGTTGGGCATGCCGATGAAGGCCACGCGGGCCTCGGCGGCGGCCGTCACGCCGTGTCCGTGGTGGGCCATTCCGGTCAGGTCAGCGGTGCGATGAGGATGCGGCGGGCGTCCTGGCGTCGCAGCATCAGTTCGGTCATGCCCACGCGCAGGTGCAGCGGACCACCCCAGGCGGCCTGGCGCAGCAGGCGGATCGATTGACCGGGGCGGATCCCGAGGGCACACAGCCGCTGCAGCAGCCGCGGCTCACCGCGCAGGGTGAGCACGGTCGCGCGTTCACCGGGTTGCAGATCCGTGAGGCTTTCTGGCGCCCCATGACTGGTGGTCGAAGAGGAAAGGACCATTCGAGGGGACGGACCCCATCAGTTGCGAATGAATCGCAAGATACACAGGCCGACGGCTGTTTGCAAGCGATTCTCAATAGCGTCAGCAGTTGCAAGTTTCTGGCTGCCCCCCGGCGATACTGGGGGTGGTGGTTGTGGCTCCAGGTCACAACGTCAGTGAGGAAAGGCTGTGATGGATGCCCCCGGGTGTCCCATTCAGCCACTGTCCCGCAGCTGTGATGGCCCCAGGGGCCTCAGTCAGAACACTCGCCACCGTCTCCCCCATCCGCGTCCGGCGAGGTACCGGTTCCGATCCCATGACCTTCTCCCGCTTCCGTCCGCTCCTGCCGGGCCTGCTCGTACCCCTTGTGCTGCTGGGTTCGACCCCGGCCATGGCCCACCATCTGATGGACTCCTTCCATCTGGCGCCCGGTCCGTTGAGTGGTTTCGTCAGTGGCCTGATGCATCCCCTTCTCGGTCCCGACCATCTGCTTTTCCTGCTGGCCATCGGCGCCGCCAGCTTCGGCCGCCGCCGGCCCCTCGCCTGGGCCACGGGCCTCCTGGCCACCGGTCTGCTGGGCAGTGCCCTCGGGCTGCTTCTGCCCGGTCTGCCGTTGGCTGAACTCTGGGTCGCCCTGTCCCTGGTGGTGCTCGGCCTCGTCATCGCCGGTCGCTGCGCCCCTGCCCTGCTCCTGCCCGCCTTCGCCCTGCACGGCTATGCCCTCAGTGGGGCAGTCATCGGCTGGGAGCCGACCCCCGTCAGCTTCTACCTGCTCGGTCTGCTCGTGAGTCAGGGGGCGCTGCTCACCCTCTCCCTTGGCCAGCTTCGCCGCTGGTGCGACGCCCAGGGATCCGCGTCCTCCGGTCGTTCCATCCTGCTCAGCGGTCTGCTGATCGGCAGCGGCCTGGCCTTCGCCTGGTCTTCCCTGGTGCCCTGAGGCGCACCCCGTTGGGGTCTGTCAGGGCCTGCGCCCCACCAGCTGCACCGTGGCGCTCATGCCCCGGTGCGCCTGGCCCTCATGGATCACGCGGAAGCTCTCCTGCCAGTGCAGGATCTCCAGCCCCTGCACATCGGCCAGCAGATCCGGCGGATCCACCAGCAGATCCAGGACCTGCGGCCCCCCGCTCTCACGGCCCAGCTGCAGCGGTGTGTAGGCCTCCAGGATCAGCCGTCCCCCCGGTCGACACGCCGCCACCGCCCGCGGCAGAACCGTGGCCCTCATGGTCCGCGGGATCTGCATCCAGATCGCCACCACCAGGTCCCAGCGTTCCGCTTCTGGTTTGTAGTCCGCCAGGTCGCCCCAGACCGTCTCCAGCTCCAGCCCCTCGGCGTCGGCCAGCCGTCGGGCTGTGGCCAGGGCATTGGCGCTCAGATCCTGAACGGTCACCCGATGGCCCAGGCGGGCCAGATGGAGCCCGTTGCGGCCCTGTCCTTCCGCCAGGCAGAGGGCGGTTCCCGGCACCAGATCAGCCGCCTGTTCGACAAGAAAGGTATTGGCCTCCGGGCCATAGATCAGCTCAGGGCCTGCGAACCGTGCTTCCCAGAACTCCAGGGGTGTCGTCAACGGAGACAGGGGCGGCTGGGGCACGGCGGTAACGGCCTGTCCTGAAACGGTCGTCCGTCACCATCGCATTGTTCCCACCGCCGTTTCCGGCAGTGCCTGATACATCCGCCGCCGGCCAGGGCATTCAGCTCTTGTCGTTCGCAACATCCCCTTGGCATCTGCGGCTGCATCCACCTCCCAGTCCCTGGTCGCCAACCTCATCGCCCTGCTGCAGCAGGGCACCGCCCCCTGGCGACGACCCTGGCGTGAAGGCCAGTCTCAGCACGTCAACCTCTTCACCGGCCGCCGGTATCGCGGCGGCAATCCTCTGCTGCTCACCCTCGGTCAGTTCCAACGCGGTGCACCTGAGCCTTTCTGGTGCGGCTACGCCGAGGCTCGGCGCCATGGACTGGTGCCTCGCCGCGGCAGCAAGGCCGTCATCATCCTCAAACCTGTTGTGCTTCCGGACCAGGACGAGGTCCATGACCCATCAAGACGTCGGGCGATCTTCCGCACCGTTCCTGTGTTCAACGCCGCCGACCTGGTCGGTGAAACGCTGCCGGGCCTGCTGGCCCAGCGACGGTCCTCCGTGGTTCCGCTCCACCGTCCGGCTCCATGTCGCCTCGAGCGGGCCGATCAGGTGCTCACCGCCTGGCCCGTTCCGTGCCACGAGGGTGCTGATCCGGCCGCCTACGACCCCGAACGCGATTGCATCGTTCTGCCGTCCCGTGACCGCTTCCACACCGCTGCCGGTTACTACGCCACCTGGGCCCATGAGGCGGTGCATTCCACTGGACACAGCACTCGGCTCAACCGGGACATGGGTGGCAGCTTTGGTTCCGATCGTTATGCCCGTGAAGAACTGATCGCCGAACTTGGCGCCGTGCTTGTCGGAACACGACTGGAGATCGGTTGTGATCTCAGCAACCATGCGGCCTACCTCGATCACTGGATCCGTCTGCTCCAGGAGCAACCGGGGGATCTTCTGCCGGTTCTACAGCAGGCAAGGCAATCGGCCGATCTGATCATTCCGGATGATGACGACACCCCATCAATCGGAGCCATTGAGTGACCCTGGCTTACCCCGCCGGCCAGGCACAGAGAACTGCTGAGGGTCGGCGCAGGATGCGCCATGAGCCGCAGCCGGTGCTGACCTCCAGCCCGATCACCGACTGATCTTCACTGGCGCGATGCTGCTCCAGCCACTGCACGGCTTCAGCCCAGGCTTCATCGTCGGAGTTGTAGGTCCCATCCAGCTGGTCGTGGGGCTGGCAGCCAGCGTCGATCAGCCTGTACTTGCGCCTGAAACCCGAACCCACCATTCCCCTATCGCAGATCGGGACACTCTGGCGACTGTCGAGACTCTTGGCTGTTGCGACGGCGACCCTCCCAGGGTCTCCTGGCGGCTTGTCGGCCAATAAAAAAGCCACCCCAGAACCGAGGTGGCCAACATCGAAACAAACAGAAAAGTTTTACCTGGCATTGAGCTATTTTCA
>JBMOIF010000029.1:0-27034 GCA_049317465.1 Prochlorococcaceae cyanobacterium | reverse complement strand
GAACCAGGGAATCGATGGCCAGAGGTGATGCACCAGGTGATAGTTCTGACCCATGATCAGAAGATTCAGGGTCTTGCCTGGGTAGACACGCGCGTTGTGCCAACGGTTCCTGGAGGCGAACGGGCGGTGGGGCAGGTAATCGAAGAACAGGCCGAGGGTGACACCCACCATCAGCGCAGGGGCAAACCAGCAATTGAAGATGAAGGACAGGAAACCGCCGCGGGCGGCGGCCAGAACGATCAGCACGAACACGGTGCGCGCCAGGGCCCACTCGACGAGCTCGTGACCGCGCCAGAGACGCCGACGGAAGAAGAAATACTCGTGATAAAAGAAGCGCGGCGCGATCAGCCAGAGGGGCCCGAAGGTCGAGACGATGTGGTCCGGATCGTGCCGGGGGTCGTTCACGTGGGCATGGTGCTGCAGATGCACCCTTGTGAACACCGGAAAGCTGAAGCCCAGGAGCAGGGCCGCCCCATGGCCCATGACGGCGTTCCAGAATCGGTTCGGGTGGGCGGCGTTGTGGCAGGCGTCATGGATGACGGTGCCCTCTAGATGCAGGGCCAGGAAGCCGAGGAGCACCAGCGGCGGCAGGGACCAATGGCCGACGAACCAGCCCCAGATGGTGAGACCAGCCAGGACATAACCACCCAGGAACAGCCCCACGGTGGGATTGAAAGGGGCCGGGGGATCGCTCAGATGGCGCGGAACGGAGCGCAGATCCGTTGATTCACTCATGAAGATCGCTCCGCGCCGTCAACTCCGGATGGTGGCGCCCAGCCTAGTGGGCTAGCTCAGCTGGTAGCTGCGCTCCAGGCGCCGCCGCTGACGCCGCAGCGGATCCACGGGCATGTCATCGATGCCGCGCTGCCGAGCGAGACGGGCGAGGCTCACCAGCAAGACCATCACCCCCAGCAGGCCACGCCAGCCCATGGGCCAATCCCGGACTGAGACTCACTTTAGCTTTTCTTCGGCTCAGGATCCGCTGAGGGGGCCCAGCAGCGGCCCCAGCAGCTGACTCGTGTCGGGCCGCACGGGGCCGCAGCTGCGCTCCAGCAGTTCCAGAACAGCCGGCGGTGGCACGGTGTTGGCCACCCAGCGGGCCTCCAGCTCGTAGAGACGCTGCTCGGGGGGATACGCCGCGAGGATGTGCAGCTTCTCCCGGGGAGCCATGGCCGCCAGCAGGCGGGCCTGGATCTGCTCCTGGCCACTGGACAGGGGGGCGGCCTGGCGGCAGATCTGCATCACGTGCACCGCCTCGTGGGCCAGGGTGTTCCAGTGGCTTTCGGGCTGGTTGGGCATCGTGTTGCGACACATCAGCAGCCGCGACACCCGGTGGTCGTACATCCCCTCCAGCCCCTTCGGGCAGTGGTCGCTGTAGACGACGGCGACCTGACGGCGGGCCAGGGCCTTCTCAAGCCGTCGCACATCGCCCCAGGTGGCCGGCACGGGAGCATCGGACAGCGAGGCTTCCAGGGGCGCCGCCAGGGCACCACCGGCGGCCAGCGCAACGGCGAGGAGGGCGCGCAGGAACACGGCGGAACCCCAGAGCCCTCAACCATGGACCCAGGAGACCCGCCATGAGACAGGCGCAAGTCTTTCTGCGGAATCCCGCGATGCCCACCGGGGGACTTGAACCCCCACGACCGAAGCCACTGGACCCTAAAACCAGCGCGTCTACCAATTTCGCCAGGTGGGCGTGACACGACTCTAGGCAGCGCAAGAATGGGCCCTGCTCGTGCCCCCTGCCGTGCTCGCCGTCCTGATCGGGTCCCTGGCGCTGCTCGCGGGGCTGGCCCTGCTGCTGGAACCACTGCTGCTGCCTGAGCTGAGCCGCCCCCGGGATGCCCTCTGGGCTGCCGTGGTGCTGCTGCTCGGCCTGGTGCTGGTGACGGCCGCCGAGCGCCTCCAGGGGGCGCCGATGCTGGGGGTGCTCTGCGGCGGACTGCTGGTGGGGCGCCTCGGCAGTGAGGTGGGTCAGCAACGCTGGCAGCAGCTGGCCCCGGAGCAGCGACTGGAGCTGCGCACGGCGGCCCACTGGCAGCGGCGGGCCCTGGATCTGGCGGTGGCGGTGAGTCGGGCCGTGGGACTGGCGGGCGCTCTGTTGGTGTGGGTGGGCCAGCGCAGCCGTCGGCCGGTGCTCACCAAGCGCTGGGTGCGGGCCGACCTGCCACCGGCGCCGGAGCCGGGGCCTGAACCCGAAACGGAGGACAAGACGGAGGACAAGACGGAGGACAAGACCGCACCGGAGGTCGAAGCCGATCCGGAGCCCGAGCCGGCATTCAGCGCCAGCGACATCATTGATGCCGAGGTTGAGGAGATCGACGGCGGTACGCCGCTGCCGGCCCGTGTGATCGCCGACCTCGGGGAGGTGGATGCCCTCCTGGACGCTGCCGACGGATAATCGACCGTTCTGCGCACTGGCGGCGGTGACAGCAAGCCCGGTCTCTTACAAGGACACCCTCAACCTGCTCGAGACCGGCTTTCCGATGCGGGCCAACGCCCGCCAGCGGGAACCCGAACTGCAGGCCCTCTGGCAGGAGATGGGCCTATACGAACGGCTGAGCCGCCACAACCCAGGCGCACCCTTCACCCTCCACGACGGCCCGCCCTACGCCAACGGCGCCCTGCATGTGGGGCATGCCCTCAACAAGATCCTCAAGGACATCCTTAACAAGTACCAGCTGCTGCGGGGACGCCGGGCGCGGTTCGTGCCGGGCTGGGACTGCCATGGCCTGCCGATCGAGCTGAAGGTGCTCCAGAGCCTTTCAAGCGAGGAACGGCGGGGTCTGGCCCCCCTGGAACTGCGGCGGCGGGCCCATACCTACGCCCTCGAACAGGTGGAGCTGCAGAAGCGGGGATTTCGGCGCTGGGGCATCTGGGGCGACTGGGACGCGCCTTATCTGACGTTGCAGAAGGCCTACGAGGCGGCCCAGATCGGCGTGTTCGGGCGCATGGTGCTCGCCGGCCACATCTACCGCGGGCTGCGGCCGGTGCACTGGAGTCCAAGTTCGCGCACGGCCCTGGCCGAAGCCGAACTCGAATACCCCGACGGCCACACCTCACCGAGCATCTTTGTGGCCTTTGCGGTCAGCGGCAGACCGGCAGCCTTCGAGGAGCAGCTGGCGGCGGCCGGCCTCGCCGGCACCCCCCTGGCGGTGGCCATCTGGACCACGACCCCATGGACCCTGCCCGCCAACCTGGCGGTGTCGGTGAATGCCGGGCTGCGCTACGCCCTCTGCGACGACGGCAACGGCCGGCTGCTGGTGGTGGCCGCCGATCTGGTGGAGCCGTTGCGCGAGCAGCTGCAGCTGCCCCTGCAGCCGAAGCTGACCCTGCCGGGTCAGGCCCTCGAGGGGCTGCGCTACCGCCATCCGCTGCTGGAGCGCGAGAGCGACGTGGTGATCGGCGGTGACTACATCACCACCGAAGCCGGCACCGGCCTTGTGCACACGGCGCCGGGTCACGGGGCTGACGACTTCGCAACCGGCCGTCGCTACGGCCTGCCGGTGCTCTGCCCGGTGGACGAGAGCGGCACCCTCACCGACGAGGCCGGACCGTTCGCCGGACTGAACGTGCTCAAGGACGCCAATCCAGCGATCATCGCCGCCCTGCGGGAGGCGGGCGCCCTGCTGGCCGAACATCCCTACGCCCACCGCTACCCATACGACTGGCGCACGAAGAAGCCGACGATCTTCCGGGCCACCGAGCAATGGTTCGCGTCGGTGGAGGGTTTCCGTGACCAGGCCCTCGAGGCGATCGCCACGGTGACCTGGGTGCCGGCCAGCGGCCGCAACCGGATCGAGGGCATGGTGCGGGAGCGGGGCGACTGGTGCATCAGCCGCCAGCGCACCTGGGGGGTGCCGATCCCGGTCTTCTACCACCGCCAGACCGGCGACGTGCTGCTCGACGCCGACAGCCTGACCCACATCCAGGGGCTGATCGCCGAGCACGGCTCGGACGTGTGGTGGGAACGGGACGAGGCACAGCTGCTGCCCCCCTCCAGGGCCGGGGAGGCCGCCGAATGGCGCAAGGGCACCGACACCATGGACGTGTGGTTCGATTCGGGATCGTCGTGGGCCGGCGTGCTCGGCGGCCTGGCGGGGGCCGACGCACGGGCCGCCGAACTGACCTACCCGGCCGATCTCTACCTGGAGGGTTCGGACCAGCACCGCGGCTGGTTCCAGAGCAGCCTGCTCACCTCGGTGGCGGTGAACGGCCGGGCGCCCTACCGCAAGGTGCTCACCCACGGCTTCACCCTCGACGAAAAGGGCCGCAAGATGAGCAAATCCCTCGGCAACGTCGTCGATCCCGCGGTGATCGTCGAGGGGGGCCGCAACGAGAAGCAGGAGCCGGCCTACGGGGCCGATGTGCTGCGGCTCTGGGTGAGCTCGGTCGACTATGCCTCGGATGTGCCGCTGGGGCCCGGCATCCTGCGCCAGCTGGGGGACGGGGCCCGCAAGGTGCGCAACACGGCCCGCTACCTGCTGGGCAACCTGCATGACTTCGACCCCGACCGGGACGCGATCCCCTTCGCCGAGCTGCCCCTGCTCGACCGCTGGCTGCTGCAGCGCACGGCCCGGGTGGTGACCGAGATCACCGAGGCCTTCGAGAGCCATGAGTTCGCGCGATTCGTTCAGGCATTGCAGAACTTCTGCGTGGTGGACCTGTCGAGCCTCTACCTCGACATCGCCAAGGACCGCCTCTACGTCAGCGCAGCCAACGACCCGCGGCGGCGCAGCTGCCAGACCGTGCTCGCCCTGGTGGTGGAACGGCTGGCCGGTCTGATCGCTCCGGTGCTGTGCCACATGGCCGAGGACATCTGGCAGCACCTGCCCTACGGCGTCCCCGAGCGCTCCGTCTTCGAACGGGGGTGGCCAACGGTGCCGGCCGAATGGCTGGATGCCGATGACCGACTGATGGCGACGATGGACGAGGTCATCACCCTGCGGGCCGGGGTGAACCGACTGCTGGAGAGCTGCCGCCAGCCCACCGGCGCCGGGATCGGCTCGTCTCTGGAGGCCCAGGTGCACATCAGCCTGGGTGAAGGCGATGCCGCCGACGCCCTGCGGCAGGTGCTGGCGCTGCTCGGGACCAGTGCCCATCCCCGGGTCGACAACCTCGCCGACTGGCTGCTGGTGAGTGCCCTGCACGTCGGCGGCGAAGCGCCGGCTGCCCCCCTGGCCAGCCACCAGGACGGCGGCCTCGGCCTGCACGTGAGCCGGGCGGACGGCAGCAAGTGCGACCGCTGCTGGCACTACGCCACCGACATCGGTGACCACAGCGACCACCCCACCCTCTGCGGCCGCTGCGTGGAGGTGCTGCGGGGCTGACCCTCAGCCCCGCCAGGCCTCAGGGTTGAGGAAATGGTCCAGGGGGGCGGGACCGGCCAGCCGCTCTGGGTCGCCGGGTCGCAGCGGCGCGCGCAACAGCGTGGCGGCGTCGACCACGGCCCCGTCGGGCAGGGCGGGCTGGTCGGGATCGAAGGCGGTGGGGTGGGTGAGGCTGCTGCTGATGCCTCTGTAGATCAGCAGCTCGAAGGGCTCGGGACCCTGGGGGCCCGGCAGCTGTCCCCGCAGCTGCAGCAACCGGTCGCTGAAGCCGCGGCTGATGGCCTCGAGGGCAGCCAGAGCCATCAGAACCCGCCGGCGAGTCGGCCCTGGCGCGGCAGACGCACCAGCAGCCACTGAATGGCCCCCACCAGGTAGGCCGCCAGGCCGGCATAGCCCACCACCGCCGAGAGACCGGGGGTCCAGGCGGCACCGAACAGAAAACCGAGCACCGTGGCCAGCAGCCCGTGGAAGCCCTGGGGAGCCTCCAGCCAGAGGCGGCAGGCGGGGGCCGTCGCACCGGTCCAGGCGCAGCTGAGGGCCATCGACCCCAGCAGCACCCCGGCACCGCAGAGCAGGGTGAGGGCCCAGCGCCAGATGCGCAGGGTCAGCGGCAGGGGCCTCAGGGGCGGCAGGTCGCTGATCTCTTCATTGATGTCGACCCAGAACCACAGGGTCAGCGGAATCAGCAGCTGGGCCAGCAGACCGGTGAGGAAGGACAGCGGCCGGGCATCGGCCTGGAGCAGCACCGTGATGGCCAGCAGACTGGCGACCTTTGCGTAGAGCGACAGCAGCCGCACCAGGGCCTGCTCCTGGCGCAGGGCGGCCCAGACCAGCAGCACAAGGGGCAGGCCGACGGCGAACAGCACCATCAGCCGGTAGTCGATCCAGATCAGGCTGCGCAGCAGCGGCAGGGGCATGGAGCGGTCCCGTTGTGGGGCCATTATCCGCAGCCCGCGGTAGCGTCCTGGGTCTGGCTGCGCTGGTCATGCTGCCCTGGCTCATGCGCGGGACCCCGGGTCCGCTCGCGCGCACGTCCCTGTCCTGTCGACCGTCCCTCGAGGAGGCGGTGCGGGAGGTCTGCGGCGCCCTGGGCGATGCCGGCGAGGTCGACCTGGCCCTGGTGTTCGCCAGCAGCAGCTATGCCAGCGACCTGCCGCGGCTGCTGCCGCTGCTGCGTCGGCAGCTGCGGGCCCGCTGCTGGCTCGGTGCCGTGGGGGGTGGCGTGGTGGGCACCGACCGCGACGGGACTGCCCGTGAGGTGGAGCAGCTGCCGGCCCTGAGCGTGACCCTGCTGCGGCTCCCCGGCGGCGAGCTCACCCCGTTCAGGCTCACCAGCGGCCAGCTGCCCGATCTGGACGGCCCCCACGCCGCCTGGGGCGAGGCCCTGGGCCTGGATCCGGAGCGGCTCACAGGCATGCTGCTGCTGGTCGATCCAGGGTTCTCAGGCGTCAATGACCTGCTGGCCGGCCTGGACTACGGCTTCCCCGGCATCGCCAAGGTGGGTGGCCTCGCCGGCATCCACAGCGCCCCCCACGATTCGCTGCTGTGGGATGAGGAGGTCTGCGGCGGGGCCGTGGGGGTGGCCTTCGGTGGCGCCTGGGCCATCGAACCGGTGGTGGCCCAGGGCTGCCGCCCCATCGGACCGGTGTTCGAGGTCGAGCAGGCCCAGCGCAACGTGCTGCTGGAGCTGCGCCAGGGGGACGAGGTGAACAGTCCGATCCTGGCCCTGCAGGGGGTGATCGAGGACCTGAGTCCCCAGGACCGGGAACTGATCCGCCAGGCCCTGTTCGTGGGCCTGGCCCGCAGCAGCTTCTCGCTGCAGACGTCGGGCGAGGCCCCGCCGTTCCTGGTGCGCAACCTGATGGGCATCGACCCGCGCAACGGCGCCATGGCCATCGGCGATCAGCTGCGGGTGGGTCAGCAGCTGCAGTTCCAGCTGCGTGACGGCGACACCTCGCGCCAGGAGCTGCGGCAGCTGCTGGACCAGCGGGACCGCCAGGGGGAAGCCCCCCTGGCCGGCCTGCTCTTCGCCTGTCTCGGTCGCGGCCGCAGCCTTTATGGCGCCGCCGATGGGGATGTGAACGTCTGCCGCGCCGTGCACCCGTCCCTGCCCCTGGCGGGCCTGTTCTGCAACGGTGAGATCGGCCCGGTGGCCGGCAACACCCAGCTGCACGGCTACACCGCGAGCTGGGGATTCGTGGTGCCCAGAACCGCCTGATCGCCATGGTGCGGCAGCACGTCAACCCCCTCAGCCGCTTCTTTCAGCTGGAGCGGCCCCTGCCGCCGCTGCAGGACCTGTTTCCCCGGCCGGAGTGCCCCCTGCACCTCGACATCGGCTGTGCCCGGGGCCGGTTCCTGCTGGCCATGGCCCCCCTGCACCCGGAGCGGCTGCACCTCGGACTTGAGATCCGCCGCAGCCTGGTGGCCCTCGCCGAAGCCGACCGCGAACGGCTGGAGCTGGAGAACCTGCGGCTGCTGTTCGCCAATGCCAACGTGAGCCTGCCCCCCTGGCTCGCGGCCCTGCCCACCGGTCAGCTGCAGCTGGTGACGATTCAGTTTCCGGACCCCTGGTTCAAGTCGCGGCACCACAAGCGGCGGATGGTGCAACCGGAGCTGCTGCAGGCCCTGGCCTCGGCCCTGGATCGCGACGGCGCGCTGCTGCTGCAGAGCGACGTGCCGATGGTGATGGAGCACATGCTGGAGGCGGTGGCGGCCAGCGGGGCCTTCGAGCCGGCCGATGGCGGCACCTGGCTGGCCGAGAACCCGCTGCCGGTCCGCACCGAACGGGAACGCCACGTGCTGGAGCAGGGCCTGCCGGTCTATCGCCGTCTGTTCCGACGGGGCACGACCTGGCAGGGCCTCCATAATCCCAGCGGCAATCCTTCGTGCGCACCATGACGGCCTCCCCTGCCACTTCCTGGCTGCTGCGCTGGCAGGGCCTCTGGGTCCGGTCCCCCCAGGGACCGCTGCAGCGGCGGCTGGCGGCGATCGCCGGTGGGCTGCTGCTGGCCCTGCTGCTGCTGCTGCCCCTGGCGGATCGCGGGGGCCTCGGGCTGCTGATCAGCGCCTGCGGCGCCCTGTGGCTGGTGTGGGGCCTCTCGGAGCCCCCCAGCCAGCGACCGCTGGGGGGCATCAACGCCTGGATCCTGGCCTACCTGGCCCTGGCGGTGCTGGCCACCGGCTTCTCGCCGGTGCCGGCAGCGGCGGCCAAGGGACTGCTGAAGCTGCTGAGCTATCTGGGGGTCTATGCGCTGATGCGTCGGCTGCTGGAGCGATCCCCGGCCTGGTGGGACCGGCTGGTGGCGGCGCTGCTGCTCGGCGAGCTGGCCACGGCGGTGATCGGTCTGCGGCAGCTGTACGGCGAGGCCGAACAGCTGGCCCGGTGGGCCGATCCGAACTCGGTGGCCGATGGCACCCGCCGCATCTACAGCAGCCTCGAAAACCCCAACCTGCTGGCGGGGTACCTGGTGCCGATCATCCCCCTTGCCCTGGTGGCCCTGCTGCGCTGGCGCGGCCTCTGGCCGCGGCTGCTGGCCCTCTGCAGCGCCGGCTTCGGCCTGGCCGCCCTGCTGCTGACCTACAGCCGGGGGGGCTGGATCGGCATGGTGGTGGCCCTGGGGAGCCTGGGGCTGCTGCTGCTGCTGCGCCAGACCCGGCATCTGTCGCCGGCCCTGCGGCGCTGGCTGCCGCCCCTGATCATCGCGGCCACCGTGCTGGCCCTGGTGCTGGCCGCCACCCAGATCGAACCCCTGCGGGTGCGGCTGCTGAGCGTGTTCGCCGGCCGCGAGGACAGCTCGAACAACTTCCGCATCAACGTCTGGATGGCGGCGCTGTCGATGGTGCGCGACAGGCCCTGGCTGGGGATCGGGCCGGGGAACGCAGCCTTCAACCTGATCTACCCGCTGTACCAGCAGCCGCGCTTCACGGCTCTGAGCGCCTACTCGGTTCCCCTGGAGCTGGCGGTCGAAGCGGGCCTGCCGGGCCTGCTCGCCGGCCTGGGGCTGTTCATCGCCAGCCTGGGGGCCGGGCTGAAACAGCTGCACCGCGAGCTGCCCCTGAGCGTGCCCGCCCTCGCCTGCCTGGCGGGGGTGCTGGGCCTGGCGGGCCATGGGCTGGTGGACACCATCTTCTTCCGACCCGAGGTGCAGATCAGCGGCTGGCTGCTGCTGGCCACCCTCGGCGCGGCGGACGATGCCTGAGGCCGCCCTGCTGGCCGGCTTCGACGCCGGACAGACCCATTGCCGCTGCCGCCTGGCCGACCTCGAGGGGCGGGTGCTGGCCGAAGGAGTGGGGAGCGGGGTGTGCCATCTGGCCGCCCCCGGCGGCCCGGAGAGGTTTCAGGCGGCCCTGCGCAGCAGCCTGGCGGCGGCCCGGGCACAGCCGGGGGCGCCGACGGGACCGCTGGCGGCGGCGGTGGTGGGGGCCAGCGGCATCGAAGCGGACAGTCCGGTGCAGGACCTCGGCCACCGACTTGCCGTGGAGGCCCTGGGCCTGGAGCCGTTGCTGGTGACCGGCGATGAACGCACGGCCCTGGCGGGAGCCTTCGCCGGAGGACCCGGGATCGTGCTGATCAGCGGCACCGGCTGCATCTGCGTCGGACGCGACGCCGACGGTCGGCTGCACCGCTGCGGTGGCTGGGGCTGGCTGCTCGATGGAGCCGGATCGGCCATGGACATCGGCCGCGACGGCCTGGCCCTCAGCCTGCGCATGGCCGACGGACGCTGCGCCGAATCACCGCTGCGGCAGGCCCTATGGGACGCCCTGAGCGTGAACCGGCCCCAGGAGCTCAAGGCTCGCGTGGTGGATCCGGGGTTCGGGGCCGCCGGCTTCGCCGCCCTCGCGCCGCTGGTGAGTGCCGCCGCCGCCGCCGGCGACCCAGGGGCGGTGGCCGTGCTGCGCCGCAACGGGGAAGCGCTGGCCGATCTGGTCACGGCAGTGGCTGCGGCCCTGCGGCTGGACCAGCCGTCGCTGTGCTGCGTCGGCGGCGCCATGGACCATCTGGTGCCATTGCGCCACTCGTTCGAGCGGGCCCTGGCGGATCGGTTGCCGGGCGTGGTGGCCCGCCCCCCCCTGGGGGATGCCTGCAGCGGAGCCCTCGCCCTCGCCGCCGGGTTGCTCAGCCGTTGAGGCAGCGATCGGCGACCGCGCAGAGGGCTTCGGTCCAGTGGTCGACGCAGTCCTGGGAGGCGGCCTCGACCATCACCCGCAGCAGGGGCTCGGTGCCGGACGCCCGCACCAGCACCCGACCGTCGGCGCCCATGGCGGCCTCGGCCGCCGCGATGGCCTCCTGCAGAGCCGTGCTGTGCTGCCAGTGCAGGCGGCGATCCCGGTCGGGCACGCGCACATTGGCGAGCCGCTGGGGGAAGGAGCTGAAACTGCCGTCCAGCCGGTCGGCCAGGGTTTCGCCGGGGCCGGGAAGCACCGCCAGCTGCAGGGCGGTGAGCAGCCCGTCACCGCAGAGGTCGTGGAGGGCGCAGAGAATGTGGCCCGACTGTTCCCCACCCAGGCCGGCACCGCTGGCCTCCATCGCGGCATGGACGTGCTGGTCGCCCACGGGCGTGCGGTCCAGCAGGCCGCCGCGGTCGGTCCAGGCCCGCTCGAAACCGAGGTTCGACATGACGGTGGCCACCAGCCGCTGCTGCGGCAGCTGGCCCCCGTCGGCCAGGGCCGATCCCCAGAGGAAAAGAATGTGATCGCCGTCGATGATGCGGCCGCGGCCATCCACGGCCAGGACCCGGTCGGCGTCGCCATCGAAGGCGAAGCCCATCTCGGCACCCTGCTCGAGCACCGCCCGGCGCAGGGGATCGAGATGGGTGCTGCCGCAGCCGACGTTGATGGCGGTCCCGTCGGGTTCGCCGTGAAGCACCGTGACCTCGGCGCCGAGGCGGCGGAACAGGGCGGCGCTGCAGGCGGTGGCCGACCCCCAGCACAGGTCGAGCACGATGCGGCGCCCCTCCAGCCGTCGGCCCTGCAGGCTGGCCTCAAGCAGCGCGTCGTACTCGGCCAGCAGCTCGCTGCGTTCGCGGGTGGCACCGCATCCCGTGAGGGCGGGCCGCACCTCGCCCCGCAGGCCCGCCTCGATCGCCCCCTGCTCCTGCCGCGAGAGCTTGGCGCCCGAGGCGCCGAAAACCTTGATGCCGTTGTCTTCAGGTGGGTTGTGGCTGGCCGAGACCATGAGGCCACCGGCAAGGCCGTGGCGGCGCACCAGGCGGGCCACGGCGGGGGTGGGGCAGAGGCCCAGCTGCCAGACCTCACGGCCGGCGGCGGTGAGGCCGGCCGCCAGGGCCGACACGAGCATCGGCCCGCTGCTGCGGGAGTCCATGCCGATCAGCACCGGTCCCGGGGAAGCCAGCACCTGGCCGGTCCAGTAGCCCACCTGCAGGGCCAGGGCAGGGGTGATCAGGGTGCCGACCCGGCCGCGGATGCCGTCGGTGCCGAAGACGACCCCACCACCCTCCAGGGGGGAGCCGACGGGATGGGACGCCAGTTCGGCCATGGATCGATCGGGATCAGCGGCTGGAGACTAGAGGCTGCAGCCGGCACAGGACGGGACTGGGGAGACTCATGCACAGGTGGCCTCAGCGCCAGCGACGGGGTCTCCAGGCCAGCAAGGCCAGTTCGACAAGCGCCCACAGCAGCAGACCCCCCACCACCCAACCGGGCAGCTGACGCAGCAGCGGCAGGGGCCGCAGCAGCCACACGGTGAGGGCCAGGACCGTCGCGGCCCCCGTGCGCAGGCGTTGCGGCAGCAATGGGGATCGACCGGCACGGACGCGTTGCCAGGGGCGCTCCAGCGCCGGAGGAAGCCGCAGGGCGGGCAGGGTCGGGAAGGGCACGGCTGGCCACTGCTGGAGACCATCCTGGCGCCATGCCATGCTCCGGCCAACCTGCCGCTGGGGACGCCGGGACCATGGAACGGGGACTGCTCGGCATCGCCGCCGTGGCCGCTGGCACGGCCCTGGCGGCCGCTGGACTGCAGCAGGCGCTGCGCCAGGCCAGGCCAGAGCTCAGCAACCGGAGCAGCGATCGCCTCATTCATCGCAGCGGGCGGTTTGATCCCGATCCGGAACGCCGTCGCCAGGCGCGGCTGCTGCAGGCCTCGGCCATGGCCGAGGACCCGGCCACCCGGTCGCAGCTGCTGCGGGGGCAGGGCTGGGGAGGGGGGCTGCTGCCGCCTGTGGTGCTGAAGCTTCAGGCGATCGACCAGCAGAGGCTGGGCCGCCCGCAGGCCGCCCGCAGCCTCTGGCAGGAGCTGTGGCAGCGCTTCCCGATGGCCCCACCGGCCGCCGATGCCCTCTACGCCCTCGGCCGCAGCGGCAGCCCAGAACGGCGGCGGCTGCTGCAGCGGTTCCCCGCCCACCCAGCCGCCCTGGCAGCGGCCCTCGAATGGCAGCAATCCCTGGGGGGCACCCTCGGGGGGCTGCACCTGGCCCGCTGGGGCGACCGCTGGCCCGGGGGTGACCAGGCCATGGCCGCCGCCTGTCGCGTCGGCCGATCCCTGACGCCGGCCCAGCGGGATCTGCTGGCCGGCGGCCTGGCGGAACAGGGCGATCTGGCCGCCGCCCGCCGCTGCCTCGGGACCCTTCCGCCCCAGACGGCCCGCACGCGGGAACGGCTGGCGGCCCGGGCCCCGGAACCGGGCCCTGCGGAACGGGCCTGGGAACGCACGCGGCAGCTGCTGCTGCAGCGCAACTGGCAGGCGGCAGCCGCCAGCCTTGCCAATGACCGCAGCAGCAACGGCAGCCCCCCCCGCGAGGCCCGTCGCCGCTTCTGGCTGGGGCTGACGGCGGCCCTGCAGGGGCGCCGTCAGGAGGCCCAGCAGCACTGGCAGACCTTGCTGGGCAGCCATCCCTACGGCTACTACGCCTGGCGGGCCAGCGAACGTCTGCAGTCAGCACCACCGGCGCCACCGGCGGCAGCGGCTGCCACCGGTCTGCTGCCACCGGCCGTGGCCCGGCTGAGCCGCCTCAATCTGGCGGAGGAAGCCTGGGAGCATTGGCGCACCTGGCGGGGGGGCACCACTCCGAGCACCCCGGCCGATCTCTGGCGCGAAGGCCAGCTGCGGGTGGCGGTGGGAGACCGCTGGATCGGCCTGGCCCAGCTGGATCGGGCCGCCCTCGCCGGCGCCGCCCGCAGCCCGGCGCAGCAGGCGCTGCTGGAGCAGCAGCGCCATCCCCTCAGCTTCCAGCGGGAACTGCAGCAGGCCGCCGCCGCGACGGGGGTCGACCAGAACCTGCTGACGGCCATCGCCCGGCAGGAATCGCGTCTGACCCCCACCGTGCACTCGGTGGCCGGAGCGGTGGGTCTGATGCAGCTGCTGCCGGAGACCGCCCGGATGGTGGCGCCGCCCGGCCCCTTCCGGCCGCTGGAGGATCCGGGCTGGAACGCCCTGCTGGGGGCCCGCTACCTGCGGCAGCTGCTGCAGGAGACAGACCGCGAAGTGATGCTGGCCGTGGCGTCGTACAACGCCGGCCCCGGGGCGGCCCAGGGCTGGATCAACCCTGACCTGAAGGGCCTGCCCGAGCTATGGGCCGAGGCCATCCCTTACCCCGAGACCCGCCACTACGTGAAGACGGTGCTGGGCAACCGCTGGACCTACCGCCTGCTGAACGGCAGCAACCCCTGAAGCAGGTCCCGCACGGCCTCGACCTTGGCCGGCATCTCCAGATGCAGGGCATGGCCGTAGAAGACACAGAACAGGATGTAACCGGCGAAGCCGACCATGGCCAGCCAGGAGGGGGGCCAGACCCGTGCCCTGACCAGGTCAAGGCGGGCCAGCAGCAGCGCGCAGGCCAGCACCAGCAGATCGACGAAGCCCGGCATGTAGAGCAGGTACATGCCCCCGACCACCACCACCAGCAGGGTGATCACCAGGGTCAGCACCTTGCTGGCGGCCATGAACAGCGACACCTGCCGCAGCACCAGATCGGGCAGGGTGCAGAACAGGACCAGGGCCAGCACCTGCAGCACCGTGAAGGCCCAGTACACCTCGTCCCAGTAGTGCCCGGCTGGGGAGGCCGCGCGGATCTGATCCTGCTCGATCCCCCAGTGGATCCCGAGATAGAAGCTGATGAACCCCAGCAGCGGCAGCATCGGCAACCGCAGGGGCAGCAGCAGCCATTTGGCGAAGGCGCTCATCCGGGGCCGTCTCAGAGGACCAGGCTGATGGCATCCAGCGGGCAGGCGGGAATGCACTGCTCACAGACGACGCAGCGCGAGAGGTCGAAGGTGAGGCGCCAGTCTGGCGCCTCACAGCGCAGGGCGCCGCTGGGACAGACACCGGAACAGAGGCCGCAGTCGACGCAGCGATCGGGATCGATCCGGATCTCACCACCCGCCGCAGCGATCTCGAGCCCCAGGGACTGGAGCCAGTGCTGGGCTGCGGCCAGCTCGTCGATGTCTCCGGAGAGTTCAAGCACCATCGTGCCCCGCTGGTTGGGGGCCATCTGGGCGCGGATGATGCGGGCGGCCACATCGAAGTCGACCGCCAGCCGGTAGGTGATCGGCTGATGCACCAGCTCGCGCGGGAAATGCAGGGTGAGACGCCGCTTCACCGCGTCGCAGGGGCAGGACTGCCAGCATGGCAGCGCCTGTCATCCCCGGCATGACCACGACCCCCGGAACCCCCGCCTTGCCGGGGCTGCTGCGCTGGCTGCTGCTTGCTCTGGCCCTGGTGGCGGTGGCCCTGGTGGGCCTGCGGCTGCGGCTCGGTCCGGAGGCGGCCCTCGACCGCATGGCGAGGCGGTCGCCGCCCCTGAGCGAGGCCCTGGCGGATGGACGCCCCACCCTGGTCGAGTTCTATGCCGACTGGTGCGAATCGTGCCTGGCGATGGCGCCGGCGATGGAAGACCTGGAACGGCGCCACCCCGGGCTCGACATGGTGCTGCTGAACGTGGACAACCCCGTCTGGGAGCCCCAGCTGCTGCGGTGGCAGGTCAACGGCATCCCCCACCTGGAGCTGTTCGGGGCCGACGGCCAGGACCGCGGACAGGCGATCGGCCGCCGCCAGCCCCAGGAGCTGGAACAGCTGGCCCTGGCCCTCGAGACCGGGGAGGCGCTGCCCGATCTGGCGGGGGTGGGCAGCCAGAGCGCTCTGGCCGATGCCCCGGACGCCGTCCCCGGCGCCGCCGGTCCCCGCAGCCACAGCTGATGCTCAGTCGCGCCCCGGGCGCCGCAACCGCCGGGCCAGGCGGCGGTCAAGCCGTCGCAGGCGGCGCGCCACGGGCGGCGGCGGCACCTGGGGCGCAAACCGCAGATGGTCATACAGCCCCTCGATGCGCAGCAGCAGCCCCCGCAGGTCTGGGCGGGCCGCGCTGACCCGCTGCCTCCAGTGGCGCAGCCCCTCCCCAGGGCCGGGGCCCAGCCCTCGCCGGGCGCAGCGCCGCAGGCTGCGGTCGAGCTGGCGGCGCAGGGGATCGGCTGATGTCGACCGGGGCATGCCGATCCTGATCACCAGCCCACCGAGGCCGACGGCCAGTCCCATGGCCCCCAGGCCCAGCAGCCCCTGCCAGCGGCTGCCGTGGCCGGGAAGACCGGCCAGCAGCCGCCGCTGATCGCCGGCATCGAAGCCCGTGACCCAGCGGGCCCAGGCCATGTCGAGGCGGCTCCAGCCCCGGGCCAGCTGCCGCCACCACCCCGGCAGGGCCCGCAGCCGACGCCGTTCCTCGGGATCGAGCTGGGCCTCGAGGCCGGCCTCCAGCCGGGTCGGCGCCACCCAGGCCGTGGGATCGAACCGTTGCCAGCCCGCCCCCGGCAGCCAGACCTCACTCCAGGCGTGGGCATCGCGCTGCCGCACCTCCAGCACGCCGCCACCGCCCGCCGAGGGGAACCACTCACCCCCCTGGTAGCCGCTCACCACCCGCGCCGACAGGCCGGCGGCCCGCATCAGGGCCGTGAAGGCGGCGGCATGGTGTTCGCAGAAGCCCACCCGCCGCTCGAAGAGAAAGTCGTCGAGGGGGTTGCGGGGGTCAAGGGGGCCTGGCTCGAGGCTGTAGCGGAAGCCTTGCTCCTGGAACCAGCGGCGGGCGGCCTCCGGCCGCCGGGCCGGCTCCAGGTGGGCCCAGGTTCGCCCCAGGGCCTGCAGGCGTGGATTGACCGCCGCGGGCAGATCCCGGTCGTCACGGTCCGGCGGGATCCGTTGCCAGCCCCCTCCATCGCCGTCACCGGCAGCGTCTGTGAGCCGGTACCGCCAGCTCTGGCTGCCGGAACCAGGCGGGGTCTGCAGGCGTCCGCGGGCGTCGATCCGCAGCGCCGTCGGACTGGGGTTGCCGGCCCCGGCCCAGGGCAAGGCCATCAGATCGCTGGGTTCGCTGATCCACAGCTGACCGTCGTTGCTGCCGCGGGATCGGGGACGGGGGGGCAGCAACGGCGCCTCCGGCGCCGCCCACCAGCTGCGACCGTCGCTGCGGTCCTGCACGAGCACCCGCCAGTAACGCTCCTGGGGCGGCGGGGGCGCACCGGGCAGCAGCACCCGCAGGGCGAGAGCGTCGGAACGGACCAGCCGGGCCAGGCTGCCGGGCTCCAGGCGTTCCGACAGCCCGGTGACGGCACTGCCGGAGGCCGCCGGCAGGGACCAGAGCGGCGGCAGCCGCGGCAGCAGCAGAAAGAGCGTCAGCACCAGGGGCAGGGCCGCCGCCGGGAGCAGCAGCGCCGTCCATGCCAGCCGCCGCGCCCGCAGGGGCGGCACCGCCTCCCCTGCGACCAGGGCCGCGAGGGCCAGCAGCACGACCAGGATCTGCCCCAGGGCCGGCAGCAGGTCGGGGGCCAGCACCCCCTGCAGGGCCGTCAGCACCAGCAGCAGCAGCACCGTGCGGCGACGGCGATCGGGCCCCACCCCCTCCTGCCGGGCCTCGAGCCACTGCAGCCCCGCCAGCAGCAGCAACCCCAGCACCGCCGCCGCCAGCCAGCGGTCCCGCTCACCCCAGGGGAACAGCAGCAGCCAGGGCAGCACCGGCAGGGAAGCCAACCGCGGCGGCAGGGGTCGGGCCCACAGCAGCAGAAGCAGCACCGGCACCAGCACCGGCAACAGGCCGGGCGGCCCCAGGGGAAGTTGGAGCAGCAGCAGCAGCAGCAGGGCCAGCTGCAGCAGGCGATCGGCCGTGGTCATGGCGCCAGGGCCAGGGCGGCCAGGCAGCGGTCGCGGTGCAGGCGACCGCTGCCCGGTGGCTCGTCAACACCATCGAGGCGAAGGCCATAGGCAACCCCGGTTCGGTCGGCGTGCAGCACGGCCGCCGTCAGGGCCTCCAGGGCCTGCTCCCGCGGCAGGGCCGGATCGGGCAGCAACCACTGCACCCCCCGACCCTCGCCGGCGAAACGACGACGCTGCCAGCCGCCGCCGCGGGCCAGCACCCCCCAGGCGACCCTCGCCAGGCCCTCCTCAGGACGGTGGGCCGTCAGGTCCCACCAGTCACCCCCCTCGTCCCGATCGGCCCGGGGCGGGCACCACAGCCGCACCGGCCCGGGCCGCGGAGCCGGGTAGACGAGCTGCTCCACGGGCGGCCTCCAGACCCCCCAGCAGCGGAACAGCCCCAGCGGAGCCCACGATTCGACCACGATCGGACCAGGATGCCGCAGGCCCCGACCCTGGGGTCGCCAGACGAGGCTCAGCCGTCCCTCGCCCGGAACGATGTCGACCCTGCGGGGTTGCGCCGGGAAGGGCTCCCGCAGGGTGCGCAGGCTCACGGCCCCGTGGCGACGGTGGGAGCGGCTGAGCAACGGGTAATGCAGCAGTCCGTCGGCGAACCCCGGCACGGGCTCTCCGGCCCGCAGCTGCAACCCACGCAGGTTCAGGGGGGTGAGCAGCAGGGCCAGCAGGAACAGCCCCAGGCAGAGGCCCGCCAGCAGCAGCGGCGCCGCGGCCCCGCTGTTGAAGGCCAGCACCAGCAGCAGCAGACACACCAGCAGCCAGCACCAGCCGAAGCGGCTCGGGAACACATAGACGTTGCGCAGGGTGAACTGCAGCGCGTCTGTGCGGCGAACCGGCGGAAACCGGCGCGGCTCCGGGCCGGGCTCAGCGGACGGCATCAACCTCCTCCAGCAGCCGCCGGCTGAGCACATCCCCCGCCACGGCGCTCTGGCCGGCGTCGAGCCGGTGCTCGGCCACCGCCGGCAACACGGCCTGCACATGCTCCGGACGAACCCAGGGGTCCCCCTGCAGCAGGGACCAGGCGCGGGCTGCCGCCAGCAGCCCCAGGCCGGCACGGGGGGAGAGGGGCGCCCCCGGGGTGTCGGGCCGCCGGGTCCAGGCCAGCAGGTCGAGCAGGTAGCCGATCAGGGCGGGGCTCACCGGCTGGGCGGCACTGCGCTGCTGCAGGGCCAGCAGCGTGGCGGGATCCAGCAGGGGGGCCAGGTTCTCGAGGGGCAGGGCTTCGCCGGCCAGCAGCCGGGCTTCGGCGTCCCGGGGCGGGAAGCCCAGGGTGAGGCGCATCAGAAAGCGGTCGAGCTGGGATTCCGGCAGCGGTGCGGTGCCCGACTGGTCGAGACCGTTCTGGGTGGCGATGACGAAGAACGGTCGTGGCAAGGCATGGCTGACACCATCGACACTGACCGACCCCGATGCCATCGCCTCGAGCAGGGCGCTCTGGGTGCGGGGGCTGGCACGGTTGATCTCGTCGGCCAGCAGCACCTGCGAGAACAGGGGTCCGGGCCGGAAGCGGAATGTCCCGGCGGAAGGGTCGAGCACATTGACCCCGATGAGATCGCCGGGCAGCAGGTCGCTGGTGAACGACTGACGCCGGAACTCAAGCCCGTGGCTGCGGGCCAGGGCCTCGGCCAGGGTGGTCTTGCCGGTCCCGGGGAGATCTTCGAGCAGCAGGTGCCCGCGGGCCAGCAGGCAGGCCAACGCCAGGCTGACCTGCTGTTCCTTGCCCACCAGCACCTGCGACAGCAGGCGCAGCAGGGCGGCGGGATCAGCGACCATCAGCGCTCCTGCAGATCCTCCAACAGATAGGCCAGCCGGCGGTCGGCATCCCTGACCGCCAACCGCTGCATGCCGGCGGCCAGGGCCACCAGCGGATCGGCGGCGGGGTCGGCCCCGCGCAGGCGGGGCCCGAGCAGACGCCAGAGGGCCCGCGCCAGGCCCCGCTCTCCGGGCGGATGCTGACGCAGCAGCACCGCGGCCCCCACCGCCACGGCCGCCTCGGCATTGGCCGTCTGATGGTCGTCGGCCGCCTGGGGGAAGGGCACGAGCAGCGCCGGGGTGCCGCAGACCGCCAGCTCGCTGAGGCTGCCGGCGCCGGAACGGCTGATGGCCAGATCGGCGTGCTGCAGCAGCCCTGGGATCTCGTCGCTGAACGGCCGTTCGACGTAGGCCGGGTGCCGCAGGCTGCCGGCCTCGGGATCCTGGGAGCCGCTGAGGTGCACCACCCGGCAGCCGGCCGCCAGCAGCGCTGGCAGAGCCGCCCGCACCATGCGGTTGAGACCCACCGCCCCCTGGCTGCCACCGATCACCAGCAGCAGGGGCCCTGCCCCCTGCGGCACCCAGTCGGGGCAGGGAGCAGGCTCGAGAAAGGCCTGGCGGACAGGGGTGCCGGTGACCAGCGGGCGACAGCCCGGCACGCGCGCGGCCGCCTGGGGCAGCCCCACGGCCACCTGGCTGCAGTGGCGCCCCAGCAGACGGGTGACCCGCCCCGGCACGGCGTTCGACTCGTGCAGCACCACCGGGCGGCCTGTCCAGCGGGCGGCGAGGATCGCCGGTGCGGCGATGTAGCCACCGGTGGTGAACACCACCGCCACCTTCTGGCGGCGGATCAGCCGCCGCACGGCACCGCTGCTGCCGATCAGCTGCAGCAGCTGCACCAGCTTGCGCAGGCCGGAGCCCTGCAGCCCTCCGGCCTTCACGGTGGTGAGGGGGTAGCGCTCGGGCACCAGCTGGCGCTCGAGCCGGTCCGGGACCCCCAGCCAGAGGACCTGCCAGCGATCGGCGAGCCGGTCGGCCACCGCCAGGGCCGGGAACAGGTGACCACCGGTGCCGCTGGCGGCGATGAGAAGCCGGGGCATGGACGCAGGAGGGGTGGCGCCTAAGTTAGTTGGACCGTCGGACCTGGTTCACGATGCAGCGGCAGCCGTCCCGGAGCAGGCAGCGGGGCCCCTGCCTGGCCCTGATCTCTGCCCTGGTGCTTGGCCTCGGTCCCGGGGCGGCACCCGCCGGGGCCCGGGTCAGCGATCCGCTGCTGCGCAACCTCGAGCAGGCCCTGAACCGGTCCGGCAACGATGGCCTGCGCAGCCTTGTGGACAACGGGCCGGGCCTGGATCCCGGTCGGCTGGAAAACCGCCATCAGCTGCTGCGCCAGGCCTTCAGCGATGCTCGCTGGAGCCTCAGCAGCGGCCCCGACCTGCCTGACGGCCGCAGCACCCTGCTGGTGAAGGTGACGGGCAGCCGCCAGGAGGCGGGCCGCAGCTTCCGGCTGGAGGCCAGCCAGCGGCTGGCGGTGCGTCAGCAGGGCAACCGGCTCACGAGCCAGGAGGTGCTGGCCGAGGAATCGATCCTGCGCAGCGGCGAACGGGACCTGCCCGTGGCGGTGCTGATGCCCGAAGAGGTGCTCACGGGCCAGCGCTACGACATTGACGTGGTGCTCGACGAGCCCCTCAAGGACACGATGCTGGCCGGGGGGGTCGGCGAAATCCCCGCCGAGGCCCAGCGCAACCTGCGCAGTCCTGATCTGCAGCTGGGGGCGCTGACCGCCGGGGGCGTCTTCAAGCGCATCCAGGCCCCGTACAAGGCCGGTCAGCAGTTCTGGGCGGTGATGCTGCTGCATCCCCAGGGCACCGTCAGCGTCAGCCGCCTGGTGCGGGTCGTCTCCCGCCGCTGAATCTCTTCCACCCCTTCCCCCTTGTGGCGGCCGGCGGCGGCCGGGACACTGCCTGGGTCAAGCCCACCCCCGATGGCTCCGGTCTGGATCAACTCTCCGGTGCTGCTCGAAGCCCTGCAGCGGCACCAGGAAGGCCGCCTGTCGGGGCGCCTGAGCCTCTGGCTGCGGGAGCTGCTGGAGCTGCCGGTGGACGGTGGTCACGACTCGTCAGACCTGGCGGTGCCGGGGTCACATCAGGGCAACAGCGGACGCGGACACTGATCGGCGTCTGCATTGTTCCCTGATGCCATTGAAGAACCATCGCCTGGGCGTCGCCCTGCTGTCCCTGGCCTGTGGCGCCGGTCTGCTGGCCGGAGCCCCCGGTGGCCGCGCCGAGGGATACGGAGCCGGCCGACCTGACCGTCCCCAGCTGACCCGTGAGCAGCAGCTGAAGATGATCACCGTCCAGCGCACCCTCCTGCAACGCCACCATGAGGGGCGTCTGGCCATCCTCGACAACGACGAACGCTGCCTCAGGGCCTCAGCCGACGACAGGGCGGCCCAGGCCTGCCATCAACAGGAGCGCGAAGCCCTGAAGCGACTGAAGGACGAGATGCGGACCCAGGCCAGGGCCCTGCGCCAGCAGTTCAACCTGCCTGAACCTCCCGAACGACGGATGAGGCTGCAGCGGCAGGGGGATGCCGGCGAAAGGCCCGGAACCCTCTGACGGTCTGCCCTGGGGTCAGGCCGCCTCGTCGAGGGCGGCCACCCCGGGCAACACCTTGCCTTCGAGCAGTTCGAGGCTGGCGCCGCCGCCGGTTGAGATGTGGCTCATGCGGTCGGCCAGACCGGCCTTCTCAACGGCGGCCACCGAGTCGCCGCCACCGATGATCGTGCAGCAGCCCTTGCCGCTCAGGTCGGCCAGGGTGGTGGCGATGGCGTTGGTGCCGGCGGCGAACCGGTCGAACTCGAACACCCCCATGGGGCCGTTCCAGATCACGGTCTGGCAATCGGCGAGGGCGTCCTGAAACAGCTTGACCGAATCAGGACCGATGTCGAGGCCCATCCAGCCGTCGGGGATGGCGTCCACCTTGGCGATCTGACTGTTGGCATCGGGGGCGAAGTTGTCGGCCAGCACCACATCGGTGGGCAGCAGCAGCTGGACGCCCTTGGCCGTGGCCTTGGCCTCCAGTTCCCGGGCCAGTTCCAGCTTGTCGTCTTCCACCAGGCTCTTGCCCACCGAAAGGCCACGGGCCTTGTAGAAGGTGAAGATCATGCCGCCGCCGACGAGGATCTTGTCGCACTTGTCGAGCAGCGCCTCCAGCACGCCGATCTTGGAGCTGACCTTGGAGCCGCCCACGATCGCCGCCAGGGGACGCCTGGGGGCATCGATGGCGCCCTGCAGATACTGCAGCTCCTTCTCCATCAGGTAGCCGGCGACGCTGGGGCTGAGGGCCCTGGTCACCCCTTCGGTGGAGGCGTGGGCCCGGTGGGCGGCGCCGAAGGCGTCGTTGACGTACACATCGGCGAGCTTGGCCAGCTCGGCGGCGAAACCGGGCTCATTCGCCTCTTCCTCGGCGAAGAAGCGCACGTTTTCGAGCAGCACCACGTCGCCGTCGGCCATGGCGGCCACCTTGGCCTCGGCGTCAGGGCCGATGCAGCTGTCGGTCTTGACGACCGGCCGGCCGAGCAGATCAGCCAGGCGGGCGGCCACGGGGGTGAGGCGCATGCCTTCGTTCACCTTGCCCTTGGGACGTCCGAAGTGGGCCGCCAGGATCACCCGGGCGCCCTTGCCGATCAGGTCGTTGATCGTGGGAAGGGCGGCACGGATGCGGGTGTCGTCGGTGATGGCACCGGCGTCGTCCAGGGGCACGTTGAAGTCGACCCGCACCAGCACCCGCTTGCCGCGGAGCTCGTCGCCCGAGAGGGTGCTGAGGGAACGCTTCGACATGGGACAGGGGTGGGAACGGCGCCGAGACATTACCGTGCCAAACCCTTGCGCGGGCACCCTGGCGAGCTAGGACAAGGACAGTGCGTCAGCCGCTCGCCCCGGTCCCTGCGCTGGTTTCACCCCATGTTCGCCACCGTTCTCTATCCCATCGACCATGGCCGGGCCGCGCTGGAGACGGCGGCCACGGTGCTGAAGCTGGTGCAGCAGCACGACAGCCGACTGGTGCTGCTTTCGGTGGTGGAAGCGGACCCCGAGGGGGGCATGGCCGATCCGGCCGATGTGTCGCGGCTGCTGGAGCAGGCCCGCGACACCTTCGAGCGGGCGGGAGTCACCTGCGAGGTGATCGAACGCCAGGGCAAGCCGGCCTTCGTGATCGGTGATGTGGCCGACGAGATCGAGGCCGACCTGATCGTGATGGGCACCCGCGGCCTGACCCTCGAGAGCGACGAAACCAGCACCGCCGCCCGGGTGATCCAGCTGGCGCCCTGCCCGGTGATGGTGGTGCCTTGACGGCGCCGACGATCCAGTGGTTCCCGGGCCACATCGCCAAGGCGGAGAGGGCCCTCAGCGGCAGCCTCGAGAAGGTTGATCTGGTGATCGAGGTGCGGGATGCCCGCATCCCCGCCGCCACGGGCCATCCGCACCTGCAGCGGTGGATGCGGGGCAAGCTGCACCTGCTGGTGCTAAACCGGGTCGACATGGTGACCCCGGCAGCGCGGCTGGCCTGGGATGGCTGGTTCCGGGCCCGTGAGCTGACCCCCTGGTGGTGCGACGCCCGGGTCGGCACCGGCGTGAAGCAGCTGCAGCAGGCGGCGATCAGGGCCGGCGAGGCCCTCAATGCCCGCCGCCGCAACAGGGGCATGCGGCCACGGCCGGTGCGGGCGCTGATGCTGGGGTTCCCCAACGTGGGCAAGTCGGCCCTGATCAACCGCCTCGTGCGGCAGAAGGTGGTCGACAGCGCCCGCCGGGCCGGTGTCACCCGCAGCCTGCGCTGGGTGCGGCTGGGGCAGGAGCTGGACCTGCTCGATGCTCCTGGAGTGCTGCCGGCCCGGCTGGACGACCAGCAGGCCGCCCTGCACCTGGCCCTCTGCGATGACATCGGCCAGGCCGCCTACGACGACGAAGCGGTCGCCCTGGCATTTCTCGACCTGGTCGCTCGCCTGGCAGGCCACCCTTCGGCGGGGGTGGCGCCCGGGGTGCTGCGGCAGCGCTACGGGGTCGAGGACGCTGACCCCGACCCCTGGCTGACCGCGGCGGCCCTGCGGCACACCAGCGGCGACCGGGGACGGATGGCCACCCGGGTGCTGGATGACTTCCGCTGCTCACGGCTGGGGCCGATCAGCCTCGAACTGCCCTGAAATCACCATTCACCGCATCGACCCGGCGGTTCAGGCACTGACGGCCCGGGCGATCAACACCGTGAGCATCAGGATCGCGAGCAGCACCTGCAGGGCCATGAACAGCTTGGCCGGGCGCGACACCAGGGCCTCGCTCGTGGGTCCATAGGTGGAGTTGACATTCAGAGAAATGAACAGATAGTCGATGACATGGGGCACGGCTGCAGATTCTCCGTCGCGGGTCGGCCAGACGAACGCCCCTCCAGGGGTGGAGACATCCAGGAAGATATAGATGAACATGAACACAATCACGCTTTGCATATAGACCGCCGCCACATCCCAGAGTCCGGTCAGACCACCTCCGTGGATGGCACTGGCCGTGGCCACCATTGACAGCACATTGGCCACCACCTGCACCATCGACAGGATCAGATAGACGAGCGCCCAACGAAACAGATTACGGCCGTTTTCGCGGAACAGAGACACCGAAAGGCCCGCGGTGACCATCACAAAAACCAGCGTGCTCAGGTGCTCGACTGCACTGAGCCCGGCGTTGTAGGTGTTCGCCACCACATGGTGGTGTTCGAGGTGACGCAGCAGGCTGACGTCCATCACCCACACCAGGAAGAGGGCCAGCAGCACCCAGAGGCGTCCGCGGCCGTGGGTCAACCGCCGCCGCAGCCCTTCGGCGGGGCTGGACGGGATGGGGGGCTCGGCCGGATCGGGAGAGCTGTTCATCGGGGCAGAATCCACCGGATCGCCGTCAATCTGATCGCCCTCGAGGCCTGATGACAGCCGCTTAGGGTGAACCGATGACTGTCGGCAATCCGGACGCAGGGGCCCCGGGGGGCTTCATCCAGGGTCCCGAGGGTCCCGGGCCGGGGGAGATGCTGATCCTCCACTACCCCCGCCCCCTGCCGATGCGCCTCGACCGCTGGCTCGTGAGCCAGCGGCCCGAACAGAGCCGGGCGCGGATCCAGAAGTTCATCGACAACGGCTACGTGCGGGTCAACGGCAACATCGGCCGGGCCAAGACCCCCCTGCGCCAGGGCGACACCGTGGAGCTGTGGATGCCGCCGCCCGAGCCGCTGGAGTATCTGAAACCCGAAGCCATCCCCCTGGATGTGCTCTTCGAGGATGCCCACCTGATCGTGGTCAACAAGCCCGCCGGCCTCACCGTCCATCCTGCGCCCGGCAACAGGGACGGCACGCTGGTGAACGGCCTGCTGCACCACTGCCCCGACCTGCCCGGCATCGGCGGCGAGCGCCGGCCGGGCATCGTGCACCGGCTCGACAAGGACACCACCGGCTGCCTGGTGGTGGCCAAGACCCAGCAGGCGCTGGTGGCCCTGCAGAGTCAGATCCAGCGGCGGATCGCCTCGCGGGAGTACGTGGGGGTGGTGCACGGCGTCCCCGCCGGCGACAACGGCAGCCTGGTGGGGGCCATCGGCCGCCACCCCGTCGACCGCAAGAAATATGCGGTGGTGAACGACGACAAGGGGCGCCAGGCCCGCACCCACTGGCGGCTGCTGGAACGGCTGGGGGACTACACCCTGCTGCGGTTCAAGCTCGACACCGGCCGCACCCACCAGATCCGCGTGCACTGCGCCCACATGGGCCATCCGCTGGTGGGGGATGCCACCTACAGCCGCTGCCGCCGCCTGCCGGTGGAGCTGCCGGGCCAGGCCCTGCACGCCGTGCAACTGGCCCTGAACCATCCGGTGAGCGGCGAACGGCTGACCTTCGAGGCACCGCTGCCGGAGCCGTTCGAGCGGCTGCTGGCCCGCCTGCGCATCAGTGGCAATAGCCCCGCCGCCAGCCCTCCACCGCCGCCGCCGCCCGGGTCCTGACCCGCAGCCGGCGCAGGATGTCCTGAACGTGATCGCGGGCCGTGGTGGGGGCGATCTGCAGCTGCTCGGCGATCTCGCGGTTGCTGCAGCCCTGGGCCACCAGCCGCAGCACCTCGAGCTCGCGCCCCGTGAGCTCCTCCAGCGCCTCGGAGGGGCCTGGGCCTCCACCGGCGGCCTCCAGGGCCGGATCGACGAAGGTGTGCCCGCGCAGCACCTGATCGACGGCATACACCAGGACGCCGGTGCGGCCGATGCTGTCTTCGAGCAGCACGGCATCGGCCCCGGCGGCCAGGGCCGACCGCACCAGCACCCGGTGGTTATGGGTGAGCAGCAGCAGGCAGCGATGCGGCCCCTCGGCCGTCCGCACCGCCCGGATCAGCTCGAGGCCGGCGCCGTCGGCCAGGTGCTCACCCACCAGCAACAGCCATGGCCCGGGCCGCCGCTCCAGCACCGCAAGGGCCTCGGCCCGGGAGGTGACGATGGTGCGATCCCCCCCGCTCGGCGCCTCACCGGACTGGTAGGCGAGGCTGAGGGCCAGCAGCCGCGGCGCGACCGCCACCAGCAGCGGCCGGTCGCGCAGCAGCACCAGCAGCAGATCGCGACGGGCCTGCAGCACCGGGTGCTCGGAGCGGAACTCCATCGGACCTGAGGAGGGCGAAGGCGAGAGCCTCCACCCTGACAGCCACCGCTGCAGAGCGTGGCTACGGTGCGGGCGCTCCTCCCCTCCCCCCTCCCGGACGATGGCCAAGGAACACTTCTTTCTTGAACTCGAACCGGC
>JBMOIF010000028.1:0-29372 GCA_049317465.1 Prochlorococcaceae cyanobacterium | reverse complement strand
CACGCCGATCTCGTTGTTGGCGGCCATCACGCTCACCAGCACCGTGTCGGGCCGCAGGGCCGCCGCGAGGCGGTCGGGCTCCAGCAGGCCGTCGGGCGGCACCGGCAGCACCGTGAGGGCGAACCCCAGCCGTTCGAGATAACGGCAGGGGTCGAGCACCGCCCGGTGTTCGGTGGCCACGGTGACCAGGTGGCGCCCCCGCTCGAGACGGGCTTCGCAGAGCCCCTTGATCGCCAGGTTGTCGGCCTCCGTGGCGCCGCTGGTGAACACCACCCCTTCGGCGGGCACCGCCAGGGCCGCCGCCAGGCGCCCGCGGGCGGCCTCGACGGCGGCGGCGGCCTCCAGTCCGGGCCGGTGGCCGCGGCTGGAGGGATTGGCGGCCCGGTCGGTCCACCACGGGGCCATGGCCGCCACCACCGCCGGGTCGCAGGGGGTGCTGGCCTGGTGGTCGAGGTAGATCGGCGTGGCGGCCACCCGATGCCCCTGGGGGAGACAACGCCGCCATGCTGGCGGCAGCCGCCCACCCCTGCGCCATGGTTCGTCGTTGCGCCGGGATTCGTCGTTGCGCTGCCCTTGCCCTGCTGCTGGCCGCCGGCGCCGGCCACGCCGGCGAGCCCCCGGACGACGACGGCGGCCTGCAGGATCCGTCGCGCCACCGCCCCGCCGACCTGGTGGTGCTGCAGGACCGGCTGGTGCCCTATGGCCGCGAGGTGATCGGCGCCTATGCCGTCGCCCCCGTGGCGGGGCAACCGGCCATGCGGCAGCTCAGGCTGTGGATCGAGCGGGTCAACAACGTCACCGTGCGGCGCGAAACGGTGAACTGCGATCCCGCCGCCCCGTCACGGCTCACCCGCGAGGGGGCACAGCTGCAGCTGCTCGAGCTCAACCCCGGCGGCCCGGTGGGCCCCCACAACCGGCTGAGCCATCAGATCTGGTGGGCCGCCTGCCATCCGTCGCAGGCGGGCCGCGACCCCGCCGGCCTGGCCGCCACGGCCCGCCGGCTCGGGTACGACGGCCAGCGCCGGGAGGGGCTGCAGATCCTGCCGGCCGGTCCGATCCCGCCGCGCTGAATAGATTCGGGCAGTGCCTGGCCCCTGCCCGTGACCGAGCCCCACACCTCCGCCGACGCCGGCGACACCCTTGCGCCGGCCTCGCCGAAGGTGCTGCTGGTGGATGACGAACCCGGCCTGCGGGCGGCGGTGCAGGCCTACTTCGAAGACGAGGGCTTCGAGGTGACCACCGCCGTCGACGGGGCCGAGGGCTGGGAGAAGGCCCAGGCCGAACTGCCGGATGTGGTGCTCAGCGACGTGATGATGCCGCGGGTCGATGGGTTCGGGCTGCTGAAGCAGCTGCGGGAGGACGAACGCCTCGGCGGCACGCCCGTGATCTTCCTCACCGCCAAGGGCATGACGGCCGACCGCATCGCCGGCTTCAGGGCCGGCGTCGACGACTACATCCCCAAACCGTTCGACCCCGATGAGCTGGTGGCCCGGGTGCGCAATGTGGTGCAGCGCCAGGAACGGCTGCTGCGCGAGGCGGCCCGCTACGCCGACACCGACCTGGGCCAGATGGCGAAGCAGATCACCGAGATCCGCTCGCTGCTGCAGGGTGGCGGCGGCAGCCGCCGTGCCGCTGGCCCCAGCGACCATGCCTTCACCCCCCGCGAAGCCAGCGTGCTGCAGCTGGTGGCCGAAGGGCTGATGAACAAGGAGATCGCCCGGCGCCTCGACACCTCGATCCGCAACGTCGAGAAGTACGTGAGCCGCCTGTTCGCCAAGACCGGCACCGCCAGCCGCACCGAACTGGTGCGCTACGCCCTCGAGAACGGCCTGGTGGAGTGACGGCCCCCGGGGCCCGCAACGGCGGCTGGATCTACCGCGACCGCATCGGTGCCGCCGACGACGGGGTTGCCCTCACGGCCTGGTACGCCCGCCGCTACCGCCACTCCGACCGACCGGAGTGGCAGCGGCGGCTGGCCGCCGGTGAGCTGCACCTCAACGGCCGGCCCGTCGCCGCCGACAGGCCCCTGACGGCGGGCGATCAGCTGGCCTGGCACCGCCCCCCCTGGAGCGAACCGGCGGTGCCGCAGCACTGGGATGTGCTGCACGACGACGGCGACCTGCACGTGATCGCCAAACCCGCGGGGCTGCCGGTGCTGCCCGCCGGCGGGTTTCTCGAGCACACGCTGCTGCGGCTGCTGGAGCGCCGCTGGGCCGGCGATCCGACCGGGGTGCCGCGGCCCGTGCACCGGCTGGGGCGCGGCACCAGCGGGGTGCTGGTCTGCGCCCGCCGGTCCGCCAGCCGCGCCTGGCTGAGCCGCCTGCTGCGCGAGAGCACGGCAGCGCCGGGGCAGGGCTGCCGCAAGGTGTACCGCACGCTGCTGCAGCCGGGGCGGCTGGCCCTGGGCGTCGGTGACGACCTGGACCTGCGCACCCCCATCGGCCGCCGGCCCCATCCCGACCTGGGCCAGCTCTGGTGCACCGCCGCCGACGGCGACCCCGGGGCCTTGGCAGCCCTGAGCCATCTGCGGCTGCTCGAGCGGCGGCCCGAGGCCGACCTGGCCGAGGTGACGATCGCCAGCGGTCGACCGCACCAGATCCGCATCCACTGCGCCGCCGCCGGGGCACCGCTGCTGGGCGATCCCCTCTACGGGCCCGGCGGCCTGGCCCGGGCCGGCGCCCTGCCCGGCGACGGCGGCTACCGGCTGCATGCCCTGCGCCTGCAGCTTCAGCGGCCCGATGGCTCGTGGCTGGTGCTGGAGGCGCCGCCGCCGCCCCCCCTGCGGCCGGGGGTCGGCAGCGGGCGGTCGGGCTCGAAGTAGGGCAGCCACAGCCACTGGTCCAGGCGGGGCTGCAGCCAGGCCTCCACCCGCGCATCGAGGGCGGCGGCCAGGTCGCGCACCCCCTCCCCGGGCCGGGGCCGCAGGGCGGGCTCGATCACCAGCCGGTAGCGGGCCAGGCCCAGCCGTTCGACGAACACCGGCACGATCGCCATGCCGTGCTGCACCGCCAGGCGGGCGGCGAACCAGCGGTTGCCGGTGTCGGGCAGCTGCCGCCCGAAGGCCGGGGCCCACACATGGCCGTCCTTCTCCTCATCGACGAACAGCACCAGATGGTGGCCACGGCTCACCTCCCGCACGATCCGGCGCATGGCCTGGGGGGACGCCGGGATCAGCGACAGCAGCGGCGTCCAGCGGCGACGGCTGCGGCGGGCGAGGCGATCGCGCACGGGGCTGGCCAGGGGCAGGTAGAGAGCGCAGGTGGGGGCGGCCAGCAGGGCCACCGCCTGGCCGATCAGTTCCCAGTTGGCGCAATGGCAGCCCGCCAGGATCAGCGGTCCGGCCGCCGCCGCCAGGTGCTCCCGGCCCACCAGCTCGACCCGGCCGGCGGCGCAGAGCTCGGGCAACCGCGGAATCTCGGCATAGACCTGGCCGACGTGGCGGCTGAAGGTCAGCACCTGCCGGTCGAGGCTGGCGGGTTCGCCGGCACGCCAGCGGGCCAGGTTGCGCCGCAGCCGCCGCACCCAGGCGCGATCGGCGGCCATGGCCGCCCGGGCGTGGCGCTCCCCCAGCAGCCCCCCCAGCCGCACCGCCCAGGTCAGCGGCAGCAGCTGCAGCAGCAGGGCGGTGGCGCGCTCGACGATCGGACCGGCCCGTAGGTTCGCGGAGCTCATGGGCCCGACCTCGGCGTCAGCAGCATCGGCAGCCCCCCCTGGGGCCGCAGGGTCAGCCGGCACTCGATCGCCACCCGATGCCCCGGCTGCAGCCGGGCCTGAAAACGCTGGGCAAGGGTCGCCAGGCAGAGGATCCCCTCGGTGAGGCCGAAGCGCAGCCCCAGGCACACCCGCGCCCCGGCGCTGAAGGGCACATAGAGGTAGCGGTCGGGGCGGGGCTGACCGGGCAGGAACCGTTCGGGCACGAAGTGGTCGGGCTGGTGCCAGTGCTTGCGGTGGCGGTGCAGCAGCCAGGGCACCACCAGCAGGATGGTGCCCGGATGAATCTCCTTGCGGCGGATGCGGTCGCCATGGCGCGCCTGGCGGCTGAGCAGCGGCACCGGCGGATAGAGCCGCAGCGCCTCCTCGAACACGGCCCGGGTGTAGGGCAGCCGCGACACATCGTCGAACCCGGGGGGGCGCCCCGCCAGCACCGTGTCGAGCTCGTCCTGCAGCCGTGCAGCCACCCGCGGGCTGTGATCCAGCAGATACCAGCACCAGGCCAGGGAATTGGCGGTGGTTTCGTGGCCCGCCATGAACATCACGATCGCCTCGTTGCGGGCCGCCGCCGCCCCCATCGGGCAGCCACCACCGGCCGGGGCCGCGTCGAGGAAATGGGACAGCAGCGAGAAACGCTGGGCGGGGGGCCGCTGCCGGTGCCGCTCGATGATGCCGTCGATCACCTCCTGCACGCGGCCGGCGGCGCGGCGGGCCCGCCGCCGGCGCCAGGGATCGCTGAGCCAGGCCAGCGGGGGCAGGCCGAACACATCGGCGGGGTTCATCTGGTCGATGTGCCGCTGGTACGACGAAAAGCCACGCACCACCTGCGTCGCCTCATCGTCGCTGGTGTCGTCTCCGAACACCGTCCGGCCGATGATGCGGGCGGTGAGCTGGGCCATTTCCTCGAGCATGTCGACGGGCACCCCGGGACGGCGGCCCTGCCACTGGTCCGCCAGGGCGCCGACGGCATCGGTCATCACGGCCGCGAACCCAGGCAGCAGTTCGGGCTCAAAGGCCGGAGTGCACTGGGCCCGGCGCTGCCGCCAGGTCTCCCCATCGCTCACGAACAGTCCATCCCCCAGCAGGGGCTCGAGGGCCCGGCGCATCTGCGGGCTCTTGCGGTCGTAGTTGTCGTGCGCGTCGAGGAACACATGCCGCACGGCGTCGGCGCTGTTGCAGACGAAGTACCGCTGGCGCAGCAAGCGAAAGCGGAAGGTCTCGGCGCTGTAGGCCTGCTCGGGCCAGGCCTCGAGCAGATTGCGCCGGGCCGTGCGCACGATGCGGAAGGGGTTAGGGCGCTGTTGCGGACGGCGGACGCCGACGGGCTCGCGTTCGTCCATGGCCCGGCCCCGGGGAGCGATCGTGCGAGGGTACCGTTCCGCCGCGGGCAGCGCCCGACGATGATCCCCCCCTCCCGCTGGCGGCTGATCGCGGTGGGACGCCTGCGGCGGCCCTGGCTGATCGACGGCGTGGCGTTCTACACGCGGCGGCTGCCGGGTCTGGAGATCTGCGAACTGCGCGACGGCACCCCGGCCCGGGAGGCCGAGGCCATCCGGGCGGCCCTGCGCCCCGACGAGCGGCTGGTGGCCCTGGCCGAGGAGGGCGAAACCCTCGACTCACCGGCCTTCGCCCGCGCCCTGGAGCGGCGGGCCGGCGACCGGCTGGCCTTCGTGATCGGCGGTGCCGACGGGCTCGATCCGGCCCTCAAGGCCGGCGCCGCCTGGCGGCTGAGCCTCTCAGCCCTGACCCTGCCCCACGACCTGGCGCGGCTGCTGCTGGTGGAGCAGCTCTACCGGGCGCGCACGATCCTGGCCGGGGGGCCGTATCACCGGGTCTGACGGCGGCCGAACTCGATCACCCGGGAGTAGTAGAAGGGGGCCTGCTGCAGCGTGCGGCGCAGGGGATCGAACCCCGCCGCCATGGCCGCCCGCACGATGCCCTCCTCCCGCAGGGTGTAGGCACGGGTGGTGCGGCTGGGGCCGGGGAACAGCTGGCCGATGCCCTTGAGCAATGCCAGCAGCGGCGTGAACGGAGCAAAGCTCACGATCAGCCGCCGCTCCGCCAGGGCCGCCAGGTGGCGCACCATCTCCTCCGCCGCGGGCTGGGGGTAGTGGATGAAGACGTCGAGGCAGATGACCGTGTCGAAACGCCCCTGCAGGCTCTCCAGGTCAGTGGCGCTGAAGCGCAGCCGCTCCTCGGCGAGACCGGCGGTTGCCGCCCGACGCCGGGCCTCGGCCACCATCGCCTCCGACAGGTCGCTCGCCTGCACCGAACCCGCCCCGGCCAGGGCCAGGGGGATGGCCAGGCTGCCGACACCGCAGCCGGCATCGCAGAAGCTGCGGCCAGCGATGGCGCCCTGGTCCTGCACCCAGCGCAGCACCTCGTCGACCGTCTTCTGATGGCCGATGCGGATGTTGCGCTGGACCTTGTTCACCGCGTCGCTGTCGCTGTAGATGCGATTCCAGCGATCGAAGCCGGTGGTCTCGAAATACCCCTTCACCTCCTGCTTCTCGGCGGCCTTGGCGTCGAGGGGGGCCTGGGGGGAAGGCATGGAGGCGGCCGACTTACGGGCCGGATCCTATGGGAGCGGAGGCGGCCTCGATGCGGCGGCGCTGCCGCCGGAAGTGCCACCCCGCCAATCGGATCACCACCGCGGTGATCAGCGCGAGGTGCGGCGGCAGGCCGCTGCGGCGCACATCCAGCAGCAGGCCGACGCGGTCGGCGGCGGTGCGGTTGATGACCTCGTGCTCGAAGGTGTCATCCCAGAGCAGATCCTCTCCCTCGCGGTAGGGGATCCAGTGGTCGGCCACCCGCAGGCGGCAGTCGTGGTCGGCATCACCGCTGGGGCAATGCAGAGTCAGGTGATAGCGCAGCACCCCCCGGAAGGGTCCACGGTGGGGGCGGATGTGCTTGCCGCTCTCGAGGCACGACACCATCGCCGAGGTCACCTCGGGGTGGGCCCGCAGAAAGGGGATCAGCGCCGGCAGCCGCGTCTGATTGGCCGGCAGGTCGCTGCCGTACAGCCGCAGGGGCAGCACCGACCAGCGGCGGCCGTCGCGGTAGGCGAAGGGTCCACCGCTGGAGGTCACCTCATGGAAGCGAGGCAGGGCCTCGAGGGCCAGGGCGCGGGTCTGCTGCTGCAGCAGTGGCGTCAGCCGCAGCAGCTCGGCATGGGCCGGAAAGTGGTCATCGGCGGGCAGCAGCGGCCCGGTGCTGAGGGCCCGGTCGTAGAGGGCCTGCAGCAGCTGCTTGCCCAGGCGGTAGAACCAGGGCGTGCGGCCCTGGCGGCGGGGGGCGCCCTCGGCCGCGGGGGTCATGGCGTCACCGCCCGGCGCCAGCCGAGGGGCCCGGCCGACGGCCGGTGCCAGCGCAGGGTCTCGACCAGGGGCAGGCCGATCAGCAGCTCGACGAGGGAGCGCGGATCCCCCAGCACCCGCCGCGGCAGCACCGTCGCGGCCCGGATGGCGGCGCCGTCATCCCCGGTCCAGCCCGCCAGCCGCACAACCCCGTCGAGCAACCCCAGGGTGGTGCCGGCGAGGGTGCCATCGGCCAGGCGGCAGCTGCCGTCGTGCACCCGGATCGTGCGCTGGTCCCACGGATAGTCGCCCGGCGGCAGGCCGTAGGGCGCCAGGGCATCGCTCACCAGCACCACCTGGTCGGGCATCAGCCGTTGCAGCAGCGTCGCCATCGTCGGCGCCACGTGCACGCCGTCGGCGATCAGGCCCAGGGCCACCTCGGGCCGGTCGAGGGCGGCGCCCACGGGCCCCGGCGCCCGGTGGTGCAGGCCGGGCATGGCATTGAAGGCATGGGTGAGCATCGTCACCCCCAGGTCGTAGGCGCCGCGGGCGGCGGCCTCATCGGCGGTGCTGTGGCCCAGGCACACCACCACCCCCCGGCCGTGCAGGGCCTGAATCAGGCTGTCGGCGCCGGGCAGCTCGGGCGCCAGGGTCACCAGGGCGATGGCATCCTCGAAGCCGCTGATGCGCCTGTCGAGGGCTGCCGCAGACGGGGCCGCCAGGTGTTCGGCCGGGTGGGCGCCGCGGCGTTCGGCCGCCAGGAACGGCCCCTCGAGATGGGCCCCCAGCAACAGACAGCGGCCGGGCCGATGCTGCCGGCGGGCCTCCTGCAGCACCGCCAGGGCCTGGCGCAGGGGCTCCACGGCGCAGGTGACCAGGGTGGGGCAGATGGCCTCGACCCCGTCGGCCCAGAGGCGTTCAAGCAGCTCCAGCAACCGCGGCAGCTGCGCTGGCTCGAGGTCGGGGAAGGGCAGCCCCAGGCCGCCATTGATCTGCAGGTCGACCCCGGCGGGGCTGAGCCAGTCGCCGCCCCAGTCGGTCCCGGCGCCGCAGCTGCCGGCGGGCAGGGGCTCGAGCACGGCCACCCGCCCCTCTCCGTCGACCCCCAGCCGCCAGCGCCGGTCGTCGGCTCCGGGCAGCGGCAGGCGCAGGTTGGTGTGCCAGTCCATGGGCAAAGGCGGGGGGGAGAATACCGTCAGAGGCAGTCTGCCGATGGGCGCGATGGGGGCCGGTCCCCGGGTCGGGGTGGTCATGGGCAGCGACTCCGATCTGCCGACCCTGCAGGCGGCCGTGGAGGTGCTGACAACCTTCGCTGTCGCCCACGAGGTGCGGGTGCTGTCGGCCCACCGCACACCGTTGGCGATGGTCGACTACGCCTGCGCCGCCGCCGACAGGGGACTGCAGGTGCTGATCGCCGGTGCCGGCGGCGCCGCCCACCTGCCCGGCATGGTGGCCGCCCTGACCCCCCTGCCGGTGATCGGCGTGCCCGTCACCAGCCGGGCCCTGTCGGGGCTGGATTCCCTGCTCTCGATCGTGCAGATGCCGGCCGGGATTCCGGTGGCGACGGTGGCCATCGGCAATGCCGGCAATGCCGGCCTGCTGGCGGTGCAGATCCTGGCGCTGGCCGACCCGGTGCTGCGGGACGCGGTGGCCGCCCATCGGGCCGCCCAGACCGCCGGCGTCGAGGCCCGCGACCGGCGGCTGCAGGAGCTGGGCAGCAGCCGCTACCTGGCGGAACGGGACCGGCCGGCACCGTGAAGCGCCCCGTCCCACCGACGGTGCCGCTGCTGCTGCTCAGCCTGGCGGCGGTGCTGAGCCGCTGGCTGACGCGCACTCAGCTGGTGCAGGCCTGGGATGCGGGCAACTTCGTGCTGGCCCTCGACCACCTCGACCTGGCGGCGCAGCAGCCGCACCTGCCGGGCTGCTTCTGGAATCTGATCGTGCTGGGGCGGGCCCTGCGGCCGCTGACGGGCGGCGACGGCGTCGCGGCCCTCGAACTGCTCAATGCCCTGGCGGCCGGGGTGGCCGTGGCCTGCGCCGGGCTGCTGGGCCGTCGCCTGGCGACGCCGCGGGTGGGCTGGTGGGCGGCGGTGCTGGTGCTGACGGCACCGCTGCTGTGGTTCTACGGCAGCCAGTCGCTCAGCTACGGGGTCGAACTGGCGTGGGTGCTGGCGATCGCGCTCTGCGGCTGGCTGGTCGCCGCCGGCCGCGGCTGGGCCCTGCTGCCCCTGGCGCTGCTGATGGGCACTGCCGGCGGCATCCGCCCCAACACACCGATCTTTCTGCTGCCCATGGCCCTGGCCTGCTGCTGGCGCGGGCGGCGGCTGGGCCTGGCGCCATGGCGCATCGGCCTGGCGCTGCTTCTGGGGGCCGGCGTGCTGGTGGCCTGGTTCCATGCCTTTCTGGTCGAGGCCGGCGGGGTGCCGCTGGTGCTGCGGCTGCTGCAGCAATGGCAGGGCGGCCATGCCCGCCAGAGCCTGGAGGGGGGTGTGCTGGCCAACGGCTGGCTGCTGATCAAGACCGTGGCGCTCACGGCACCGCTGGGCCTGGCGCTGTTGCTGGCCCTGGCCCGCCGGGGCGACCCCCTGGCGCCATCGCGCTGGCGGCGGCTGTTCCTGCTGCTCTGGATCAGCCCCAGCACGCTCTATTTCCTGCTGGTGCACTTCACCCGCATGGGCCATGCCACCACGATCCTGCCCGGGATCCTGCTGGCCATGGCGCTGCCCCTGGCGGGTCGCAGCCGCTGGCCGCGGGATCTGCTGCTGGTGGGGCTGCTGCAGACCCTGCTGTTCCTGCTGGTGCCCGGCGACCGCTTCGCCAGCCAGCTGCGCAGCTACGACCGTGAGTGGGGTGCCGCCATCCGCGAGGCGCAGCGGTTCGATGCCGCCACAACCCTGGTGGTGGCGAGCGGCAGCCGCGAGGAGCGGGCCCACCGGCTGCCATCGGTGCATCTGCCGGCC
The DNA here is from genome assembly GCA_049317465.1 of Prochlorococcaceae cyanobacterium. Lineage (GTDB taxonomy): Bacteria > Cyanobacteriota > Cyanobacteriia > PCC-6307 > Cyanobiaceae > CAIQIA01. The sequence goes on along the minus strand of JBMOIF010000028.1, from coordinate 19,405 downwards.
TACGACCACGACCGCAGCGACTACCGACTCGACGAGGTGCAGGAGCGGGTGCCGGCGCAGCCACCGCTGCAGCGGGTGCTGCTGTTCGACCGGGGGCTGGCGGTGCCGGCCCCGACCGTGCCGGGCACCGTCAGCCGCACGCTGATCCCCGGCCGGCTGCGGGTGCATGAGATTCCGGTGCCGCCCAGCGGCCTGGCGGTGGGCTGGCGGTCGGTGGAGGTGGCGCCATGAGCCTGGGCAGCCTGCCCCGCTGGCTGCGGCTGAGCCTGGCCCTGCCGCTGCTGATGCTGAACCTCTTCGTGCTGCGGCAGCTGCTGCTGCCGCTGGCGCCGTTTCCGGCCCTGTTCCTCACGGCGGCGCTGATCGCCTTTCTGCTCGACATTCCCAGCCGCTGGCTGCAGCAACGCGGTCTGCCGCGGCCCCTGAGCCTCAGCCTGGTGCTGGGGCTGGCCCTGGGGGGCCTGGTGCTGGCGGCGGTGTGGCTGGTGCCGCGGCTGGTGGAACAGCTGGGGGAACTGGTGAATGCCCTGCCGGGCTGGCTGGTGGAAGCCCAGGAGCAGCTCGACCGGCTGCAGGCCCTGGCGGTTGAACGCGGCTGGCCGACGGACTTCAGCGACCTGACCAATGACCTGCTGGCCCGCTCGACCCGCCTGGCCCGCAGCGTCAGCCAGCAGGTGCTGGGGCTGCTCAGCGCCACCCTCGGCATCACCGTCAACACCGTGATCGTGCTGGTGCTGGCGGTGTTTCTGCTGCTGGGGGGCGAGGGCATCGCCGCCGGTCTGGCCCGCTGGCTGCCGGCCGACTGGCGGGGGCTGGTGGTGGGCACGGTCGACCGCACCTTCCGGGGCTATTTCGCCGGCCAGGTGCTGATGGCCCTGATCCTCAGCGGTCTGCAGATCGTGGTGTTCACCCTGCTTCAGATCCCTTACGGCGTGGTGTTCGCGCTGCTGATCGGCTTCACGACGCTGGTGCCCTACGCGAGCGCGCTCACGATCGTGCTGGTGAGCGCCCTGCTGGCGGTCGAAGACCCACGCACGGGACTGACGGTGCTGGCGGCGGCCATCAGCGTCGGCCAGGTCGTTGACCAGTTCATCAGCCCACGGGTGATGGGCAGCATCGTGGGGCTGCAGCCGGCCTGGCTGCTGGTGAGCCTGCCGGTGGGGGCCCGCTGCGGAGCCCTGCTGGGGATCGGTGAACTGCTCGGCCTGCTGCTGGCGGTGCCCGTGGCCAGCGTGCTCAAGACCCTGCTCGATGCGGTCTATCCCCGCCTGCAGAACGGCGGGGACTGACCAGGGAAGGGACCCGGTCCGGCGGGCTCAGGCCTCCAGACGCTGCAGCACCCCCTGGGCTTCAAGCAGGGCGACCACCGCAGCGACGCTCTCCTCGAGGCTGAGGGCACCGGTGTCGACCCGCAGCTCGGGGGCTTCGGGCACTTCGTAGGGGCTGGAGATGCCGGTGAAGTCCTTGATCTGGCCGGCGCGGGCCTTGGCATACAGACCCTTGGGGTCACGGCCCTCGCAGACGTCAAGGTCGGCGGCACAGTGAATCTCGAAGAAGTCGCCGGCTGCGGCCAGGGAGCGGGCCCGGTCACGATCGGCACGGAAGGGGCTGACGAAGGCGGTGAGCACGATCACACCGGCATCGAGGAACAGCTTGGACACCTCCCCGATGCGGCGGATGTTCTCGACCCGGTCGGCATCCGAGAAGCCGAGGTCGCTGCAGAGGCCATGGCGGATGTTGTCGCCGTCGAGCACGTAGGTGGCCAGGCCTCGCTGAAACAGTTCAGCGTTGAGGGCATTGGCGAGGGTGCTCTTGCCCGACCCCGACAGGCCGGTGAACCAGAGGATGGCGCTGCGATGCCCCCGCTGCCGGGCCCGCGCTGCCCGGTCGACCGTCGCCTCGTGCCAGGCGATGTTGGTGGCTGTCCCCTGGTCGGTGAGGGCGCCGTAGGGCGAACCGGCGGTGGGGGTGGCGGTCATGGCGGCGGCGGCATCGGCCGGCCATTCTCACCGGTGGCCGGTGCCGGCGACGGTCCATCAGCCCAGTCCGGTGATCCGGGCGGTGGAGCCCTCGGCACCACCCAGGACCTCGATGCCGGCGCGGATCCGTTCCCGCAGGGCCGCCACATGGCTGATCACGCCGATCAGGCGGCCGCCGGCCCGCAGACGGTCGAGCTCATCCATCGCCAGCTGCAGGCTGTCGGGGTCGAGGCTGCCGAAGCCTTCATCGATGAACAGCGTCTCGAGCTGCACCCCACCGGCGTGGGCCTGCACCGTGTCGGCCACCCCCAGGGCCAGGGCGAGCGACGCCTGGAACGTCTCGCCGCCCGAGAGGCTGTTCACCTCGCGGGCATCACCGGTGTAGGCATCCAGCACCCGCAGGCCGAGGCCGGCATTGCGGCCGCCGCGACCGCCCTCATCACTCAGCTGCAGCTGATACCGCCCGGCGGTCATCTGCTCGAGCCGCTGGTTGGCATGGCGGCAGATCTCATCGAGGTAAGCCGACAGCACCCAGCGCTGCAGCGAGATGTACGGCGCCGCCCGGCCCGAGCAGCGGTCGGCCACGGCCGCCAGCCGCTGGGCCTTCTCCCGGTCACGGGCGAGGGCGACGGCGGCACGCCGATGGTCGGCGGCCAGCGCCTCGAGGGCGGTGGCCGCCGAGCGGGCCTCGCTGTGGCGTTCGACGGCGCGGGTGCGGAGGCCATCGGCGGTGGCCTGGGCCTGGGCCGCCGCCTCGGTGTCGGGCCGTTCCCCCGGCAGGTCGGCCAGGTCGGGGCTGGCCAGTTCGCCACGCCTGTCGCTGCAGTCCCGCTCCCAGGCCGTGATGCGCTCGGCCAGGCGCTGGCGCCAGTCCTCGTCCTTCAGCGCCGCCTGGGCCGTGGCCCCGTCGGGGAAGGGGCTGCCCTGCAGGTCGGCCGCCAGCCGCTCCGCCGCCTGATCAAGCCGGCTGGCGGCCCGCAGCGCCGCCTCGGCGGCCGTGGCCAGCTCCCGCAGGGCCGCCTCGAGGGGCGGCAGCTGCCCCAGCACCACCGCCGGCGCGAGGTCCGGCCCCAGGGCGGCGGCCACGGCGGCCTGCAGAGCCCCGGCCTGCTGGCGGGCCTCGGCGGCGGCCCGCTGCTGCACAGCCTGTTCGGTGCCGGCCTCCTGGATCGTGGCCTGCAGGCGCTGCAGCTGCTGCTCGTGGTCGGCCATGGTCTGCTGCAGATCGGCGAGGCGCCGGGCCTGCAGCTGTGCCTCGGCCAGGGCCGCCTCGGCGGTGGCCGCTGCCGCCGCCGCCGCCGGCGGGTCATCGGCCAGGTCGCCGGCCTTCTCCCGCAGGACCCGCTCGTCACCGACCGCCGAAGCCAGGGTCGCCGCCGCCTGCCGGTCGCCGGCGCTGGCCGCCTGCAGCGCCGTCTCGGCGGCCTGCAGGTCGGCGTCGGCGACGGCATCGGCGGCGGGCCGGGCCGGGGCCGGATGGTCGCTGGCGCCGCACACCGGGCAGGGCACTCCCGCCGCCAGGTCGGCCGCCAGCCGGGCCGCCATGCCGGCGATCTGGCGCTGACGCAGGTCCTGGACGCTGGCCGTCGCCTGGCGGAGGCGCCCCTGGGCCCGCTCGGCAGCGGCTTCGGCCTGGCGGCGGGCGGTGGCGGCGGAAGCCGCTGCGGCGGCGGCGGTGGCCCGGCCGCGGGCCTCGGCGGCAGCCTGCTGCAATCCCGTCAGCCGATCCGCGGCCGAGCGCGCCTGCTGCAGGGCCCCCGTGGCCACCTTCTGCGCCGCCTCAACCGCCGTGCGTTCGGTGCTGCTGCGCTCCAGCCGGACGGCGGCGGCCTGGGCCAGCCGTTCGGCGGCACTGGCGGCGGCCTGGCGCTCGACCGCCGCCGCGGCCTGGGCGGCCAGGGCCGTGAGCTCGGCCCGGCGGGCCGCGAGGTCGCTGCGGGCATCGGCCAGGGCCTCGGCCTCGGGCAGCGTCGCCAGCGGCAGCTGCTGCACGGTGTCCGGGAGGGCCCGGGCGGCCGCCCGGGCCCGGGCGGCCGCCTGCAGGTGTGACGCCAGCGACGCCTGCTGCTGCTGCAGCTGCTGCCGGGCCGCCTGCTCGGCGCCGAGGCTGGCCCGCAGGGCCTCGGCCTGGTCGGCCAACCGCAGCCGCTGGCGGTAGTCGTCGACCGCCGGCTGCTTGGCCTCCAGCTCGGCCAGGCGGGCCGTCGCCACCGCCCGCCGATCCCAGCGGTCGGCCAGCCGCTGCTGCTGCTGGGCCTGGTGCTGGGCCTGCTGCAACGCCACCGACGCCTGCTCCAGGCCGGCGGCGGCCGCCGCCACCTCGGCGGCCACGGCGGCCACCAGCCCATCGAGACCCTCCTGGTCGGCGGGCTCGGCCCCGGCGGCCGGCCAGCGGGCGGCGGCCTGCTGACGCAGGCCCTGCAGCCGACGGTCGTGCTCCGCGAGGGTCTCGCGGGCGCTGCGGGCCTGGTCGTCGAGCCACTGGCCCGCCTGCTCGAACAGCACCGAGTGGAACAGGGTCTTGAGCAACGCCTCGCGCTCATCGGCGCGGGCCCGCAGCACCTCGGCGAAACGCCCCTGGGGCAGCAGGATCACCTGCTGGAACTGGGCCGCCGTGAGCCCGAGCAGCCGTTCCACCTCCCGGGTCACCTCGGTGGTGCGCCCCGCCACCGGTTCGGTCGCCTCCCCCCGCAGCCGGAACAGCACCGCCTGGGCAGCCTTGTCAGTGGTGCCGCCACCGCGGACCCGCTGGGCGGTGTGGGCCGGCGACCGCTCGACCCGCCAGCGGCCGGCCGCCGTGGAGAACTCGAGCGACACCCGGGGCACCGCCGCAGGCGGTGCGTGGTCACTTCTGAGGCTGCGCAACGGCCGTTCGCCGGGCACCTCGCCGTAGAGCGCAAAGCAGAGGGCATCGAGCAGAAAGGTCTTGCCGGCGCCGGTGGTGCCGTGGATCAGGAACAACCCCTCGGCGCTGAGGTCGTCGAAACTCAGCTGCAGGGGTGCGGCGTAGGGGCCGAAGGCCTCGAGACAGAGGGTGTGGGGTCTCACCGCTCCCCCCGCCGGGAGGCGGCCTCGAGGGCCTGGCGCAGCAGATCGGCCTCGGCATCCTCGGCCGGCCGGCCCTGCTGGTCGGCGAAGAAGGCCAGGCTCAGGTCAAACGGTGTGGCGGCCTGCTGCATCTGCCGTCGCCGGTCATCGGCGGTCGAGGTCCGGCGTTCGGGCGGCCGGTGGCGCAGCTCGGCCACCAACGGAAACCGCTGGCGCAGGCGGGCCATCGCCTGCAGCGGCAGCTGCTCATCGGTGAGGATGACCCGCAGCCGGGCCGCCACCAGCCCGTCGTGGCGCGGATCGGCCAGCAGCATCTCCAGCGGACCCTCGAGGGTGGCCAGGGGCCGGCCCACATTCAGCGGCACCACCTCCACCGTGGGGCGGCCGGCGGCGTCGAGGTCAACGATGCGCACCGATTTGGTGTGGTGCTGCTCCGAGAACGAATAGGGCAGCGGGGTGCCCGAATAGGCCAGCCGCGGGCCGTCGAGCTCCTGGGCGCCGTGCAGATGGCCCAGGGCCACGTAGGCGAAACCGGCGAAGGTGTCGACACTGACGCGGTCGACGTTGCCCACCGTCAGCTCCCGTTCCGACTCGGACGTGCTGCCGCCGGCGACGAAGGTGTGGGCCACCAGCACCGACCGCCGGCGGTCACGGGGGAGCCGGTCGAGGGCCAGCCGGGTCAGCTCCTGGTGCCGCAGGCGACCGTCGGCCCCCAGGCCCGGCCCCTCGACGGCGGGATCGAGATAGGGCAGCGGGTGGATCGCCACGGGCTCGCCGCCCCGCCGTGGCGACACCGTGACCGGTTCGGCGACCCGACCCACGTCGCCGCGGATGGTGACCCGGAACCGCGACAGCAGCGGGTCGTAGGTCGAGACGCGCACGTGCGAATCATGGTTGCCGGCGATGGCCACCACCGCCGCACCGGAGTCGGCCAGGCGGGCCAGGGTGTCGCTGAACAGCTGCACCGCCTCGGCGGGCGGAATGGCGCGGTCGTAGAGGTCTCCGGCGATCAGCACCGCATCCACCTCGGCCTCGGCGGCCAGGGCCACGATGCGGTCCATCGCGGCGGCCTGCTCATCCAGCAGCGACGCACCGTGGAACAGACGCCCCAGGTGCCAGTCGGAAGTGTGCAGCAGGCGCATCGACGTCAGGGGGAGGTCACCCGCAGCACGTTGCGGTCGGGACCCTGCTGCACCAGTTCGAACGAATGATGGCCCGTGTACAGCCAGGTGCGGCCCTGGGCGTCGCGGTAGGGGCGGCGGTCGGTGGTGGGGGCGCCGGTGGGGGTGAACACCCAGAAGGGTCGATCGCCGGCCGAGAGGTCGATGCGCATCGCCTCGCTGCCATCGACGACGGTGATCACACAGGTCTGGGCGCGGCCGTTGAGGCTGCAGGGCCGCTGGCTGATGCGCAGGCGACCGAGGTCATCGGCGGGGGCGGCGGTGGCGGGGGCCACGGTGACGGGCAGGGTCAGCAGCAGGCCCAGCAGGGGGAACAGGCGCAGCATCACGACGGCAGGCATCAGCCCCCAGCTTGCTTCGGCCGGAAGCCCGCCTGCTCAAGGGCCGCGAGGGCAGAGGCCAGCTGGTCGCCCTGCAGCTCGATCACACCATCCTTGAGAGTGCCGCCGGTGCCGGCGCTGGCCTTCAGCTGCTTCAGCAGGGCCCGGGCCTCGGCCTCGGGCAGCTCCAGGCCGGTGATGGCCGTCACCAGCTTGCCCCCCTTGCCCGCCTTCGTCCGCTGCACCCGCACCCGCTGCTGGGCCCTCGGGGTGACGGCCGCCGCCGGTTCGGGCCGGGAGGTGGCAGGGCTGCTGAATTCCTGCCAGCCGCCTTTGTTGGCCATCCACCCTGCACCGGCGTGGAGCCCATTCTGGAGGAGCACAGCCTCAACACCGCCGCCTGTGCCCTGCCAGTCCATGGTCCTGCCCCCGGCCCTGCGGATGCTGCTGCCCGGCCTGGCGCTGCTGCTGGCCGGTGGCGGCGCCGGTGCCGGGCCGGACCCGGCCGCCGCTGAGCCCCCCACCGCGATCGTGCACGCCTTCAACGAACCCTTCCGGGCCGTGACCGCCGAGGTGTGCCGCTTCGCCCGGGACGGCTACAGCCATGTGCTCATCACCCCCGCCCAGGTGTCCAGCCCCGGGCCGGAATGGTGGCGGCGGTACCAGCCGGTGGATCTGGGCCGCATCGGCGGCCGCGGCAGTGCCGCCGACCTGCGGGCCCTCACCCGCCGGGCCCATGGCTGCGGCCTGCGGGTGATCGCCGATGTGGTGCTCAACCACATGAGCAGCCATCCGGCTTACCGCTCGCTGCGGTTTCCGGGGCTGGGCCCGGCCGATGTCCACCCCCGCTGCGCCATCGATTACAACGACGGCAACACCGTCAGCGAACGGCGCTGCTGGCTGAACGGCGACCTTCCCGACCTCGACCCGTCCCGGCCGGCAGTGGCCCGGCTGCAGCGGGCCCAGCTGCGGCAGCTGCTGGGCCTGGGGGTGGATGGCTTCCGATTCGATGCGGCCAAACACATGGAACCGAGCGACCTGGGCAGCCTGGTCGCCCATGTGCAGCGGCTCAGCGGCGGCCGCAGCTGGATCCTGCTGGAGGTGATCGACGACCACGACACCCGGCCCGAGATGTACACCGCGATCGCGCCGGTCACCGATTACATCCTCTGCGACACGTTGCGTGGGGCCTTCGCCTACGACGGCCAGCTCAGCAGCCTGCGGCTGCCGCGGGCGATTCCCGACCGCCGCAGCGTCACCTTCGGCCTCAGCCACGATTCCGACCCCGCCATCAATCCGGGGTTCGGCCGCTGCCAGCCCAGCGATCGCCACGACGGCGTGCTGGCCACCGCCTACGTGCTGGCCCGCACCGACGGCACGCCCCTGGTGCTGGCGGCCGACCATCGGCGCTCAGCGCTGCTGCAGGCGGGCGCTCGCTTCCGGGCCAGCCTCAGGGCCCGGGCCCGCGCCGGGGCCGACACCCGCGAATGGGTGCCGGCCATCGGTGACCCCCGCAATCTGCTGCTCATGGAACGGGGCCGTGAAGGGTTCTTCGTGGTGAACAAAGCCGCCACACCCCTCAGGATCACGGCGGCCGAGCTGGCCGGCGGGCAGCTGCGGGGCCGCTACCGGAACCTGCGCGGCGGCGAGACGCTGGTGATCGGCGGCCGCAACAGCCGGGATCTCACGGTGCCGGCGCGGGATGGGATCTACTTCCTGCGCGATCCCGACGGAGCCTGAGCGACTGCTGCATCGGCCTGGGGCTGGTGGGGAACTGCGGAGGATGCCGTCATCGCCGTTGAAGCTCACCACGACAGTCCCATTTTCAACCTGTCGTCTGCCAGAACGGATGCAGCGGCACCACCCCCATGCTCCGGGGACTTCTCAATCTGCTCTGGTTCGTGCTCGGCGGGCTGCTGATGGGCCTGGGCTGGTGGCTGGCCGGGATCGTGGCGGCGATCACGATCGTCGGCATCCCCTGGGCCCGGGCCTGCTTCGTGATCGGCAACTTCTCCTTCTGGCCCTTCGGCCGGGAGGCGGTGAGCCGCCGCGACCTCACCGGCCATGCTGATCTGGGCACCGGCCCCCTGGGCCTGGTGGGCAACGTGATCTGGTTCCTGCTGGCGGGCTGGTGGCTGGCGATCGGCCATCTCGGTTCGGCCCTGGCCTGCTTCGTGACGATCGTGGGCATCCCCTTCGGCCTGCAGCACATCAAGCTGGCCCTGATCGCCCTGGCGCCGATCGGCCTGGCGGTGGTGCCCATCGACCCTCGCGGCGGTCGCCGTTCCGCTCCCTAGGCTGATCCAACTGAATGCCGCAGCCGGTGACCGCCACCGTTCCCCCCGCCGCCAGCCCCGACCCCGCCACCCTGGCGCCGGCGGTGCGGCCCGACCCCCTGGGTCGCTTCGGGCCCTTCGGCGGCCAGTACGTGCCCGAAACCCTGATGCCCGCCCTGGCGGAGCTCGAGGCCGCCGCCGCCCAGGCCTGGGCCGATCCGGCCTTCACCGAACGGCTCAACCAGCTGCTGCGCACCTACGTGGGCCGGCCCTCCCCCCTCTACGAGGCCGAACGGCTCACCGAGCATCACCGGCGTGCCGACGGCGGCCCGCGCATCTGGCTCAAGCGCGAAGACCTGAACCACACCGGCGCCCACAAGATCAACAATGCCCTCGGCCAGGCCCTGCTGGCCCTGCGCATGGGCAAGAAGCGGATCATCGCCGAGACCGGCGCCGGCCAGCACGGCGTCGCCACCGCCACCGTCTGCGCGCGCTTCGGGCTGGAGTGCGTGATCTACATGGGTGCCGAAGACATGCGCCGCCAGGCGCTGAACGTCTTCCGCATGCGCCTGCTGGGCGCCCGCGTGCAACCCGTCACGGCCGGCACGGCGACCCTCAAGGACGCCACCAGCGAAGCGATCCGCGACTGGGTGACCAACGTCGAGACCACCCACTACATCCTGGGGTCGGTGGCCGGGCCCCATCCGTACCCGATGCTGGTGCGCGACTTCCATGCCTGCATCGGCCTCGAGGCGAAGCAGCAGTGCCAGGAGGCCTTCGGCCGCCTGCCCGATGTGCTGGTGGCCTGTGTCGGCGGAGGCTCCAACGCCATGGGCCTGTTCCACCCCTTTGTCCAGGACACGTCGGTGCGCCTGATCGGCGTCGAAGCCGCGGGTGAAGGCGTCGCCAGCGGCCGCCATGCCGCCACCATCACCGAGGGCCGGGTCGGCGTGCTGCACGGTGCCATGAGCCTGCTGCTGCAGGACGACGACGGCCAGGTGCAGGAGGCCCATTCGATCAGCGCCGGCCTCGACTACCCCGGTGTCGGCCCCGAACACAGTTACCTGCGCCAGATCGGCCGGGCCGAGTACGCCGCCGTCACCGATGCCGAGGCGCTGGAGGCCCTGCAGCAGCTCTGCCGCCTCGAAGGCATCATCCCGGCCCTGGAAACGGCCCACGCCTTCGCCTGGCTTGACAGGCTCTGCCCCACCCTGGCCCCGGGCACCGAGGTGGTGGTGAACCTCTCCGGTCGGGGCGACAAGGATGTGAACACCGTGGCCGACCGCCTCGGTGACGCCCTGGGGGGCTGATCAGTCTCCCCGCCCACACCTCCAGGCGATCCCATGGTTCAGGGCTGGGAGGCGTTTTCAAACAGGGCCAGGCTGGCCGGAAACTGCCGTTGGTCGGGATCGCGGTCGACGGCCGTGGGCTCCCGTAACCGGGTGGTGTACTCCAGCCGCAGTCCGTTCACGGGATCGTCAAAAAAGAAGGAGCGGTAGGGGTCGAGATCCAGCAGCTCCCCCAGCACCACACCGGCGGCGATCAGCGCATCACGCCGCTGCTCCAGCGCTGCAAGCGAAGAGCAACGAAAAGCGAAGTGGAAGGTGCCGCTGGGCACACCCAGGCCGCGGTTGATGCCGCTGTCGAAATCCTTCGGCACCCCGGGCACCTCCTGCCATTGCATGAAGGCCAGGGCGCAGTCGCCACCGCAATCAAAAAAGATGTGCTCCACCGTTCCCCCTTCCTGCATCAGCATCCGTTCGTGGATCAGCACCGGAAAACCCAGCTTTCCCTCGTAAAACGCGCGGGTGGCGGTGATGTCGTGGGTGCCGAAACTGAGATGGTCCAGGGTCATGGCGGGGCGGGCCGAAGCGGGCTGTGCCTGGGGGCGACCCACCAGAGCTGCCAAGCTCAAGGGCAGGTGCACGACAGCGTATGCCCGCCACCGCGTCTGCCGGCCCCCTGCGGGTCGGCCTCGCCGGCGTGGGGCAGTTCGGCCAGCTGCATGCCAGTGTTCTGGCCGACCTGCCCGGGGTTGAGCTCTTTGCCCTGGCCGATCCCGATCCGGTCCGCCTGGCCCGGGTGGCAGACCGCCATGGGGTGGCGACTCGCTACAGCGATGCGCTGGAGCTGATCGCAGACGACAGCCTCGCGGCCGTGATCCTGGCGACTCCCGATCAGCAGCACGGCCCGCAGGCCAGGGCGGCCCTGGGCCGAGGCCGCCATCTGTTCGTGGAGAAGCCCCTGGCCGCCAGCTGGCACGACGCCAGGGAGCTGCAGCAGCTGGCGGCCCAGGCCGGCGTAACCCTGCAGACGGGCCTGATCCTGCGCTACGAGCCCTCCCATCGCTGGCTGCGCCAGAGGGTCGTCGACGGCGCGTTCGGCGATCTGGTGTCGATCCGGGCCCGGCGCAACTGCAGCCGCTCCTCCTTTGCCGCCATCGCCGATCACATCCACACGGTGCATCGCACCCTGATCCACGACATCGACCTGCTGCTCTGGTTCAGCGGCAGCCGGGTGACCTCGGTGATGGCGATGGAGGTGCGCCAGGGTGATCACCTGGCCCCCCAGGGTTGTTTTGCCCTGCTGCGGCTCGCCGATGGTGCCGTGGCCCAGCTGGAAAGCAGCTGGACCGTGCCGGCCCAGGCTCCCGCCAATGTGCTGACAGACCATTGGCAGGGCTGCATCGACGCCGAACTGGCGGTGGTGGGCACCCAGCGCACCGCCCGGATTCAGGGTCTGCAGACCCCATTGCAGGTATGGAGCGACCACGCCCAGCAGCATCCAGACATGACCCTCTGGCCCGAAGCCGATGGACGGGTGTTCGGAGCCCTGCGGGACCAGCTGGCCGACTTCACCGGCTGCCTGCGGCGGGGGGTGGCCTCAACGGTGGCGAATCTTGACGACGCCGTCGAAGCCCTGCGGATCGCCGAGGCGATCATCACGGCAGGCCGGCAGGGGGAGGTGGTGTCGGTCTCGGCTCGGGGGTGATTCCCGGTGTTGCTAGAGCTGGACGGATCAACCATGGACCTGATGGCGATTCGGTCGGTGCTGCGGCTGGGAGATCCACGCCTGCGCCAGGCGGCTCTGCCGGTGGCCGATCTGGGCGACCCGCGCCTGGCGCCCTTGATCGTTGACCTGCAACACACCATGGACGCCCACAAAGGTGCCGGCCTGGCCGCGCCGCAGATCGGGGTCCCCTGGAGGGTCGTGCTGTTCGGAGGCAACGGGCCCAACCCGCGCTACCCCGATGCCCCGCCCATTCCGCGCACCCTGCTGATCAATCCGGTGCTCACACCCCTGGGGCACGAGCGCGACGGGGGCTGGGAGGGCTGCCTGAGCGTGCCGGGGCTCCGTGGTCGTGTGGCGCGCTGGCGTCGGTTGCACTACACGGGCGTGGATGCCGACGGCCAACCGATCGATCGCACGGTGGAGGGCTTCCACGCCCGGGTGGTCCAGCACGAATGTGACCACCTCGATGGGGTGCTGTTCCCTGACCGCCTCTGCGACCCCAGAGATTTCGGGTTCATTCCCGAGCTCGAAGCAGCCGGATTGATTCCAGCGGTCACTGGCTAGATCCGTTCCGACGGATCCGCAGCATCGGGGTTTCCCCGCCTGCACCCTGGTCATAGCTGGTGGGTTCCAGGCTGGCCTGCCAGCCTGCCGGCAGATCGGCGATCAGGGGTTCCACGTAGGGATGCACCCTGGTGGGCAGGGTGATGGTGTGGGCTGGATAGATGCGCAGTTCCCGTCGACACACCCGCAGCAGTTCGGCCAGGGCACGGCGATGCCAGGCCAGATCAAAGTCATTGAGCTCATTCAGGCCGCCATCGGCCAGTGGCGCGTAGGCGAACAGAAGATGGCCGCTCAGGACCAGATCAAACCAATGGTCTGGCAGGGGCAGCTCCGGCAGGGCCCCCGGTCGGTACGACTCCGGGTGGGCCTGCCGGTCGGCAAGAAAGTCCTCCAGGGCCACCAGCTTCTCCTGCTGGTAAGGCTCAAGGTTGAAGCCTGGCCGCACCGTCGGCGACTGGTGCAGGCGCTCCATCGTGAAGGCGATGTCATCCCGGCAGCGGTGTGCGAGAACCTCAGGCTCCAGGGCATAGAGGGGGTCGACCGCCAGCACCTCCAGGCCCGAGCGGCGTGCCATGGGCAGCAGCGATCCGGGGCCCCCGGGGCAGTCAAGCAGACTCGCGCCCTGCCAGTCGGCCAGCTCAAGATTGAAGAACCGGCAGGCCTCGGCGCCACTGCGACCGAAAAACACAACCCGTGGAAGTTTCAAAGCCGGCGAGTGTCCATGGTTCCCCTCAGTCTGTTGCAGAAGCACCCATCAGCGGCGGCACCACGGCCCTCGCCTACATCGGCGGTGTGCTGTTCGTGAACATGGAGTTCAGCCATCGACCCGATCTCGACGCGTTCTGGTCCCTGCTGGTGGGGGGTGTTCTGGCCCTGCGGGAGCTGGCCCAGCATCACTGGGGCCATGGGGTGCTGCTGCTCATGCTGGCCGGTGGGTTGATCAGCCTCAGCCTGCGGGCTCGGGCCCGCCCCTGAGCAGGGCTACAGCGGATCTTCCTCCCAGGCGAAACGGGGAAGGCGGCGCAGTCCGTCCTGCAGGCACGCCTTCCAGATTTCCATCGAGCGCTGGATTTCCCGCGCGTCCTGCTCCAGCTTGATCCGGCGTGAGATGCGCAGCCCATCGGCCGGCATCAGAGCCAGTTCAAACGGCGGGCCCACAGTGAGATTGGAGCGGCGGGTGATCACCTCGGAGATCAGACAGAGTCGAGCCGCATCCTCCAGAGACAGGCCCGTATGGCCCACGAAATCCAGCGGCGGCTTGCCGTACTTGCTCTCGCCGATCTGCAGAAACGGCGTGTCATCGGTGGCCATGACCGCATTTCCCTGGGGATAGATGAGATAAAGGCCATGCTCGTCGCCACGGATCTGACCGCCGAGGATGAAGCTGGCCTCGCCGCTGGCACCGGTCTGGCGCAGGGACGTGGCGAAGTCCTGCTGCACGGCCACGTTCAGATGGCCCACGTAATCGGCCGCCTCGAACAGATGGCGGGCTGTGCACAGATCGGGCCGCCCCCCCATCGATGGCCCGAGCCCTTCGATCAGGCCATGGCTGCGGTCGCGCAGATCCCGTCGGATGCGATTCACCACCGCCTGGGTGGTGGCCAGGTTGCCGGCGGCCAGAAGCACGAACAGACGGTCTTCAGCCGGCTCGAACACGTGCATCTTGCTGTAGGTCGAGATGTAATCGACACCGGCATTGGTGCGCGAGTCAGAGGCAAAGACCAGACCCGCCTCGAGGCGGAAACCGACGCAGTAGGTCATCGCCGGCTCAGCTGAGCAGCCGCTCGAGGCTGGCGGCCACCGTCTGCACCGCCGCCCGGGCGGTGGCATAGGCCATGCGCATCGGACCGATCAGGGCCACATGGCCCGCGGCGCCGCCGCGGGCGTGGTACGTGGCCTGCACGAGGCTGCAGGCCGCCAGGGCCGGGTCGGGATGTTCACCGCCGATCCACACTCCCCCCCGCGGCGGGGCCTGGCACAACGGCTGCAGCAGCTCGTGGGGGGTCTGCTCGACCCGCTCCAGCAGCGGCCGCAGCTGGTCACTGCGGCTGAACTCAGGCTGGGCCAGCAGCCCCGCGACGCCCATCGCCAGCACACCACTGCCCTCCCGCTGGCTGCCCTGGCGCCCCAGGGCCCGCCGCAGGGGCGCCGCGCAGCTCTGCAGGTGGGGCGGCAGGCTCGCCCAGGGAATGGCGGCGGCGCCGCCGTCGGCACCGTCCTCGAGGCAGCGCGTCAGCCATTGCTCCAGGGCCGGCAGCTGGCCGGCGCCGCCGGGGGGCAGGGGCAGGTTGAGGGTGCTGGCCTGGGCCGCACTCTCGACGACGAACACCAGCAGCCGGTCACCGCTGGCGGCCAGCCGCACCGTGCGCAGGCGCGGCTCGTGGCGGCGCGGACGGGTGATCAGGCTCAGCAGCCCGGTGAGGTCCGCCAGACGGCGGGCCAGGTGGTCGAGCAGGTCCTCGAGGGCGGTCCACTGCAGGCTCACCTCCGACAGCTCCCGCTCCAGCTGCAGGGCGGCGGCACCGGGGGGCGGCAGCAGGCAGTCGACGTAATGCCTGTAGCCGAGGGCGCTGGGCAGGCGACCGGCCGACGTGTGGGGCTGGGTCAGCAGTCCGCGCTGCTCCAGGGCACCCATGGCCGAGCGCACCGTCGCCGGGCTGGCATCCAGGGCGAAGCGGCGCACCAGGGTCTGGCTGCCCACCGGCTCCATGGTGTCGACGTAATGGCGCACCGTGGCCTGCAACACCTGCTGCTGGCGGCGAGGCAAGGGCTGCACGGGGATCCTCTGGGCCGCCGGCACTGTAGGCAGCCGCGCCTGGTCTGGAACGTCGCGCCGATGTTTCAGTAACGCGGCACCGACGGGTCCACCTCGCAGCTCCAGGCGTCGATGCCGCCGGTGAGGTTCCAGACCCGGTCGTAACCGAGCCGTTCGATCAGGAAGCAGGCGAAGTTCCAGCTGCGCATGCCCGCATGGCAGACGATCACCAGATCCCGGTCCCGGGGCAGCAGCTGCTCGAGCTGCGGCAGCCACTCCTGCGAGGCGCTGAGGGGCAGGTGGCGGTCATGGGCCAGGGTCGCCAGGGCCAGTTCGGCCGGTTCGCGCACGTCCACCAGCAGCGGCGGCGGGCCGGCCTCGAGCCAGCGTTGCAGCTCACGGGCGTCAAGAACCTGGGGCTGGGCCATGGCCGAAGGGAAGGCGATGGTCAAGGATGACCCGAGCCCCTGCCCCTGTCATGGTCCTGCGCCGTTCCCTGGCGGTGCTGCTCGCCCTTTCCCTGGCCCTGGTGGGCCTGGGGGGGTGGTGGTGGCTGCAGCGGCAGAGCCCGCTGCAGCTGCGCCGGCAGACGTTGCAGATGCCGGCCGCCGCCCGCTTCCTGCCGCGGGATGCGGCCCTCAGTGTCTATCTGCAGGTGCCCCCCGACGCCCTGGCCTCCTATGCCCGGGCAGTGGCACCGGCCCGCTCCCGGGCCATGGCCGCCGCCGGGGTCGACCGCCTGCGCGACGGCATCGCCCGCGCCGCCGGTCTCGACTGGAGCCTCGACCTGGCGGGCTGGGTGGGGGACGACCTGGCCGTGGCCCTGCGACCCCCCGGCGAGGGCAGCAGCGCACCCGGCTGGCTGCTGGTGCTGGGCAGCCGCCGGGCCGGCGGCGGGCGCGACTTTCTGCAGCGCTTCTGGCAGGAGCGCAGCCTGGCGGGCGCCGACCTCAGCATCACCAACCACCGCGGCCTGGGGGTGATCAGCAGCGACGGCCAGTCGCTGGCCTCGGCACTGCCCAGCGACGAACTGGTGCTGCTGGCCTCAAGCCGGGGGCTGCTGGAAGAAGCCCTCGATGCCTCCCAGATCGAGAGACTGCACCAGGCATCGGATCCTGATCTGCATGCCTGGCTGGCCAGCCGCCCCCGGGGGGTCGCCCTGGTGCGGGCCCAGGCACGACAGCGGGGCCGTCTGCTCGCGGCGGTGCAGCCCGAAGCCGATGGTCTGCGGCTGCAGGGCCGCCTGCGGCCGGCCCAGCCCCTGCCCACGGCCGCCGGCCTGCCCCTGGGCGACAGCGGCACCGCCCTGGCCGAGGGGCTGCAGCTGGACGCCCCGGTGCAGGCACTGCTACGGCCCTCGCTCGCGGCGGCCCTGGAGCTGGCCCTGCCGGCGGCGGCCGACGGCGGACCGCTGCTGCCGCTGCTGGAGCGTGGCGACCAGGTCACCCTGCTGGCCCGGCTGGCGCAGCCTCCGGCCTGGCTGGCGGGCACAGCCGCAGATGGGCCCGACCCGGCCGCCTTCGACGACGCCCTGGCCGACGCCGGCTACGACGGCGGACATCTTGAGGCCCTGCAGGTCTGGAGCCGGTTGAGCGGTCGCAGCGGTCGACCCGGCCAGCTCGAGGCCAGCCTGGCAGGGGCCACGGGAGGCCAGGGCAACCTGCGCTGGTGGAGCAACGATCTCGAGGCCCTGCAGCGGCAACTGCAACGGCCGGCCCGGGGCAGCCGCGGCGCTGGCGCAGCCCTGGGGGGCCCGGCCGAGCGGGTGGCGGCCGTGGCGCTGGAGGCGGCCCCCACCCGGTCGCTGCTGCTGGGCTGGCGCCCCTGGCAGGCCCTGCAACTGGCGGCCGCCACACCACTGACGCCGGCCGTCGGCGGTCTCGAGGCCAGCCTGACCCCGTTGCCGGACGCGCCCGGCCAGCTCAGTCTGGATGGACGCCTGCTGTGGAACCGCCCATGAGTCGAGAGCTGCTGCTGCTGCGCCATGGCATCGCCGAAGAGCGGGGGGGCGGCCAGCCCGACGCCCAGCGGGCCCTGACACTGGCGGGTCGGGCCCGCACCCGCCTGGTGCTCGACCGCCTGCGGCGGCTCGACCTGGGCTGCGACCTGCTGCTCACCAGCCCGCTGGTGCGGGCCCGCGAGACGGCGGCCCTGGCCCTGGAGGCCGGCCTGGCCCCCGAACTGCGGGACCTCGACGCCCTCGCCCCCGACGGCGATGCCCGCCCGGCCCTGGAGGACCTGCTGACCACGCCGTGGCGGCGGCTGGGGATGGTGGGGCACGAACCCGACCTGAGCCTGCTGGCCAGCCGTCTGCTGGGCCATGGGAACCCGCTGCTCGAACTGCGCAAGGCCGGTGTGGCCGTGCTGCGCCACGATGACGACGGCGGCGGTTGGATCCTGCGGCTGCTGCTCAGCCCCCGCATCCTGCTGGCGGAGTAGGCACCGGCACCAACGGCCGCTGCACCGGGCCGTAGCCTCGCCCCCGGAGTGGAATGATCCCTTGACAGCGAGCGACTTCCGACCCGGGCTTGAAGGGGTGCCCGCCACCCAATCGGCGATCAGCGACATCGATGGCCAGCGCGGCATCCTCAGCTACCGCGGCTACAGCATCGCCGAGCTGGCGGCCCACAGCAGCTTTCTGGAAACCGCCTACCTGCTGATCTGGGGCGAACTTCCCGATCCCGAAACCCTGCGCACGTTCCAGCACGACGTGCAGATGCACCGCCGGGTGAGCTTCCGCATCCGCGACATGCTCAAGTGCTTCCCCGCGGGGGGGCATCCGATGGATGCGCTGCAGGCCAGCGCCGCCTCCCTGGGGCTGTTCTACGCCAACCGTGCCCTCGACAACCCCGACTACATCCGCGGGGCCGTGGTCCGGCTGCTGGCCAAGATCCCCACGATGCTGGCCGCCTTCCAGCTGATCCGCATGGGGCATGACCCCATCCAGCCCCGGGACGACCTGCCCTACGCCTCCAACTTCCTCTACATGCTCACCGAGCGGGAGCCCGATCCGCTTGCGGCGCGGATCTTCGACTCGTGCCTGGTGCTGCACGCCGAGCACACCCTCAACGCCAGCACCTTCAGTGCCCGCGTCACCGCCAGCACCCTCACCGATCCTTATGCCGTGGTGGCCTCTGCGGTGGGCACCCTGGCCGGCCCCCTCCACGGGGGTGCCAACGAGGACGTGCTGCTGATGCTCGAGGAGATCGGCAGCGTCGACCGCGTCGAGGCCTACCTCGATCAGGCCATGGCCGAGAAGCGCAAGGTGATGGGCTTCGGCCACCGCGAGTACCGGGTCAAGGACCCACGGGCCACGATCCTGCAGGGGCTGGCCGAAGAACTGTTCGACCGCTTCGGCCACGATGAGATGTACGACGTGGCCCGACGGCTCGAGGCGGTGGCCGCCGAGCGCCTGGGCCCCAAGGGGATCTATCCGAACGTTGATTTCTACTCGGGCCTGGTGTACCGCAAGCTGGGCATCCCCACCGACCTGTTCACGCCGGTCTTCGCCATCGCCCGGGCCGCCGGCTGGCTGGCCCACTGGAAAGAGCAGCTCGGGGCCAACCGCATCTACCGGCCCACACAGATCTACTGCGGAGCCGCCGGCCGCGCCTGGCGGCCCCCCGAGGCCCGCGTCGCCAAAAACGGCGGCCCGACTGGCTAACTTTGCCCCCGTACGGTCGTCGTCATGCCCCCCTCCTTCACCGTCGATCTCGAAGCGGGCTTCCGTGGCCTGATCGAGGCCGCTGGCCTGAGCCCGGCGGCCAGCCGCCTGATCTGGCTGCCCCTGCCGATGCTGCTGGTCCTGGTGGCCGCCGTGGTGGGGGTGCTGGTGACCGTCTGGCTCGAACGCAAGATCTCGGCCGCCGCCCAGCAGCGCATCGGCCCTGAATACGCCGGCGCCCTCGGCATCCTGCAGCCCATGGCCGACGGCCTCAAGCTGCTGGTCAAGGAGGACGTGATTCCGGCCCGGGCCGATGGCCTGCTCTTCACCCTCGGCCCCGTGCTGGTGGTGGTGCCGGTGATCCTGTCGTGGCTGATCGTGCCCTTCGGTCAGCATCTGCTGATCAGTAACGTGGGCATCGGCATCTTTCTCTGGATCTCCCTCAGCAGCATCCAGCCCATCGGCCTGCTGATGAGTGGTTACGCCAGCAACAACAAGTACTCGCTCCTGGGGGGCCTGCGGGCGGCCGCCCAGTCGATCAGCTACGAGATTCCCCTGGCCCTGGCGGTGCTGGCGGTGGTGATGATGAGCAACTCGCTCAGCACC
>JBMOIF010000027.1:0-29912 GCA_049317465.1 Prochlorococcaceae cyanobacterium | reverse complement strand
CCTCCGTCACCGGTGATGATCTGATCGACACTCCCGAATCCCAGGCGGGGTTCCTCGTCGCCGGCACCGGTGTTCCTGGGGCTACTGTAAACCTCCGCTTCGACAGCAACGCCGATCCCATTGGGGGTTTCATCGGAGAAGTAAATCCCAACGGTTCATGGTCCATTGCCATCAGCCCGACCATTATCGCCACTGCAGGCATTGGTCCGGAAACCATGACGGCTTTCCAAACCCTCGAGGGCACGGGCTTTGTCAGCGAGAGTGCTATGCGGGAAGTGTATATCGAAGCACCGCCAGTACCGCGAATGTGGCCTGTAACTAATGACGATGTGATCTCAACCGCAGAATCACAGGCTGGATTCAGCATTTATGGCATCGGCGTTCCAGGTGCCGACGTCATCCTTTTTCTTAATAGTGGAGCCCATCCTTCTGGTGGCTTCCAGGCAAAGGTTGATTCCAATGGTTCGTGGTCAATACCAATCGATCTATCCCATATCGCCATTGCCGATACTGGCTACGAAACCATAACTGCTTTCCAGAAGCTCGCCGGCACAGGATTTGTCAGCGGGTTCACTCGCGAGCTGTTCATTGAAGACGCACCCACCCCAAGAATCTTCCCGATTACCGATGATGACCAGATCTCACTCGCTGAATCGAAAGATGGTTTTAGTGTAACAGGCAACGGTGTTGCAGGAGCCGAGATCAGACTCTTCTTTAGCAGTGGAGTCCATCCTGATGGAGGCTTCAAAACGCAGGTTGATTCCAATGGCACATGGTCCATCGCCATTGATCCAGCCATTATCCGGGCCGCCGGGGCAGGACCTGAGACGGTCTACAGCTTTCAGACGCTTACAGGAACTGATTTCACTAGTCCGTTGGCAAGACGCGACATAACCATTGAGCTGCCTGTGCTACTGACTGACCTGAATACGCAATATGTCGGCAAGGACTGGGAAGGGCATAAGTTCATAAAACGAAAGGCCGGGATATTGACCGAACAAACAGGAACTTACGCAGTATCTGACGGGTATGTTAAGTTCTGGACAACACATCAATGGACTCCGGGGCGACCTGCAATTCTTTATGCACCAGGATGGAAAGATGGCCCCAACGCGACAGAGCCGAATTCCAAATCACAGATATTATACAAAGCCCTCAAGGATACCTATGGCCCCACTCACAATATCGCGATTGTTGACTGGTCAAAACTTGCCGAGGGAACACAAGAGCCACAGCCAATATGCGAAATAAGTGTCACGAAGCAGGTTGGCGAATGCGTTGCCGATGCATTGATCAGAACAGGGACAGATCCAGATAAAACAACTCTCATTGGCCATTCATTAGGAAGCTATGTAATGAGTGCCGCCGCAAGCGCCCTCAAGGAATGGACTGGCCAGAGGGTCGATAAGCTGACTGGCCTAGATCCCGCATTTGGGATTGGCTACGATATTGATGCGCGAAATGGCATCAACGATTACAACAAGCCAATTCCATTCACATCTGCTATCGCCGTGAACTCACGGACATATACAGCTTCTGACTTAGAGTCTGACTTAGAGAAGAAGCTTGCCAGTTCTGCAGGAGACAATGATCTCGCAGCGATGGCAGACAGTGCCTATTTAGTCCAGTACAGCAAAACTGATTACGCAGGTTTAGATTTCATGAAAGTTATCCCTCAGTACCACAACTCCGTCATCAGTGTTTTTGCAGACCTAATTACCAAACAGATTGAAGACCCCAATGTACCCGATGAACTCTATTTAGACAAGGATCATCGTAACGAATTTGACGCTGCAGGTAAGCGTTCAACTGACGGCCCCTTTGACGGTGTGATTGTTGCCCCTCAACCTTGGGTTGACAATCCCACAATAAACAGCCCGTCGAAAGCGATTGGATGGACTAATGGATACAAAGGCATCAACATAATTGGCAGCGACTTTGATGACATCATGTATCATGATCGATTCGACAAAGACTCAGGATCCTCAGCATCAACAACTTTAGAGGCAGGCCATGGAAATGACATTCTGATCGGCGATGATCCTTACGACAACAACTCAATTGACTTGCTCTATGGCGGCCCTGGTGAAGACACGTTCTGGTTCGGCTACAAACGCTACGGCAAGATTCATAACCCATATGATGACAGTTTCTTCATTGTTGACGGGAACCCAACTTCTATCAGAGATCCATTGAACTCCCAGGGGCTGAACAGCTACGCGGTTCTCAATGATTTCGACTTAACCAGTGATCGCCTGAACTTTCGTCATTCGATCAAACAGATTGGATACAAAGACGGGAAGGCTATTGATGATTCGCTAAACCTCTTTTACAAGGGTCAGTCAGTCGTACCCAAGCATGGCAATGGAATTGGCATCTTTGCTGAAGAAGACCTGATTGCCTACATCCCCGGCATCACAAGCCAGCAGGCAAAAGATGTCCTGGAGAGTCCTCGCACTAATTACGGCATTTACATTGATCTCGATGATCGCTTATTCTGGAATCTGACATAGCATGATTTCACAAGTTTTAATCCCCATACTGAACACACGATCCTCAATCCTCAGGTAGATCAGCTATTGCAATCCGCTAAAACTGAATAAGCTGACACAAATCACTCGAAGCAGAAACCACAATCACCCCCGCAGCCGTCGCCCCATCAGCACATAGCCGTGGCCTGACCCCGGCCATCGGCGCGACAGGGCCAGCGACGGCCCAGGGTCGTGCATCAAGGCATGGATCACCCCGGTGCAACCCATGGCGGCGGCCCGCCGCTGCACCTCATGCAGCAGCAAGGCCCCCAGCCCCGCCTGAGCCCGGCCGGGCTGCACCACCAGCGTGCGCACCACCAGCCCATCGCCATGGCGATGGGCCAGCACCAGCCCCAGCAGCCGCCCGTCGGCCACCGCCAGCAGCGTCAGTTGCCGATCGCTCGCCCCCTCGCGTTGCTGCAGCCAGCGGCAGAAGATCGGCTCCGGCAATGGGAGAAACAACGGCTGCCGGCCGAAGCCCGCCTGCACCAGCCGGTGGATCCGGGCCGGCAGGGTGGCCGTCAGCGCCGGCGGCAGATCGCCCAGGTCGTGCAGGGCCACCCCCGCCAGGTGCGGCACCCGGGCCCCCAGCCCCAGATCCCGCGGGGGACCACAGGCCAGCCGGCGCGACACGTAGGCCTCGGCCACCGCAAAGCCGCAGCGGTGCAGATGGGCGATCCACTCGGGCCCCGGTTGCGGTTCACCGGCAAACCCCAGCGCCGGCCCCGTGCGGCAGCGGTAGGCCCCCCAGCTGTTGCCATCCATCGGCGCCAGCACCCGCGTGCAGCCCTCTTCGGCCAGCCGCCGGCAGGCCAGCCGCAGCACCGCCGCCGCCGCCGCCGGATCGGTGGCCTGCAACGCCCCGATCGTGCCCACCCGTTCGCCCGCCAGCGGTGGCGTCTGGCGCCACCAGATCGACGCCTGGGCCCGCTCCCCCAGCTGCCACCGCTCATCGGCCGGCCCCAGGCCCACCCGGTCGACCGGCACCCGCACGGGCTGGTCGGCGGCCACGGCCGGCGCCGGCACCGCCGCCAGCACCAGCCGCCGGTAGAAGAACACCCGGTCGCGGCGGTGCAGCGCCGCGGCGCGGACCGTTTCGGGGCGCCAGGTGCCCGCCGGCGCCAGCCCCGCATCCCGGTCGGCCACCCGGTTCCAGGCCACCAGCCGCGCCCCGGCGGCGGCATGGCGATGCAGCCGCCCCAGCACCGCCGTGGTGGCCTCGGGCGAGAGGTACTCGAACACATTGCTCAGGTTGAACCGTTCAATCGCCATGCCGGTCTGGGGCTCCGGCGCCAGGTGGTCGACCAGATCCCCAACCTCCACCGCCAGCCGCTCCCGATGCCGGCGGATCGCCTGCTGCTGCGCCGGCCGCAGCGCCCGGGGCAGCACGGTGCCGTAGTGGCCATGCACCAGCCAGTGCAGGTGCGGGTTGTCGCACGGGTCAAGCTCCACCAGCACCTGGCGCAGGCGCTGCAGCAGCAGGGCCGGCTGGCTGCCGCTGCCGTAACGCACCTGGGCCGGATCGGTGCCCAGGTGTCCTAACGCTGCCCGCGAAAAGCACAGATGCATCAGCCAGCGCCAGCGCCGGCTGTCCCAGTGCCGGTCGTACCAGCTGGCCCGCTGCTGGGCATCCAGCCCGGTGAACAGCGGCTGCCAGCGCCGGGTCCCACCCGCCAGGGGCACCAGGCCGCGCCGCACCAGCTCCAGATAACGCTCAAACCGTCCGGCCCGCAGCAGTCCCCCCGCCACCGGCGCCGGCCGCCGGTCCCAGAACGCCGCCACCGGCCCTGGCAGCAGCGGCCGGCAGCGGCGATACAACCCCAGGCGATGGGCCGCCACGGCCCCGGGGCGGGCCGACCGGCAGGGCCAGGCCCCCAGAAACTCGAGCAGCGCCCCGTGGTCGAGGGCCGTGAATGCGGCCAGCTTCAGCTGCAGCAGCGCGATCTGGGCCGGATTGCGGTCCAGCACCAGCAGCCGCGCCGGCCCCTCCGCCAGCACGGCCAGGCTGTTGTCGCCCCCCGACCCGATCGACAGCACCGTGCGACCGGCCAGGGGGTGCAGGGCCTCCACCAGCACATCGGCGTCTTCCCAGCACTGGCCGTAACCCAGCCGCTCAGCCATCACCCCCACGCGCCAGCAGCCGCACCCGGCCGCTGCCTCCATCGATCTCGACCCGGTCGCCATCGGCCAGGCGAGCGGCGATGCCGGCCAGTTCGGTGACCATCGGCAGCCCCACCTCCCGCGCCACGATCGCCACGTGCGACAGGGCGCTGCCGCGTTCCACCAGAAGACCGGCGGCATGGGGGAACAGCAGCACCCAGCCCGGATCGGTGGCCTGGGCCACCAAAATCGGTCGGCCCCCCGTGCCCGGTCGCCGCTGCTCGAGCCACAGCAGCGGATCCCCCACCCGCTCCACCGCCGCCTGCACCCGCCCGGGCGAACAGCCCAGCCCCTGCCAGTGGTCCGCCGCCAGCCCCGCCGCCGTGGGCAGCGGCAGATCGAGGTGGGGCAGGCCGTGGGTCACAAAGCGCCGCGGCAACGGGGCCGCCGCCCGCTGCTGCCGCCACTGGCGCCGGCGCAGGGCCACCAGCCCCCGCAGGTCGGTGCAGGTGCCTGTGCCCTCCACCAGCGCCAGCAGCTCCTCCACCTCCAGAAACACCGCATCGTCGGCCCGGTCGAGCAGCCCCAGCTCGGCGTAGCACCGGCCCAGGTTCAGCAGCAGCCGCCGGGCCTGGCCGAACACCCGCGTGCGTTCGAACCGCAGGTTCTCGCGTTCGGCCAGCAGCCGTCGCAGCCGCCGCCGCAGCCAGCCCAGGGGCAGCCGCTGCCAGGGGGGGCAGCGCCGGGCCAGGGTCGGCACAGGCGGCGGGTCCACCGGGCCGGCATCCCCGCCGCTGGCGGCCGCCGCCAGGCTGCGCAGCAGCGGCAACGGGTCATCCCGCAATGTGCGCGTCTCGAGCTTCAGCTCCCCGAGGCACCGGTCGCCGAAGGCCTCCAGATAGGCGTCGATCTCGGCCTGCAGCCAGGGCCGCTCGGCCAGGGCCCGGGCGATGGGCTCGGTGCCGCCGCTCGCCAGCACCGCCACCAGGGCCGGCTCGTGGGCCAGCCGCCGCCCCAGGGCGGCGATGCGCCGGTGCGGTTCGGCGCTGACCACCGCCCCCAGGTCACTGATCCACGCCTGCAGCACCCGCCCGTCGGGATCGAGCCGCCAGCTGCACAGCTGTCGGCGCAGCACGCCGTAGACCACCATCGCGAAGAAGTCGTTGATCAGCGGTGCATCCCAGTGGCTCAGCAGCTGCCCCTCCAGGCGGCGGTAGTGCTGCACCAGGTCGTGGGGATCGGCCGTCGCCAGGCCCGCCAGGGCCGCCGGCGGCAGCAGCACCCGATCCAGCCGCCGGCGGAAGGCCCGGCGGCGACGGTCGAGCCCCGCGGCATTGCGCACCATGGCCAGCAGCAACCTGCCCAGCCGCAGCAGATCCGCCAGGGCCGCCGTCGGCGGCTCAAGCCTCAGCCGCTCCCGCTCGGCCGCCTCGAGCGGCTGCTGCACCCCCAGCATCTGCTCCAGAAACGGCGCATTGAGCCCATAACCGGGCAGCAGCGACAGCACCCGGTACCAGCTCTGCAGGTTGTAGTAGATGCGGCCGTTGTGGAAGCCGATCATCGTGGCCAGCACGCCGCGGTGGCGCCGGATCAGCGGGGCCTCCACGCCCATGAAACGGCAGAACCCCGCATAGACCTCGGTGTAGGCCTTGCGGGCAAACGAAAAGGTCAGCGGTGTGGTGACGCCCGAATAGCTCTCCACGATGTTGCTGTTGTCCCACAGCCCCACGGCCGCCGCCGGCGCCAGGCGGGTGATGGGCCGCACCTGCAGCAGCCAGATCCGGCCCTCGGCATCCAGGGCCCACTCCACATCCTGCGGGCCCCCCAGCTGCCGCTCCAGATCAGCGAGCAACCGCTGCAGCCGCTGCAGCGCCTCGGCAGACAACAGCGGGCGGCCGGGGGTGAGGGGCTGCTGCTCGAGCACACGGCCATCGCCGGCCAGGCAGTAACGATCGCCGCTGCAGCGGCCCGCCAGCAGGTCGGCCGCCACCCCGGCCACGGCCTGCACCAGGGTCACGCCCCGGCGACCGCTCACCGGATCGGCCCCGAAGGCCACCCCCGCCACCGTCGCCGGCAGCATCGGCTGCAGCAGCAGGGCCGGCCGCTCGGCCGCCGCCCCCCCAGCCCCCAGCAACTGGCGGTACTGGGCCAGGGCCGGAGAGTCGGCCGACCCCCAGAGCTCGGCCACCGTCGCCTCGAGGGCCCCGGTGGGCACCGCCAGCCGCGTGGTGTACTGCCCGGCGAAGCTGTGCTCCTCGCCGTCTTCGACGGTGGCCGACGAGCGCACGGCCCAGCCGGTCGTGGCAGCGGGCAGAGCCGCCAGGGCCTCCAGGGGCAGCGACCAGTCGCCGGGTCGTTCCGGCGGCAGCAGCACCACCCCCGGCCACACCGGATACCCCAGGGCCGCCAGCCGACACAACGTCCCCGCCTTGCCGCCGAACCGCTCCAGCAGCGCCGCCGCAGGCAGCTCACGGTTCAGCAGCGGCAGCACCTCCAGCGCCGGGGGCCGGTCCCTCATGGCGCCCACCCCAGGGCCAGGTACAGCCCCAGAATCCAGACGCTGCTCGGACCCGCCAGCGGCTGGGGCCCCCGCGCCGTCAGGGCCGCCCCCACCACCAGCAGCAGCAGCGGGAGGAGCAACCACGGCAGCGACGGCTGCGGCACCACCAGCGCCGCGGCGCCGGCGCCGGCGACCGACAGCGCCAGGCCCAGCAGCCACGCCCCCACGGCGCCGCGCCAGCCCCAGGTGGCGCTGTAGCTCTCCACACCCACCGGGTCGGCCCCCCGCCGCCAGGTCTTGCGTCCCACCTCCAGCCCCAGGGCGGCGCCGTAGCTGCAGCACAGAAAGGGCAGCAGGCGCAGCAGCGGGTGCGGCAGGGGCATCGCCATCGCCATGGCCAGCAGCGCCAGCAGCGGCACGATCAGCAGATGGCTGAAGGCGTAGAGCCCCAGCTGCCGCCGCAGCCAGGCGGGGCAGAAGAACTCGGCGCTCATCAGCAGAAACCAACCCCACACCGCCGCCAGCAGCGGCAGGGCCGCCGGGCGGGCCAGCAGCACCACCCCCCACTGCAGGGCCGCCGCCACGGCCGCCAGGGCGGCCAGGTCGGCCAGGCTCAGCAGGCCCCGGGGCAGAGGCCGCTGCGGTCGCCAGCGACGGTCAACCTCCAGATCCTTGACGTCATCGGCACAGCGCATCAGCAGAAACTGCAGCAGCACCACCGCCGTGGCCGTGAGCATCGCCACGGGCGCCGCCGGCCGGCCCACCAGCCGACCGGCATGGCCCACGGCGGCGCCGCTGAAGACCAGGATCAACGGCCCGTGGCGCTGCAGCGGAAAACGCTCGGCCAGGTACTGCCCGTAGCGGTTCAGCACCGATCGTCTCCCCGCTCGACCACCGCCAGGGCGGCCTCCACGTCGGCGGGGCTCCAGCCCCCCCGCAGCAGATCAGCACGGATGTGGTCGTCATCGCCTCCCGCCTGGCGACGTCGTTCCACATAACTGGCAATCACCGGCAGGGATGGCCCGCTGCCCAGGCCTTTCCACGACGCTGAGAGTCGCGGCCCGCCAACCCGTGCGACCAACAGGGCGAACAACGCCATATTGATGGCACCCAGCAGAAAAGCCAGGAGCAGCCAGAAGACAGAGGCAATGCCACCGGTGCAGATCACCGACATCAGCAGCAGAGCAATGGCACTGCCGAAGCCCCCCGTCATCACGGCCAGCAGGAGCAGCAGCAGGGGCACCCCCACGAGCACATCCCGCAGGACCGGTGGAACAGCAACACGAGGGGAGGGGTCAGCCATGGGTGCGATCAGACCTTCAGAGGCGGTTGTCGAGGGCCAGTTCCCAGTAGCGGATGAAGCCGATCACCAGCGCCAGATAGCAGGGAATGGCGAAGGCGATCTCGATCGGCGCCCGCAGCACCGGGATCGTGAAGCCGCTGAAGTTGGCGATGGCGCTGGGGCCATAGACCCGGATGCCGGCCGCCAGCAGGCCGTACTCGATCGGCAGGGCCACGGCGGTGGCGATGGCCAGGGCCAGCAGAAAACGCAGGGCCACCGACAGGTGCAGGCCGATGCGGGTCACCACCGCTGCGGTGATGGCGATGACCAGCACCCAGAGGCCACTCATCAGCAGCGAAACATCCCGGTAGAGATACGACCAGGCCGGCAAGCCCCGGTTCGACACCATCGGCTCGACCATCAGCTCGAACAGCAGCACCGCCCCCAGGGTCAGCAGCAGCCCGCGGCCCCAGCGGATCCGCCGCATCGGGATCAGCAGCGCATCGTCGATCACCAGGCACCAGTAGCGGTAGAACCCCAGCACCAGGGCGGTGAACACCGGCACGTAGTAGAGAACCGCCACCGGCACCCCGTCGATCCAGCCACCCACGGCGGCTTCGCGCACCTCAGGGGCATAACTGCGGATGCCCAGCCGCACCACCAGCCACTCCAGCGGCACCACCAGCAGCGTGAGCAGCACCAGATTGAGCAGGAACCGCCGCCAGGCACGCCAGCGGGGCAACAGCCGGTCGCCGAGTTCCACCACCAGCAGAAACAGCACCGACCAGCCCAAGGTCAGCACCCAGCTCACATCCCGGTAGAGGTAGGCCCAGCGTCCCAGGTGGGCGTTGTGCCACATGGGGGCGGTGAACAGCTCAAAGATCAGCACCCCCAGCGCCATCACCCCCAGCCGCCGGCCCAGGTGCTCCACCCGCCGCGACAGCAGGGCCAGGCCGGCGGCGCTGCCGGCGAGCACCGCCAGCTGGAACAGCACCCCCGGCAGGGTGGCGGCGCGATCCACGGGGCAGGCACTGAGGGGTTGCAGGTCCATCGGCTCAGACCGAGAGTGGCGGCACGGGCCGGGAGCGGCCCGGCTGCACACCGGGGCGCTGCAGGCTGGCGGAATCCTTCACCTTGCAGCCCCCCCACTTGGCCTGGGCGAAATCAGGATCACGGCTCAGGCGCTCCCACACCTGCCAGAGGGGCTGGTCAAGCACATTGCCGAAGATGGCGTGGTTGAAATCGCACGACATCACATCGCCGTAGGGCGAGAGGTAGAAGTAGCTGGTGCCGCAGGCGCAACCCACACTGCGGTGGCTGGTCATGTAGGCCGAGAACACCACCCCCGGATAGCGGGGATCGGCGTTCCAGATGTCGGCCGAACGCACCATCGCCTCCACCCAGTCGCCATGGTCCACCAGGTCGTCGCGGTGCTGCAGCCGTCCGCAGGGCAGGGCATCGAACACCAGCAGTTCATGGGCGCCCACCCGTCGGGCCAGTTCCACCCGCCGCGGCAGCTCCCCCGCCGCCCAGTCTTCGGGGGTGAGCGTGGTCGAGATGCCCACCGACAGGCCGGCGCGGCGGGCGGCCTTCAACCCCGCCAGGGCCCGGCCGAACAGCCCGGGGGTGCCGCGGCGCTGGTCGTGGCTGCCGGCATCGGCGCCATCGAGGCTCACATAAACGCTGTCGAGGCCTGCCCGCCGCAGGTCGCGGGCCCGCTCGGCCAGATGCCAGCCGTTGGTGAACAGCAGCACGGTGGAGAGCGACTTGTCGACAGACGCGATCACCTCCGGCAGGTCGGGCCGCAGCAGCGGTTCACCTCCCACCAGGTTGATGATCGACACCCCGAGCTGCTGCCCATCGCGGATCACCTGCCGCAGCTGCTCCAGGCTCAGCAGCGGCCGACCGGGTTCCTCGACGGCGTCATAGAAGCTGCAGTGGCCGCACCGAGCATTGCAACCGTCGGTGACGGCGATGCTCATCAGATTGGGCAGGTTGCGGTTCTGAATGCCCCGGTACAGCGTGCGGGCGATGAAATGGGCCGCCGGGCCGCTGAACAGGGCCGGTGTCGACAACGAATAGACCGGGTGACCATCGCGGAAGTGGATGATCTTGTTGTGGTTGAGATAGATCCGGTACAGCACATCCACGAAGGCGCAGCTGCTGTCGAGGCCGCGTCGCAGCAGGAACCAGCGCAACCGCAGGGCCTGGGGCAGGGTCCACGCCTTTCTCATAACGGCACCGTATCCAGCGTCCTCGACAGGCCACCGTTCCGGGGATTGTCTTCAGCTTCACGTCACCGCCGGGCCCTTACCCCTCAACGGTTGATCCGCTGCATCTGCCAGGTCACCAGGGTGCCCAGCGGACTCCAGAGCAGGTAGGGCACCAGCAGCAGCGCCGCCAGGGGCACCCGCGGCGCCAGCACCACCGCCAGGGCCACCCCCCACACCCAGCCCGCCAGGCCGATGCCGGTGCCGCTGGCCAGACGGCGGGTGCGGCAGATCAGCCAGGTGTAGCTCTGCACGAGCAGCAGCAGCCCCAGGAAGCCCCCCATCAGCCCCCAGCCCCCCGTGGCGTTCCAGGTCAGCAGGGCCGCGGCATAGAAGCACAGATAGATGACCAGCCAGATCAGCGGGATCAGCCCCTCGAAGGTGAGCCAGGCCGGACGGCGCAGCCGCAGGAACCAGGCGAACTCCTCGGCGGTGGGGCGCAGCAGCCAGGCCACGGCCAGCAGCACCAGCAGAATCACCAGGGCGGCCGCCACGGTTGTCCTCCAGACACGTCCCCAGCCTGCCTGGGCGGCGGGCGATCATGGAGGCCCTCCGCCCACAGCAACGATGCAAGCCCGCTGGAACGGCGCCGTGATCGCCAGCAGTGACGACATCGTCACCGTCGAAGGCAACGCCTATTTCCCGCCCGACGCCCTGCAGGCCCACTGCTTCCGGCCCTCCGACCATCGCTCGGTCTGCGGCTGGAAAGGCGAAGCCCACTACTACGACGTGGTCGTCGACGGCCAGGTGAACGCCAACGCCGCCTGGTACTACCCCGACCCCAAGTCGGCCGCGGCCGAGATCAAGGGGCGGGTGGCCTTCTGGAAAGGGGTCCAGGTCAGCCCCACCTAGGTCGGCAGCGGCCGCTCGGCGTCGACCTCAAAGTCCTGAAAGTCGAAGCCCGGCCCCACGCAGCAGCTCACCAGGGTCCAGGCCCCCAGGCTGCGGGCGGCCTGCCACCAGCCCGTGGGCACCACCACCACGGGCTGCAGGTCGGGCTGATCGCGGCTGAAGCCCAGCCGATGGGTGTCGACCACCTGCCCATGGTCGGGGCACAGCAGCAGCTCAAGCGGGGCGCCGTCCACGAAATGCCAGCTCTCATCGGCCCCGCACACCCGGTGCCAGAGGCTGGGTCGGCCGGCCTCCAGCAGAAACAGAATCACCGTCAGCCCCGACCGCCGGGCGCCATCGGCGCGGCTCACCTGCTGCGGGCTGCGGTGGATCTCGCGGTACCAGCCGCCCTCCGGGTGGGGCTGCAGGCCGAGGCGCTCGATCAGGATCCGGCTGGTCTCGATGGGCTGTTCCACAGACGTCCCGGCCGGGGCCGATAGGGTCGGCGTTCAGATTGCCCCAGTGCCCCTCCCCCCCCCATGAACCCGAGCGTCAAAGGTGTGCTGTACGTGAGCGTCTGGGTGATGCTCTGGGGCACCGCGGCATCCCTCGCCGATACGGTGCTGCTCGAGCGCGGCGCCTATGGGGCCGGCAGCACCGGCCAGGCCGTCACCTTTGTGTCCTACGGAATCGCCGCTGTGGTGCTGGCGGTGAAGCTCTCGAGCCGGTTTCTGAAAACGGATGCCTGAGCGATGGGCACCACGCTGCTGCTGGCCCATGGGGCAGGTGCCCCCATGGACAGTCCGTTCCTGGAGGTGATGGCGGCGGGTCTCACCGCCCGGGGCTGGCGGGTGCTGCGCTTTGAGTTCCCCTACATGGCCCAGCGGCGCCTCGACGGCAGGCAACGCCCCCCCGATCGGCTGCCGAAACTGCTCGAGGCCTTCCGCGCTGAGGTGGCCGCCCTGCACGGCCAGGGGCCGCTGGTGATCGGCGGCAAGTCGATGGGTGGCCGCATCGCCTCCCTGCTGGTCGACGAGCTGGCCGCTGCGGGGGAGGTGTGCGGCTGCCTCTGCCTGGGATACCCCTTCCATCCGCCCGGCAAACCCGGCCAGCTGCGCACCGCGCACCTCGCCACGCTCACCACCCCCACGCTCATCCTCCAGGGCGAGCGCGACAGCTTCGGCCGCCGCGACGAGGTCGAGGGCTACGACCTCTCACCAGCGGTGACGGTGCAGTGGATCACGGCCGGCGACCACAGCTTCCGGCCGCCCCGCAGCTCGGGCCGCAGCGAAGCCGACAACCTGGCCCTGGCGATCGAACGGGCCGATCACGTCGGGCGGCAACGGTTCGGCCTGGAGCCGCTCACCCCCGGCTGAGCACCTCATGGGTGGCCGAGGTCCAGGCGCCGCTGGCGTCGTAACGGCGGATCAACCGCTCGAGCCGGTCGGGGGAGGCCAGCCAGCCGGCCTCGACGCTGAAGGCCTCGCGGTGGCTCACCCGCGCCGGCAGGCGGCAGAAGCCACCGTCGGGCAGCCAGCGCCAGCCCTCGGTTCCCTGGTCATCGATGTCAAAGCGGCAGTCGGCCGTCGAGGGCACCCACCAGTCGGCCGTGATCGTCGTCGCCTGCCCCTGCCAGACGCCGCGCAGCTGCTCGCGGCTGGCCGGGGGCCGCTCGGTGGCGGCGGCACCCTCCCGCTGCTCGCGGATCAGCACCAGCTCAGCCGGCACCCCCTCGGCATCGGTGAGATGCACCAGGCGATGGCGCCGGTCGCTGGCCACGAAGGCGAATTCACCGCCGAAGACCGTCGCCGGTGCCACCTGCAGCGACCCCTTGCAGAACGCCCCCGTCTCGAAGAACACCACCTGGCGCCCCAGGCTTCGGTACTCCTGGCTGATGTCGCGGCTGGGTTCGCCCACCGGTTCGGCCGTGGGCCAGCGCCGCAGGCTGAAGTGCACCAGCCGGTCGTCATCGGCGGCCTCCAGGGTCAGCAGCGATGCCGTGAGGTTGCGCAGCTCGCCCGCGGGACTCAGGCTGGCGAAAGTGCCCCGCCAGGCGCCCAGGTTGCGCAGGAAGTTGCGCCACTGGCCATCCATTGCCGCCGCACCACTGGGCGCGGATCCTATCGGTGGGATCCGCTGGCCGCGACGCCGGCGATCAGGTCGCGGCTCTCGGCGTTGTGGCGGGCGACCACCGCCGGCAGGTCGATCGTCGTCAGCTGCCCCCCCTCGACGATCACCCGGCCGTGCACGACGGTGTGAACGGCGGGCTGGGGAGCGCAGAACACCACCGCCGCCACCGGATCGTGCAGGGCGCCGGCATAGGCCACGCTGCTGAGCGAGAGGCTGAAGAAATCGGCACAGCGCCCCACCGCCAGACAGCCGATGTCATCGCGGCCCAGCACCGCGGCCCCCCCCAGGGTGGCCAGCTCGAGGGCCTGACGGGCGGTCATCCAGGCCGCGGCGGGCGGCGTGCCCAGCGGGCTCTGCAGACCCAGCCGCAGGCGGGCGAGCAGAAAGGCCTGGCGTACCTCCTGCAGCAGCTGGCCGCTCTCGCCGCTGGCGGCACCATCGACCCCCAGCCCCACCGGCACCCCTGCCGCCAGCAGATCCATCACCGGCGCCAGCCCCGAGGCCAGGCGCATGTTCGAGCTGGGGCAATGGCTGATGCCGGCACCGCCACGGGCCAGCAGCCGGATGTCATCGGCATCGAGGTGAACGCCATGGGCGAACCACACATCCGGGGCCAGCCATCCCTGGCGCTCCATGTACGCCAGGGGCCGCAGACCATGGGTGTCGAGGGTGTAGCGCTCCTCGTCGAGGGTTTCGGCCAGGTGGGTGTGCAGCCGCACGCCGGGGTGGCGTCGCGCCAGTTCAGCCGAGGCCCGCAGCAGCTCGGGAGACACCGAAAAGGGCGAGCAGGGGGCCAGCACCAGCCGGGTGAGGGCACCGGAGTGGCTCTGGTGATGGCTGCGGATGGCCCGTTCGCTGTCCGCCAGGATCACCGCCTCGTCTTCCACCAGCCCATCGGGGGGCACACCTCCACGGGACTGGCCGAGGGATATGGAGCCGCGGCCGGCGTGGATCCGCACCCCCAGCTCGCGGGCTGCGCCGATGATCCCGTCGATGCCGCAGCCGTTGCGGAACACGTAGGTGTGGTCGAAGACCGTCGTGCAGCCCGCCAGGGCCAGCTCGGCGCAGCCCACCTGGGTGGCCAGCCGCAGGGCCTCGGGCGTGACGCCCCCCCAGAGGGGGAAATGGGGGGCGAGCCAGTCGAACAGCCGCGCCTCCTGGGCACCGCTGATGTTGCGGCCGAGGGTCTGGCTGAGGTGGTGGTGGGTGTTGATCAGCCCCGGCAGAACGATCTGACCCGACAGGTCGAGCACGGTGTCGGCATGCGCCGGCAGCTGGTCGGCCGCGCCGATGGCCGTGATCCAGCCGTCCTCGACGAACAGCGACGTGCGCCGCAGCTCCCGGCGGTCGGCGTCCATCGTGACGATCAGCTCGGCATCGCGTGCCAGCAGGGTGGCCATGGGCGGTCGCAGGCGGGCCGCATCCACTGTGGCGTGGCCGCCGGCGGCGACCCTGCATACCTTTGGCGCTGATCCACGCTTGTGCATGCCACCTCGGTTGCTCCCCAGATCCCTGACCCGGCTGGCGGCCGTCCTGGCCGCGGTGGGGTGCAGCAGCCTGCCCGGCCGGGCCGTGTCACCACCGGCCCCGGCGGTGGAGACCCTTTACACCGGCGGCACGATCCTCACCATGGCCGGTGCCACCCCCCAGACGGTGGAGGCGCTGGCCGTCGGTGGTGGCCGGATCCTGCACGCCGGCCCCCTGGCCACGGCCCCCCGCAGCACCACCACGCGGATGGTGAATCTGCAGGGGCGGACCCTGCTGCCGGGCTTCAT
Organism: Prochlorococcaceae cyanobacterium; assembly: GCA_049317465.1. Taxonomy (GTDB): domain Bacteria; phylum Cyanobacteriota; class Cyanobacteriia; order PCC-6307; family Cyanobiaceae; genus CAIQIA01. The sequence goes on along the minus strand of JBMOIF010000027.1, from coordinate 14,493 downwards.
CGACACCCACGGGCACTTCATCTACTTCGGCAAGAACCTGCTCGATGCCGACCTGGTGGGGGTCACCTCGGTGGCCGAGATCGTGCGTCGGATGAAGGCCCATGCCCCCACGGTCGGCGACGGCGACTGGATCGTGGGCTTCGGCTTCCAGGGCAGTGCCCTGTCGCGTTACCCGAGCGTGGCCGAGCTCGATGCGGTCTCGGCCGAGCGGCCGGTGATGGTGGTCGACAGCTCAGGCCATGCCGGTGCCATGAACTCCGCCGCCTTCCGGGCCGCCGGGCTCAGCGCCGCCACCGCCGACCCCGCGGGAGGGAAGTTCGAGCGGGGGCCCGATGGCCGCAGCCTGGCGGGCAAGGCCGAGGAAACGGCCCTGAACCTGGTGCGTGAGAAACGCCCGCCCTTCCGCGGCCCGCGGGCCGATGCCGTGGCCACCCGAGCCGCAGCCCTCTGGGCCAGCTACGGCCAGACCACCGCGCAGGACTGCGGCATCGGCCTGGGCAGCGATGACATCGAGCTGGTGCGCAACGCCATCGACAAGCGGCTGCTGCCCCTTGACCTCTACATCTGCGCCAAGGATTCGGTGGTGGAGACCATGGCCGGCGCCGCCGCCCGGGTCGCCGTCGATTACGGCCGCCTGACGCCGGGCAGCGGCGGCTTCGAACGCCAGGAGGCCCTGGTGACAGCCGCCGCCGACCGTCCCGGCGACAGCAGCGGGCTGCTGCTGCAGCTGCGACCCGACCTGGACCGCCGCTACGTCAACCGGGTGCGGCTGGGGGGCATCAAGTTCTGGCTCGACGGGTCCATCCCCACCGCCTGGATGAGCGAGCCCTACGCCGTCAACCCACCGGGCACCGAGCCGGGCTTCCGCGGCTACCAGCAGGTGCCCGATGCGGTGCTCGAGGCCGCCTTCCGCCGCTGGTGGCAGAGCCCGGTGCAGCTGAACCTGCACATGAACGGCGACGCCGCCGCCGAGCAGGCCCTGCGGGCCATCGAAACGGTGGTGGCCAGCCAGGGGATGGCCGACCATCGGCCCGTGTTCATCCACGCCACCTATCTGCGACCCGATCAGATCCAGCGGCTCAAGGCGGTGGGCGGTGTGCCCAGCTTCCTTCCCACGGGCCTGATCCCGGGGGGCGAGGCGGCCGTGATGCTCTGGGGCCCTGAGCGGGCGGCCCAGGCCATGGCGGCGCGCACGATGGAGCGCAACGCCATTCCCTTCACCTTCAGCCATGACGCCCCCGTCTCCCCCCAGCCCTGGGTGCTGGCCCTGGTGGACGCGGGTGTCAACCGCCGCATCCCCAACGGACAGGTGATCGGTCCGGAGGAGCGGGTCAGCCCGTACCAGGCCCTGCGGGCCGTGACCGCCAACGCCGCCTGGCAGATCAAGGAGGAACGGACGAAAGGCACCCTCGAGGTGGGCAAGCTGGCAGACCTGGTGATCCTCGACCGCAACCCCCTGACCGTTGATCCGGCGACGATCAAGGACATCGCCGTGGTCGAGACCATCAAGGAGGGGCGCAGCATCTACCGCCGTCCGGCTGCCGCCACGGCCCATCGCCCCGTGGATCCCCTGGCCCCGGGCCGTCCGTGCCTGCACGACCACGACCATGCCGGCGAGCCCGCCATGGCAACGCCCCTCAGTCCCCGCAGCCGCGACACCCTGCGGCTTCTGGTGGGGGCGACCCGGTGAGTCGTCCCAGCGTTCTGATCACCGGTGCCTCAAGCGGCATCGGTGCCGCCAGCGTGCGACGGCTGCTGCAGCGCCGCTGGCGGGTGTTCGCGGCCGCCCGGCGCCTGGAGGCCATGGCCCCCCTGGCCGCCGCGGGCGCCGAGGTGCTGCACCTCGACATCCGTGATCCCGAATCGCGAGCGGCGCTGGCGGCGACCGTCACCGAACGGGTCGGGGCCCTCGACGCCCTCGTCAACAACGCCGGCTTCGGGGAGGTGGGAGCGCTCGAGACCATGGAGCTGGATCGGGCGCGGGCGATCTTCGAGGTCAACGTCTTCGGCCTGATGGGCCTCACCCAGCTGCTGCTGCCGCCGATGCGCGAACGCCGCCGCGGACGGCTGGTGCAGGTGTCATCGATCGCCGGCCAGTGGATCACCCCGGGATCGGGCTGGTACGGGGCCAGCAAGTTCGCCCTCGAAGCGCTCAGTGACGGCCTGCGGCTTGAAATGGCGGCCTTCGGCCTGCAGGTGGTGGTGGTAGAGCCGGGGCTGATCGCCACCGACTTCGCCGCGGTGGCGGCCCCGTCGATCGAACGGGCCCGGGCCTGTCCGGTCTATGGCGGCATGATGCAGCGCGTGCGCCAGGGCTGGGATGCGGTTTATCGCGGAGCCTCCCCGCCGGAGGTGGTGGCCGCGGCGATCGAGCGGGCCCTGACGGAGGCCGCCCCGCCGGACCGCATCCTCTGCGGCCACCGCGCCGGGTCGGTGATCGCGCGGCGGTTGCTGCCGACACGGCTGTGGGACCGGATCATCCGCAGCCAGATGACCTGAACGGCGCCAGCGGTGAAGCGCCCTTCATGACGGGAGATCTCGGGCGGTGAAGACTGATGGCGACGGGGACGGCGGCCGTTGCCAGAGCCAGACGGCGGTGCGATTGTTGCATCAACGGGATTCGGAGGCTCCATCGATGGATGACACCCCCCCTCAGCACCAGCCAGGAGCGCGCTGACGATCCGGCCCCTGCTCCAACAGTCTGTTCCGAGATCTGGTTTCCAGGCCCCCAGGGCCGACCCCGATGCACCGTCTCAGGTGCCCCCGGGCTGACGGAAACCCCACTGGATCGCAAGGCCCCAGGTGCCTGCGCCGGCAGCTCCGCCCCACAACCGATCGTTCCTGGTCACGCACCGACGTGACCCTCCACCATCCACTCCACCGCACGGGTCCCTCGGAGCACCCGTGCGGCCCCATCAACGCCCCGGGGTCCCCCCCGGGGCGTTGTGCTGTGGGCGTCAGGCCGGCAGCACCTGCCGGTAACCGCCGGCCTCCACCACCTGCAGGGGGGTCTCGAACAGGGCGCTGAGGGGTCCGTCGCGCAGCACCTCGCCGGGGGGACCGACCGCCACCACCTCGCCCTGCCGCAGCAGCACGCAGCAGCTGATCTCGGGCACGACCGCCTCGATCTGGTGGGTCACCAGCAGCAGCGTCGTGCCCGCGGCCGCCGAGCGCCGCAGCTGGAGCAGCAGCTGATGACGCGCCCGCAGGTCGAGGCCGTTGAGGGGTTCATCCAGCACCAGCGCCTCAGGACGCCGCACGAGCGCCCGGGCCAGCAGCACCCGTCGCCGCTGGCCGTCGGACAGCTGGCCGCAGGGCCTCCCGGCCAGCTCCTCCAGGCCATGGTCCGCCAGCACCTCGGCGACGCGGTCAGCCTGGCTGGGGCTGAGCCGGTGATGGCGGCCCAGGCCCACCGAGCCGAACCAGCCCGATCCCACCACCTCCTGCACCGGCAGGGCGGGATGGAACCGTTGCTCGAGGGCCGGCGACACCAACCCCAGGCGACGCTGCAGCTCGTGGAGCACGATGCGCTCCTGGCCGAAGAGGCGCAGGTGCGAACCGGGATGCACCACGGGGTGGATCTCGCGGCTGATCAGCCGCAGCAGGGTGCTCTTGCCGGCACCATTGGGCCCGAGCACCACGGCGTGCTGGCCGCGGGCGAGGGTGAGGGTCAGGTCCCGGAAGACCCGTCGATCCCCGAGCCAGGCCTCCACGTGCAGCAGCTCAAGCCAGGATTCCATCCACCGACAGCCGTCAAGGCCTCTTAGCGTTTCTTCAACAGCCATGGTCCCCGTGACCCCCGATCTCTCCCTCAGCCGGCAGTTCGCCCTCGAAGCCCAGACCCGCGCCATCGATGCCTGCTCCGACATCGAGGAACTGCGCAGCATGGCGAAATCGCTGCTGGCCGCATGGCATGTGCAGTCGGAATTCAGCCGCCGCTGGGGTGCCGAAGCCCTGGGCCTGCCCCCGGGCAGCTGAAGCCCTCAGGGCTTGACCGCCCTGGCGCCCTGGCAGCGGGCGTTCTTCTGGATGCCGGGCTCCTTGTTGGAACGGCAGATGTACTGGACCTTGCCCGAGCCGGCCACCTTCTGCCAGTAGAACCCCCCGGGGGAAGCCTGACCGTCGGTGACGTTGCCGGCCAGAACCGGTGCCGACGACAGCAGCAGCGCCGTGGCGCAGCCCGGAAGCAGGGCAGAACAGAGAGACCGGCGCATGGTCCTGGCTGGAACTGCCCTCCAGGATGGCGCCGCCGCCGGGTCTCGACCAGGCCGAGGGGGCCGTTGACGCCGCCCCTGCGCACTGCTAGTACGGGTGTACTGGCAGCACACCCATGGCCGTGGCGTCCCCCTACGCGATCTTCCGTGCCTCCGACCTGGGCTGGTGGCCGCCCCTGACCGAGGCGCAGCCCCTACCCCCCATCCAGGGGGACCTGTTCCCCTGGCCCGTGGCACCGGCACGACGCCCTAGCTCGAAGCGGAGGTGTAAAACCTCAGGGCGTGGCGCCAGAAGAGACGGCTGGCGGTGAACAGCCCCATGGCCACCAGCAGGGCAGCGGGCAGGGTGTGGGTCTGGGCGCGGCCCAGCAGGGCTTCTGCAGGCACCGTCGTCAGAAAGGCCACCGGCAGCACCAGGGTGAGCAGGGTGCGCACGCCGTCGGGGTAGGCACTGATGGGATAACGGCCGGCCACGAGCACATTGCGCAGCACTTCGGTGGCGTTCCAGATCTTGGTGAACCAGATGCTGGTGGCCGCCACCAGAAACCAGAGGCTGTAGAGGCTCAGGCTGGCCGCCACCAGCAGCACGGCTGTGCTGGCCAGGGCCAGGGGCGACGGCGGCGCGCCGGCCCGTGCAGCGGCCCAGAGCATCAGCCCGGCACCGAGGGCGATCTGGGGCAGACCCACGGGGGCGATCAGTCGGGTCGAGAGCCAGAACTGGCTGTCGATGGGTTTCAGCAGCACAAAATCAAGACTGCCGTTCTGCACCAGGGTCACGATCGCATTGAGGTTCGGCCGCAGCAGGGTGGTGGCCACGCCATCGAGCAGCGTGTAGGCCCCCAGGACCACCAGGGCTTCCTCCCAGCGCCAGCCCCCCAGCTGCTGACCATGGCGGAAGAAGAGCGACAGCACGAACCAGCTGCCGGCCAGGTTGCCGGCCATCGCCAGCAGCTCGACGCTGAAGTTGAACAGGTATTCGGTCTGGCTCGCGAGGGCGGTGCTCCAGAAGCGCAGCAGCACCCGGCAATAGCGCGGCAGCGGCCCCATGCCTCAGGCCCCCATGGCTCCATAGCGCCGCACGCCGAGGCGCCAGAGCCCCAGGACCAGGGGCAGCAGCAGGGCCGCCCAGCCCAGCAGCGCCCCGAAGCCATGCAGCAGGTCCACCGGCTCGCCGGCCAGCACGCGGGCCGGAAAATGGAGCAGGTAGGGAAACGGTGTGGCCAGGGCCAGCCGGCGGACCCCCTCGGGGAAGGTCTCCAGGGGAGCGCTGATGCCCGACAAGAACAGGTAAGGGATGAACAGCAGCCTGTCGAGGGCACTGGCCCGCTCGGTCCAGAAGCAGCCCATGGTGATGACGCTCTGCAGCAGGAAATTGACGGCGAAGGCCAGCCATGTGGCCAGCACCGCCAGCAGCAGCCGCGAGGGCGAGGGCAGCCACAGGGCCGAGGGATGCACCAGCGCGAGCACCCCCACGAACAGCAGAACGAAGGGCAGTCGGGTGGCCTGCTCGGCCACGTGGGCCGCCACGTAGCGCCACAGCGGCTGGAGCGGCTGCAGCAGCCAGGGCGACAGACGCCCGTGCAGCTGGTCTTCCTCGAAGCTGTAGGTGACCCACACCACCGTGAACTGCCGCACCAGAAAGGCCGCCACGAAGTAACGGTCCAGCTGGCCGGCATCGAGGCCATCGGCCGAGGCCACCCCGGCCTGGCTCCAGACCGCCAGCATGATCAGCGGCAGGACCCCCGAAAGGGCCCAGAGGGCGATCTCGGCGCGGTACTCGAGCATGGTGGCGTACTGGCTGCCCAGCAGGGCCCTGGCCAGCCGCAGGCCATGGCCGGGCCCACGGATCCGTCGAGGGCTCATGGGCTCCCCCCCCGCCGGAACAGCCCACCGATCAGCTCCTCGATCGGTGGATCGCTGACCTCCAGATCCAGCACATCGAAGCGGGCCAGCAACCCCGCCACCGCCTCGGTCAACCGTTCCCGCGGAATCAGCAGCCGCACCTCCCGGCCGTCCATCTGTTCCAGGGTGCCGAAGGGGGTGACGGCGTCAGCCGGCACCGGCTCGCGCAGATCCAGCCGCACGGCTCGGCAGGGGGCCAGACGGCTGGTGAGGTCGGCGAGGCCGCCGTCGTGCACCAGGCGGCCACCGTGGATCAGCATCACCCGCGGGCACAGGGCCGTGATGTCACCCATGTAATGGCTGGTGAGCAGCACCGTGGCCCCGGTGCGTCGGTTGTAGTCGGCCAGAAACTGCCGCACCCGGGCCTGGGCGTTCACATCGAGTCCGAGGGTGGGCTCATCCAGGAACAGCACCGACGGCCGATGCAGCAGGGCCGCCAGCAGCTCGGCCTTCATCCGCTGCCCCAGCGACAGCTTGCGCACCGGTCGGGTGAGGGCCTCTCCAAGCTCGAGCATCTCGGCCAGTTCGCCGATGCGACGACGGCTCTCTGCCTCGTCGAGGCCGTAGATGGCGGCATTCACCCGCAGCGAATCCAGGGGAGGCAGATCCCAGATCAGCTGCTGCTTCTGCCCCATCACCAGGGTGATGGCCTGCAGAAACGCCCGCTGCCGCCGCTGGGGCACATGACCAGCCACCCGCACCGTGCCGGTGCTCGGATGGATCAGGCCGCTCAGCATCTTGAGGGTGGTGGTCTTGCCGGCGCCGTTGGGCCCCAGGAAGCCGACCATCTCGCCGGGTTCGATGCTGAACGACACGTCCCGGACGGCAACAACATCCCGGGACCGCCGCCTCAGCAGATGGCGCAGGGTTCCCGCCAGGCCGGGCAGCTTGTCGGCCACCCGGTAGGTCTTGCCCAGCCCTTGCACCTGGATGCTCCCGGCACCGGCAGCCATCGGCGCATCCCCACTGATGCTCATTGTGGAGGCTCCTGCAGGACCGCCAGCAGGGCCTGGCCGTAGCGATCCAGCTTGGCGCGGCCCACCCCCGGCACCCGGGCCAGGGCCTGCTGGTCCGCGGGGGGATCGGCCGCCAGTTCCAGCAGGGTGCGGTCGTGAAAGACCACATAAGGCGGCACTCCCTGGCTCTGGGCTTCCTGGCGCCGCCAGGCCCGCAGGGCCTCGAAGCGGTCACGGGCCTCCGCCTCCAGGCTCGGCGCGACCCAGTCGGAGGCCGACCCCACGGCCGTCGACCGCCGCCGCTCGGCGGCCGGTGGCGGCAGAGAGAGGGTCAGGGTCGTCTCGCCCCGCAGCAATGGCCGCACCCGCTCCGGGTCCCCCAGAGCCAGCCCGCCGCCACCGCCGGGATCGCTGCACAGCAACCCCTCGCTCTGCAGCTGGCGGAACAGGCTGCGCCACTGGCCCCGGTCCAGCTCATGGCCGATGCCGTAGACACTCAGCCTGTCGTGCCCCCGCTCCCGCACCCTGGCGGTGTCGGCACCCAGCAGCACATCGATGAGGTGAACGGCGCCGAAGCGGGCGCCGGTGCGATGGACCGCCGAGAGGGCCTTGCGGGCGGCCAGGGTCACATCCGTCCCCGGCACCGCCGGTTCAAGGCAGAGGTCACAGTTGCCGCAGGGTTGCGGCAGGACCTCGTCAAAGGCGGCCAGCAGCCGCCGGCGCCGGCAGTCCCGGGCTTCGGTGAAGGCCAGCAGTGCCTCGAGCTTGCTGCGCTCGATCCGCTTCTGGGCCTCGGGAGCCTGGGATCGATCGATGAAGCGCCGCAGCTGCGGCACGTCTCCGGGGCCATGCACCATCCACACGACCGCCGGCAACCCGTCGCGACCGGCCCGGCCCGTCTCCTGGTAATAGGCCTCAAGGCTTCGCGGCAGGTCGACGTGGGCGACGAAGCGCACATCGGGCTTGTCGATGCCCATGCCGAAGGCGATGGTGGCCACCACGATCAGGTCGGCCTCGCGCCGGAAACGCTGCAGCACGCGGCGGCGGCGGGCGGGATCAAGGCCGGCGTGGTATGCCTCGGTCGGATGACCGGCATCGCGCAGCTGGTCGGCGAGGCCCTCCACCCGGTCACGGGAGCGGGCGTACACGATGCCGGCCTCGCCCCGGTGCTCGTCCAGAAAAGCCAGCAGCTGCCGACGGGCGTCCTGCTTCTCGCGCAGCAGGTAACGCAGGTTCGGACGATCGAAGCTGACTTGAAAGACAGCCTCAGCAGGCAACTGCAGGCGCTCGATGATGTCGTCGCGGGTGCGCCGGTCGGCGGTGGCGGTCAGAGCCAGCCGCGGCACCTCCGGCCAGCGCTCGGCCAGCACGTTCAGCTGGCGATACTCCGGACGGAAATCGTGTCCCCACTGCGAGACGCAGTGCGCCTCGTCGATGGCGAAGAGGGCCAGGGGCAGCCGGCTCAACAGGTTCAACAGCTCCCCGGCGAGCAGACGCTCAGGGGAGATGTAGAGCAGGTCGAGATCCCCCTCCTGCAGCCGCCGCCAGGCCTCGCCGCCATCGGGGCGCCCCGAATGGAGGGCGGCCGCTCTCACGCCCTGCTGGGCCAGCGCCTCCACCTGGTCGTCCATCAGCGCGATCAGGGGCGAAACCACCACGGCCGTGCCGCTGCGGCAGAGGGCGGGCACCTGGTAGCAGAGGGATTTGCCCCCACCGGTGGGCATCAGCACCAGCCCCGAACCACCGCCCAGCACATGGGCGACCACCGCCTCCTGGGGGCCGCGGAAGCCGGCGTAGCCGAAGACCTCGGCCAGCACCCGGCGGGCGTCGTCGAGGGTGGGTGGCGGAGACACTTGGGGCCGTCGGCGCTGACCCAGAATGCCCCGATCAGCCGCCGAGCCGATGAGCACCCCCCAGCCGACGGAACACCCCCACGACTTCGACGTCCAGAAGGAGGTGCACCGGCAGATCCGCAACGATCCCGATTACGACGACTGGGAGTACGGCACCGAGCCCCTGCCCCACGAGGCCTGGGTTCCCCCGACCCCGGAGGGTCAGGCTGCCGAGCGGCCCGCTCAGGAGCCGTAGATCCCCGGATCCAGCAGCCCCAGACCCTTGGCGTACACCTGCCACTGGCGGGCGTGCGCCAGCACCTCCACCATCAAAATGTCGGCCAGCAGAAACCGGAACGGAAAGCGCACCGTGACCCGCTGACCATCCCGGAGCTCCCCTTCGCCGTCGAGCACCTCCACGGGCCGCTGGCCCCGGTTCCCCAGGTCGCTGGGGCGTCCCGTGACACCGCACCCCAGCGACGGAGCCCGCAGGCGCACCCGCCAGATGCGCTGCAACTGCTCGTCATCCCAGGCCACGACACGGGCGTAGTCGGGGCGGCGGTTCGGGGAACGGGGGATCACCGGCGCGGCTCCAGAGACTCCACTGTCTCACGGCGCTTAAGATTGTCTTAACTCGGCCGGGTCGGGGTGCCCTGGGGGGCCGTCGGGGCCAGCCCAAGGGCCACCAGCGCCAGCAATGCCAGCACCGACCAGAGCCCCAGCCCGTGGCCCAGGTGGCGCAGCGCCCAGCCGGCCAGCGGCGGAAACAGCAGCCCACTGACGGCCCAGGTCTGGGAGTACAGCCCCAGGGCGAGGCCCCGGTGGTCTTCGGCCACCGCCTCCACCACCGCCTCGGTGATCGTGGGCAGAAAGGCGGCCGAGGCCAGGGCCAGCAGTGGCATCGCCGGCAGCAGCAGCCAGAGCCCCCGGGCCGTGAGCGCCGAGAGGGCCACCAGCCCGCAACCAGCGGCGAAGGCCAGCAGAGACAGCCGCAGACCCATCGCCACCGGCCGGCGGGCCAGCCAGCGCCCCACCGGCCACTGCAGCAGCACCAGCAGCCCGAGCTGCAGCGCCAGCACCGCGCCCCCGGCCGCCGCCGGCAGCGGCGGCCGGGCCAGACCACCGCGGACCATGTCGAGGGGCAGCGCACTCTGCTGCAACGTGATGATGCCGGTGCCCAGCAGCGAGAGCAGCAGCAGCGGCAGCAGGGGCCGCCACCAGCGGCGGCGCGGACGGACCACCATGGCGGCAGGGGCGCCGTCGCCGGCGGCCTGCAGCTGCGGCAACAGGCCCAGAACGATCAGCATCATCAGCAGGTCGACGGCATAGATCAGCCGCAACCCCTCGCCGTGGGCCAGGCTCGCCAGCGCCGCACCCAGGGCGGCACCGGCGGCGATCCCGACGGCATCGGCGGTGCGCACGAGGGCAAAGCCGCGGGCGGTTGACACGGGCAGGCTGGAGCGGGCGGCGGCCAGCTCGGCCGCCGGCCAGTAGAGCCCCATCGCCACCCCGATCAGCCCCTCCCCCAGCAGCACGACCGGACGTCCGAGGGGCAGCAGCAGCAGCAACAGCAGGTCTGCGGCCATCGACAGCAGGGCCGCCAGCGCCATCGGCAGGGGCGGGGCCACCCCGCGATCCAGCCACCAGCCACTCAGGCCGCGGGCCAGCAACCCCAGGGCGCTCGACATCCCCAGGGCCAGGCCGATCTGCAGGCTGTCGAGACCGGCATGATGGAACGCCAGCGGGCCCAGGAACAGGACCCCGCCGGCCCCCACCGCGGCCCAGCCGCGCACCAGGGCCGTGAGCCGCAGGGCCCGGGGGAAGCCCACCCACCACAGGGACAACGCCGCCATTGCCACCTCGCTCCCTCCGGCCGCCGACTCTGCCTCAGCCCCTGGGAGGCCTGGCGCTGGCGGCCGCCCTGTTGGTCTGTCCGGGTCCTGCCGCCGCCGTCGAGCGGCTGGTGGTGCAGGTGGGGGGGCTGGAACTGCCGCTGGAGCTGTCTCAGCTGGAGGACTGGCTGCGCAACCCCGCGGGCCGCTCTGAACTGGAGCCCTGGTTCAACCTGCTCGACCCGGCCACCCGCCGCGATCTGGCCACCCTGCTCAGCCGGCCGTTCCCGGTGCGCGGGGACCAGGCGGCCCCCCTGCTCGACAGCTGGGCCGGCCGCCAGCTGTTGCAACAGCTGGGGCGGGTGCTGCGACCACCCCAGGGGGAGGCGGCACCGCTCCTGCTTGACCTGTTCCGCCGCGCCGACGGCCGCCAGACCCCCACCCAGCTGTTGCGCCAGAGTCCGGGCACCAGCCTGCAGCTCGACCTCGATGCGCTGCTGGACCTGGGGGAACAGCTGCAGCGGCAGCTGATCGCCCAGCGGCGGCTGGTGCAGCAGCTGCAGGCGCTGGATCTGCCCCCCCTGCCCCCCCTGCCGCCGTCGCGGCAGAGCGTGCTGCGCACGGATGTGCGACTGGCGGTCGAGCACCGCCCCCAGCCCCTGCCCCTGTCCCTGGTCTGGCCCGCCGGCGGCCCCCTGCGGGGCCGCTGGGTGCTGCTCAGCCATGGTCTGGGCGGCAGCCGGGAGCAGCTCCTCTGGCTGGCGGAGGGTCTGGCCAGCCGCGGCTGGCCCGTGGTGGTGGTGCAGCACCCCGGCAGCGACGACGCCGCGGTCCGCGACCTGCTGGCGGGCCAGCGGTCGCTGCCGGGGGTCGAGACCCTCCCCGAACGCATCCAGGACCTGCAGGCGGTGAGCCGTGCCATGGCCGACCGTCGCCTGCACTTCGGCGACCGCATGACCCCTGCGGCCATGGTGCTGAGCGGTCATTCCCTGGGGGGTCTCGCCGACCTGCTCTGGGCGGGGGCACGCCCAGGCCGCGACCTGGCCGACCGCTGCCAGCGGGCTCTCACCGCCATCCCGGTTCTCAACAGCTCCCTGCTGCTGCAATGCCAGCTGAGCGGCACCGAGCTGCCTGCCCTCGACCCTCCGGCGGATCTTGGCGGGGTGGTGACCCTGAACGGGTTCGGCAGCCTGGTGTGGGGCCGCAATGGCCTGGGCCGGCTGGACCTGCCGGTGCTGCTGGTGGGGGGCTCCCTTGATCTGATCACCCCTCCCCTGGCGGAGCAGATCGGACCGTTCCGGCAGCTGAAGGATCCCCGCAGCCGCCTGGTGCTCGTGGAGGGTGCCAGCCATTTCTCCCCCGTGCGGCTGGAGCGGGAGACGCCGCTGCTGCAGCTCGGTGACGACCTGGTGGGCAAGGATCCGCGCCAGGTGCAGGAGTTGCTGCTCGAGGTCCACACCCTCTTTCTGCAGGGCCTCGAGCCCGGCTCGCCGCCGCCCGTGGGCGTGCTGCGGCAGGGGAACGTGAGGGCCTGGATCCTGGATCGGGCAAGCGCCGACCGTCTGCGCCTCAGAAACTGAGCCGCGGATCGAGCAGGGCCACCAGCACATCGACCAGCAGGGTCACCAGCACCACCAGGGCGGCCACCACCACCACGATCCCCTGCACCAGCGGATAGTCCCGCTGGTTGATCGCCTCCTGCAGTTTCAGGGCGATCCCAGGCCACGAAAAGATGTTCTCGATCAGCAGCGCACCGCCGATCAGCGACGCCACCGTGATGCCGGCGATGGTCAGCACCGGCAGCAGGGCATTGGGCAGGGCATGACGCAGCACCACCCGGGCTTCCCCCAGCCCACGGCTGCGGGCGGCCTCCACGTAGTCCGACCGAAGGGCCCGGCGCAGGTTCAGGCGCAGGGCGTTGTCGAAGATGCCGCTCAGCAGCAGCCCGAGGGTGACGGCCGGCAGGGTGAGGTGGTGCAACGCCGCCGTCACCGTCGACCAGTTGCCGGCCAGCACGCCATCCAGCAGGTAGAAGCCGCTGCCGCTGGGCGGCACGCGGGTGGGGGGGAAGCGTCCCCCCACCGGAAACCAGCCCAGACCGACGGCGAAGATGAGCTGCAGCACCATCGCCGCCCAGAAGCTGGGCAGGGCATAGGTGGCGATGCCGTAGAGCCGTCCGGCCAGGTCGAGCCTGCCCTCGGGCCTGGCGATGCCGCTGAAGCCGGCGGCCAGTCCCAGCACGAGGGCCACCAGCAGGGCCGCCAGCCCCAGCTCCAGGCTCGCCGGCAGCACCTCGCGCACGATCTGCGTCACCGGTCGGGCACTCACCAGCGACTGACCAAGATCGGCATGCACCAACCCCCCCAGGAACTCGAGGTACTGGACCGGCAGGCTGCGGTCGAGACCCAGCTGCTGGCGCAGGGCCTCGCGGGCGGTGGCACTGGCGCGGGTGCCCAGCAGGGCATCGACCGGATCGCCGGGGGCCACCCGCAGCAGCAGGAACACCAGGGTGGCGATCAGCCAGAGCATGACCGGCGCCAGCAGGGCCCGGCCGGCCAGATAACGGACAAGGCGGCCGCGGCGGCTCATGGCCGTGCCTCCCGGCTCAGCTGGGCCAGCTGCAGCCGGCCGGAACCATCGAACCGGGGCTGGCTGATGCCCGGACGGGCCCAGGCCCGGGGCTGCACCGACCACACCGGGATGTAGGGGCTGGCGGCGGCCACCCGTTCCTGCACCATCTTCAGCACCGGCAGCCGCTCTGGGCCCGTGAGGGTCTCGGTGCGCACGAGTTGCTCCTGCAGACCGGGTGCCGCCCAGAAGCTGCCGCTGGAAGCGCTGGCGCCCTTGAGGCAGCGATCGCCCTCGGCGCGTTCACAGGCCAGCAGGGGCATCAGGTAGTTGTCGGCATCGGGAAAGTCTCCGATCCAGTCGAGCAGGATCAGCTGGAAGGCGCCGTCCCCCAGCTGGCGGTAGGCCGTCGTCGATTCCATGCCGGTCAGGGTCAGCTGCAGGCAGTCGGGCAGATCCCGCCGCAGGGCCTCCTGCCAGGTGAGCGCAAACAACCGGTCGCTGGGAACGTTGGAGCGGTAGGTGAGCGACAGCGTCAGGGGGCGGTCGCCGCACCAGCCGGCCTGCCGCAGCAGCCGACGGGCGGCGGCCACATCGTGGGACGGCCACGACGCCAGGGCCCCGGACAGGCTGGGGGGCACCAGACCCCGCAGGGGTGGCCGCAGGCCGTCGCTCACCCGGGCCGTGAGCAGCGGACGGTCGATGGTCAGGGCCAGGGCCCGGCGCAGGCGCGGATCCTGCAGGGGAGGCCTGTCACTGAGCAGGGTCAGGTAACCGATCTCGAGGGCCGGCCCGCCGCCCTCCCGCAGGCGACCCGCGGCGGCCTGCCGGTGCAGCGCCCGCTGGTGATCAGGCTGCAGGCTGGTCGACAGCAGCACGTCCATCTGGCCACTGCGCAGGGCCCCCAGTCCAGCACCACGCGCATCCTGAGCCTGACGCCCCTGGTCAATGACCTGGCCACGCTCATTGGCGCTGCGCTGGGCGGTGGCAGCAAGGTGGACATGGGGGACCTGGGCATGAGCAGCAGCAGCGGCGCGGGCGCCTACCTGTACATTGGGGCGCGTGGCAGCGCAGTGGCGCTGGTGGCAGTGCCCCATGAGTCTCTGCATGCGCGCCAAGTCTGGCGGTACACGGGCAACTTTGTGGATGAGGGTGGCGCGCCAATGAGTGCAGTGGAGAGGGAGGTGGC
>JBMOIF010000026.1:0-29957 GCA_049317465.1 Prochlorococcaceae cyanobacterium | reverse complement strand
AGCTTCGACTGGACCGAGCTGCAACGACGGCTCACGGCCCTCGGCCTGGTCTGCGGAGGTGGGGACGCGACCCGCCGCCGCTCAGATGAGCGGCGGCGCGACGGTGCGACGGCCGCCGTAGATCAGCGCGTGCAGGGCCGGATCCTGCATGTAGCGAAGGATGCGGGCCGGATAGTCGAGCTTGCCGTTGTGGAGGTACGCGAGGGTGGCCAGACGGTGGGCATCGCGGGGGCTGTTGCTGGCCTCGAGCAGTTCGGTGGTGGAGTAATCGAGGGCGCGACTGAGGCGGGCAAGCAGGCCGGCCAGCAGCTCGACGTTGCGCTCGGGGTCAAGCAGCTGATCACGGGCTTCGGCCAACTGGGCAGGGGTGGGGTTCGGAGGCAACAGCTTCTGGTGAATCAGCTCCTCGACACTGAGCTGGGCGGGGCCGTGGGTGCGGAAGAGGCCCGAGTGCACCGCCAGGGGGGTGTTTTCTCCGGGCTTGGCGTGCTTGATCTCGTCGTAGAGGATCGCCGCCACCAGCATCGGGTTGAGGTTGTGGCGCCGGGCTTCACGACGGACCACGGGCACCAGGGGTTCGAGCTGATCCAGGGTGTGGCTGCGCAGCGGCGCCCAGTGGTCGAGGCCATCGGTGAACAGCTGGGCCAGGGCCGTCTGGGGGCCATGAACCCCGAAGCGGCGCTGCAGGTCGCGAAGCTCTTCACTGGTGAAATCAGCGGGATCGGGCCGCTGCCCCTCAACCACCAGCCCCGGAGTCGCGTCGACGGGTCCGGACGCTGCAGGAAGGATTGTGGGACTCGAAAGGCGACTGCCGGGAAGCAGGATCGCCAGTGACAGGGCCGGGAGGAGGATCCGCCAGGCGGACCTCAGGGACCGCTGGTGCAGGTGCCGTTCCGGCAAGGTTTCGGCGCTGAGCTCAACACAAGAAGCTTAAGTCCCTCTGCAGAGTTCGCCCACCGCAAAGGGTTGACCGGCTTTTCACCCATTCCGGGCTTCCTCTGCATAAGTTGCCGGTAGGACCGCACCGCGCCTGAGCATGACCTCCCTCAGCATGGCCGATCTGCCTGATCTGGACCGCTCCAGCGCCAAGGAGCAATGGGCCCGCTTCTGCGATCTCCTCTGGCACCACGACCCCCTGGGCCTCTGGCTGGACGTGAGCCGGATGGCCCTCACGTCGGCCGAGATGCAGAACCTGCAGGCGCCCCTGGCCCAGGCCTTCGAGGCCATGGACGCCCTGGAGAAGGGCGCGATCGCCAATCCCGATGAAGGGCGCCAGGTGGGCCACTACTGGCTGCGCCAGCCCGATCTGGCTCCGGACCGCGCCGTGGCCGACCACATCGCCTCTGAAGTGCGCCGGTTGCAGTCCTTCGGCCAGGACGTGCTGGGCGGCAGCCTCACGGCCCCCGGCGGCAAGCCCTTCAGCGATGTGCTCTGGATAGGCATCGGCGGTTCCGGCCTCGGTCCGATGTTGATGATCCGGTCCCTGCAGGAGAACCGCCGCGGACTGAACTTCCACTTCCTCGACAACGTCGATCCCGCCGGCATGAGCCGGCTCTTCGACGCCCTGGGTGAACGGATCCTCACCACCCTGGTGGTGGTGGTGAGCAAATCGGGCGGCACCCCCGAGCCCCACCTGGGCATGCTGCAGGCCCGCGAACGGCTGCAGCAGCTGGGGGGCCAGTGGAACCGCCAGGCGGTGGCGATCACCATGCGCGACAGCCAGCTCGACCGCACCGCCGCCGCCGAGACGTGGCTCAACCGCTTCGACATGTTCGACTGGGTGGGGGGCCGCACCTCGATCACCAGCGCTGTTGGACTGCTGCCGGCGGTGCTGGCGGGCATCGATGCCGAAGCTTTTCTGCAGGGCGCCGCCGTGATGGACACGGCCACCCGCCGGCCTGACCTGCGCAGCAACCCGGCGGCGCTGATGGCGGCCTCGTGGTACGCGGCCGGCGAGGGCCGTGGCTGCCGCGACATGGTGGTGCTGCCCTACCGCGACCGGCTCGAGGTCTTCAGCCGCTATCTGCAGCAGCTGGTGATGGAATCCCTCGGCAAGCGGCTCGACCGCCAGGGTCGGGTGGTGAACCAGGGCATCGCCGTCTACGGCAACAAGGGGTCCACCGACCAGCACGCCTACGTTCAGCAGCTGCGCGACGGCATCGACAACTTCTTCGTCACCTTCATCGAGGTGCTGGAAGATCCGACCGACATCCCCTGCCTCGACGGTGCCCTGCCGGGGGATTACCTCGACGGCTTCCTGCAGGGGACCCGGGCGGCCCTGTTCGAAGGCGGCCGCCAGAGCATGACCCTTACCCTGCGGCGGTTCGACGCCCGGGCCCTGGGTGCGCTGATCGCCCTGTTCGAGCGAGCGGTGGGTCTCTACGGCGAACTGATCGACATCAACGCCTACCACCAGCCGGGGGTCGAGGCCGGCAAGAAAGCTGCCGCCCAGGTGCTCGAGCTGCAGGGGCAGGTGGAGTCGCTCCTGGCCGATGGGCGTGAGCGGGGCATGGAGGAGATCGCCGCCGATCTCAACCGATCGGAAGACTGCGAATCGATCTTCTTCATCGTGCGGCACCTCTGCGGCAACCCCCGGGGCTACAGCAGCAACGGCAGCTGGGGCGATCCGCGGGGGCTGCGGGTGCGCTGCGGCGGTTGATCAGACCGGCCGGCCCCCGTCAGAGGGGCACGGCGGCCAGGTCCGGGAGCATCTCTGAGCCCAGGGGATAGTCGGCAACCCCGAGGCCAGGCGCCGGCAACACGAAGACGCGACAGCCGGCCGCCCGGGCCGCCACGGCCCCGGCCGGCGAATCCTCGAACGCCCAGCAGGCCCGCGCGTCCACCCCGAGGCGACGGGCCGCCACCAGAAACAGGTCTGGGGCCGGCTTGCCGCTGCCGACCTCGGGGTCGTCACCGCAGACCTGCACCGCCACGGCATCGAGCCAGGGATGGAAGCTCTGCTTCCAGCTGACCGCCCGGCGGCTGCTGCTGGTGGCGATGGCGGTGGGAATTCCGGCCCGCCGGCAGCGATCGAGCAGATCGCTGGCCCCGGGGATGGGCCTGGAGCGGGCCATGAGGCTGCGGGCCAGGGGCTGCTGCACCGCCAGCAGCTGCTCGACCGTGACCGCCAGCCCCAGCTGCTCGATCACGGTGGCGGCATTGTCAAACCGGTTGCGGCCCCGCAGCTGCAGCTGCAGCGCCTCGGGCAGCACGGCACCGAAGTAGGCGGCCGCCTGGGACCAGGCTTCGCTGTGCAGCGGCTCGGTGTCGAGCAGCAGCCCGTCGAGGTCGAACAGGCAACCCCGGGGACGGTCGGCTGGGGACATGGCGACGGAGCGCTGCATGAACGAGAGTTTCAGCCTGCCGCAACGGAGCCCCGCCAGGCGATTCAATGCCGGTCGAGACTCCAGCCATCGGCGGCCCCATGAGCGACGCGAACGACGCGACCATCGAGTCGGTGCTGCAAGAGCAGCGGGTCTTTGCCCCGGACCCAGAGGCTGCCCCCGGCTCCCGGGTGCCCAGTCTTGAGGCTTACCGGGCCCTGGCGGCGCGGGCCGAGGCCGATCCCGATCGCTTCTGGGGTGACCTGGCCCGGGAGCAGCTGCACTGGTTCGAACCGTTCCACACTGTTCTCGACTGGAGCAACCCACCCTTTGCCCGCTGGTTCGAGGGGGGCACCACGAACCTCTCGTACAACTGCCTCGACAGGCACCTGCAGGGTCCCCGGGCCGACCGCACCGCCCTGATCTGGGAGGGGGAACCGGGTGACGTGCGGCGCTTCACCTACCGCGAACTGCACGCCGAGGTGTGTCGCACCGCCATGGCCCTCAGGGCCCTGGGGATCGGCAAGGGCGACCTGGTGGCCCTGTACATGCCGATGGTGCCCGAGGCCGCCATCGCGATGCTGGCCTGTGCCCGCATCGGCGCCCCCCACTCGGTGGTGTTCGGCGGGTTTTCGTCGGAGGCCCTGCGGGACCGGCTGATCGACGGGGAGGCCAGGCTGGTGATCACCGCCGACGGCGGCTTCCGCAAGGACACGGCCGTGCCCCTGAAGCCGGCGGTGGACGCGGCCCTGGCCGAGGGCAGCTGCCCCTCGGTGGAGCACGTGCTCGTGGTGCGCCGCACCGGCGGCGCCGTGGCCATGGCCGAGGGCCGTGACGTCTGGTGGGACGACCTGGTGCCGCAGCAGCCGACGGACTGCCCCGCCGAACCGATGGCCAGCGAGGACCGTCTCTTCGTGCTGTACACCTCGGGGTCGACCGGCAAGCCCAAGGGGGTGGTGCACACCACCGCCGGCTACAACCTGTGGGCTCACCTCACCTTCCAGTGGATCTTCGACGTCCGCGATGACGACATCCACTGGTGCACGGCCGACGTGGGCTGGATCACCGGCCACAGCTACATCGTCTATGGCCCGCTCTCGAACGGCGCCACGACGGTGATGTACGAGGGCGCCCCACGACCCGGCAAGCCCGGGGCGTTCTGGGAGCTGATCGAGAAGCACCGCATCACGATCCTGTACACGGCGCCGACGGCGATCCGCGCCTTCATGAAGGCCGGTCGGACCGTGCCCGACAGCTACGACATGTCCAGCCTGCGGCTGCTGGGCACGGTGGGCGAGCCGATCAACCCCGAGGCCTGGATGTGGTACCGCGAGGTGATCGGCGGCAACCGCTGCCCGATCGTCGACACCTGGTGGCAGACCGAGACCGGGGGAGTGATGATCAGCCCGCTGCCCGCGGCCACCCCCACCAAACCGGGGTCGGCCACCCTGCCCCTGCCGGGCATCGCCGCCGACGTGGTCGACCATGACGGGGTGTCCCAGCAGGCCGACCAGGGGGGATACCTGGTGGTGCGGCGCCCCTGGCCGGGGATGATGCGCACGGTGCATGGCGACCCCGAACGCTTCCGCCGCAGCTACTGGGAGGAGATCCGACCGGCGGACGGCAGCTGGATCTACTTCGCCGGGGATGGCGCTCGGCGGGATGCCGATGGGTATTTCTGGGTGATGGGCCGGGTCGACGACGTGATCAACGTCTCGGGCCACCGGCTGGGAACCATGGAGATCGAGTCAGCACTCGTGAGCCATCCCGCCGTGGCTGAGGCGGCGGTGGTGGGCCGCCCCGACGATCTCAAGGGGGAGGGCATCGTCGCCTTCGTGACGGTCGAAAGCGGCCGTTGCGGGGACGACGACCTGGCCGCGGAACTGCGCCGGCACGTAGGTCGCGAGATCGGACCGATCGCCCGTCCCGACGAGATCCGCTTCAGCGATGCCCTGCCCAAGACCCGCAGCGGCAAGATCATGCGCCGTATCCTGAGGGCGCTCGCCGCCGGCCAGCAGATCCAGGGCGACACCAGCACGCTCGAGGACCGCTCGGTGCTCGACCAGCTGCGCGGTGAGGGCTGAGATTTGCGGGGTAGGTTGGCATCGGTCAGCCCCCATTCATGACCTCTTCAGCAACGGTCGTCCCTGACAAGCCCGCCCCGACGGCGTGGCACACCCTGACCACCGATGCCGTGCCGGGGGTGCTGCAGGTCGACCCGACCCAGGGTCTGCCTGAGGGGGTGCGTCAGTCGCGCCTCGAACGCCACGGACCCAACCAGCTGCCCAGCCGCGGCGGTCGCAGCAATCTGCGGATCCTGATCGACCAGTTCGTCAACGTGATGCTGCTGCTGCTCATCGCCGTGGCGGTGGTCTCGGCGGTGATGGACCTGCAGACCGGTCAGTTTCCCAAGGACGCCGTGGCCATCGGCGTGATCGTGCTGCTCAACGCCCTGCTGGGTTATGTGCAGGAAAGCCGGGCTGAAAAGGCCCTCGAAGCCCTGCAGGCCATGGCGACGCCGATGGTGAAGGTGCGGATGCAGGGCCATCAGCACACCATCCCCGCCCATGACCTGGTGCCCGGCGATGTGGTGCTGCTGGAGGCCGGGGACCGGGTTCCCGCCGACCTGCGGCTGCTGGAAGGGGCCCGGCTGGCCGTTCAGGAAGCGGCCCTCACCGGGGAATCCCTGCCGGTGGACAAGGACGCCGACGTCGTTCTGGAGGCCGACACCGGCCTGCCCGAGCGCATCAACTGCCTCTATCAGGGCACCGAAGTGGTGCATGGCCGCGGCCTGGCCCTGGTGGTGGCCACCGGGGCCGCCACGGAGCTTGGGCGCATCGCCAGCCTGCTGCAGAGCAGCACCCCGGCCCCGACCCCACTGCAGGAACGGCTGGATCAGCTGGCCAAGATTCTCGTGGGGTCGGCCATGGCCCTCGTGGCGGTGGTGGTGGTGGCGGGGGCCCTGCTTGGCCATCCCGTGGCCGAGCTGCTGGAGGTGTCGCTGAGCATGGCGGTGGCGATCGTGCCCGAAGGCCTGCCGGCGGTGATCACCGTCTGCCTCGCCATGGGCACCGTGCGGATGGCCCAGCGACGGGCCCTGATCCGTCGCCTGCCCGCCGTCGAGACCCTCGGCTCGGTGACCACCATCTGCAGCGACAAGACCGGCACCCTCACCGCCAACGCCATGACGGTGCAGCTGCTCGAACCATCTGACGGGAAGCCCTCGGCCAGCGGCAGCCTGTCCTCCCTGCTGCGGTGCGCGGTGCTGTGCAACGACGGTCAGCAACCCGAACGGGAGGGGGACCCTCCGGCCCAGGGGGACCCCACCGAGACCGCCCTGCTGGCGGCGGCCCTGGCCGCCGGCGTCTCGCCTCGGGAGGAACACCGCCGTCGGGAGCGGGTGGCGGAGCTGCCCTTCAGTTCCGAACGTCAGCGGATGACGGTGCTGGTGCAGCCCGCCCAGGACGAACCCTCCCCCCTGCTGCTGATGAAGGGTTCGCCGGAGCGGGTGCTGGAACACTGCAGCTCGATCGCCACCGCAGAAGGGGTCCGTCCCCTCAGCGACGACGACCGCCGACAGCTGCACGACCGCTGCCACACCCTCGCCGACGACGGCCTGCGGCTGCTGGGCTTCGCCGAACGCCCCTGGGCTGAACGCCTGCCGGCCGCCCTCGAACCCGGCGACGAAGAGGGGCTGTGCTGGCTCGGGCTGATCGGCTCGATGGACCCCCCCCGCCCGGAGGCGATCCGGGCCATCGCCCTCTGCCGTTCGGCCGGGGTGCGCACGGTGATGATCACCGGCGACCACCCCCGCACTGCCCTGGCCATCGGCCGTCAGGTGGGTCTGGTGGAAGCCGGCGAACAGTCGGCGGTGCTCACCGGCCGTGACCTGGAGAAGCTGGACCCTGCGGCCCTCGAGGAGGCGATCCTCCACACGTCGGTCTTTGCCCGGGTGCTGCCGGAGCAGAAGCTGGACCTGGTGCGGGCCCTGCAGCGACGCCAGCAGGTGGTGGCGATGACGGGTGATGGCGTCAACGACGCGCCGGCCCTGCGCCAGAGCGACATCGGGGTCGCCATGGGCATCACGGGCACCGACGTCAGCCGAGAGGCGGCCGACATGGTGCTGCTCGACGACAACTTCGCCACCATCGTGGCGGCCGTGGAGGAGGGGCGGCTGGTGTACGAGAACGTGCGCCGCTTCATCCGCTACATCCTCGGCAGCAACGTCGGCGAACTGATCACCATCGCCGTCGCCCCGCTCCTGGGCCTGCCGGTGCCCCTGTCACCGATGCAGATTCTGTGGATGAACCTCGTCACCGACGGCCTGCCGGCCCTGGCCCTTGCTGTGGAGTCGTCGGATGCCGACCTGATGAAACGGCGACCGGCCGGCCGCAATGAAACGATCTTCGCCCGGGGTCTGGGCCGATACATCCTCGAGGTGGGCGTCGTCTTCGCGGCGATCGCTGTTCTGTTGATGTGGCTGGTGGCCCGTCATCCGCTGCCGGCCGATCCCGGCCTGGCGCCCGAACGGTGGAAGACGGTGGTGTTCACCACCCTCTGCCTGGCCCAGATGGGCCACGCCCTGTCGGCCCGCTCCCAGCGGCCCCTGTGGCAGCTGCCCCCCCTGGGCAACCCCTGGCTGGTGCTGTCGGTCGTTGTGACCAGCCTGCTGCAGCTGGCCCTGGTCTACGCGCCTCCCCTGCAGTCGTTCTTCGGCACCTACGCCATCAGCCTGGGGGAACTCGGCCTGTGCGTGGCGTTCTCGCTGCTGCTGATGGTGTACCTGGAGTTGCGGAAGCTGTTCAGGCTGCGGGAGGGCTGAGCCCCTGCCACCAGCCGTCGATGGCGGCTGCGATGGCCTCAATCTGGCGCTGGCGGCCGCCGTCGCCGGCGCCCCCCAGCCACTGCTGCCTCAGGCCGGCACTCGCAGGCGCCAGATGATCCCCCGGCAGCTCCTGAAGCACACTCGCGTCATGGGGACGGGAGGCCAGGGTGGCCAGCAGTTCGGGGCTCTGGTCGATGCTGTCGTCGCGGAAGCTCAGCAGCAGGTTGTCCGGGGGGCCATGGCTCTCGCGCACGCAGGCCAGGGTGCGGGCGGGTGAAGGACTGAATTCACTGCGGACCCCCAGCCTCGGGCCCAGTTCGGCCAGAAGGGGAACCGAGCGCTCGGCACCGTAGTTGTTGAAGCTCATCAGCGCCGTTGCCCGGCAGCCACGGCCGCCGTCCGGAGCCAGCAGCTGCAGTTTGCAGCCGAGGCTGTGGCCGAGGCGCAGGGTGCCCCCGGCGGCAGCGCCGCTGCGCTCCCGGTCGCGACGGAAGGAGCGGCAGGCCTGGGCCGCCAGCAGCTGGTGGTCGAACCCCGGCAGGTAGGGCCAGCAGACGACGGTCCAGCCGCGGCGGGCGAGGGCCTCAAGCAGCCGTCGATAGCTGAGCTGGGGACTGGTGCCCAGGCCGTTGCCGCCGATGAATTCCAACCGTCGGCCGGCCTGGGCCCCGTCACAGATCCAGAGTTCGCCCCGCTGGCGCCAGCTCATCCGCCCCGCAGGCCCTGCAGGCAGCGGCGGGCCTCAGCGACGTGGGCCGTGGCGTCGAGCATGGCGTTGAAGACCAGCCGCACGATGCCGTCACCGTCAATGACGTAGGTGACCCGTCCGGGAAGCAGCAGCAACGCCCGCGGCACCCCGAAGCGACGGCGCAGGGTGTCACCCTCATCGACCAGCAGCGGGAATGGCAGCTTGTGCCGCTCCGCAAAGCGACGATGGCTGGCGGCCCCGTCGCCGCTGACCCCCCAGACCTCGGCGCCCAGCTGCTGCAGCTCGCCATGGCTGTCACGGAAGCTGCAGGCCTCGGCGGTGCAGCCGGGGGTGTCGTCCTTGGGATAGAAAAACAGCACCAGGGGCCGCCCCTGGAGGTCCTGGAGGGCACGCTCGACGCCGTTCTGATCGCGCAGACGGAAGTCGGGAGCCCGATCACCGACAGCGATGGCCATGGACGCAGCGCGGCTGACGCTTCAACCCTAGACAGGCCGCTGGCCCTGGCGGTGCCGTGCTGGGACGATGGAGCGCATCCCCCATGGAGTGATGGTGCCCCCGCCCCACGACTGGACCCAGTGCGACCTGACGGACCTGATCGCCGGCATGGACGTGGAACCGCTCCAGGAGGCGGTGCCTCCGGAGTCAAGCGATGGCGCCCCCCGGGCGGTGCTGATCCTCGACACCGAGACCACCGGCCTCGATCCCGAGCGGGACCAGTGCTGCGAGGTGGGGGCGGTGCTCTTCTCGGTGCCCGAGCGCAGTGTGCTGGCCCAGCTGTCCGTGCTGCTGCCGGTGGCGGCGAACCCCGCCGAGGGCATCAATCACATCCCGGCCCACTGCACGCGGCTGCCCCAGCCCTGGCGCCAGGGGCTGGAGCTGCTGGCCAGCCTTGCGGCCGTTGCCGACTGTGCCGTGGCCCACAACGCCGCCTTCGATCGGGCCTGGTTCGGCCGCGGAGCCCTGCCGGACCTGGGACTGCCCTGGATCTGCAGCATGGAGGACATCGACTGGCCCGAGCCGCTGGGCCTGCGTCCACGGCCATCGGTGCGCGATCTCGCCCTGGCCCATGAGGTGCCCGTGTGGGCCGCCCACCGGGCCCTCACCGATTGCCTCTATCTCGCTGAGGTGTTCCGCCGCTGCAACGACCTGCCACGGCTGCTGCTGGAGGCCCGCGAACCGCGGCAGCTGCTCAGGGCCGTGGTTGGCTATGGCGACCGGCAGCTGGCGAAGCAGGCCGGCTTTCGCTGGAACGACCCGGTCGAAGGGGCCTGGACCCGACGGCTGAGTGCGCGTCAACTCCAGCGGCTGGGGCTGCCCTTCGCCACCGAGGTGCTGGAGGCCTGAGGGGTCTGGACAGGCCCGGGCTGCAGCAGTTGTCTTCATCACTGTGAAATCCCCTGGTGTCCCCGGGCCAACCCGGCCGGGCCGCAGCACTGTGGGAGGCATGGCCCGGTCCTCCTCAAGCCTCACCCTGCCGCTGGCCTGCTGGCAACGCTCACGCACGCTGGCGCGGCTGATCCGCGAGGCGGAGCAGCTCTGGCATGTGGACGTGCGAGATCTGCGACGGCTGGGCGCCCTGGAGCTGGACCAGCTGCTGCATGAGGTGCCGCCGGCCCTGAAGCCACAGGTGAACCGCTGGCTCAAGGGCTACGGGGCGCTCACCCGGCTGCGCTGAAGGCCGCCGTCACCGCGATCAGAGATCGTCTTCGACGTTGGCCTTGATCGTGCAGTCGGCGGTGGGGTAGCTGACACAGAGCAGAGCGAAACCGTTCGCCATCTGGTCGTCATCCAGGAAGCTCTGATCGGACTGGTCAACAGAGCCGCTCAGCAGACGACCGGCACAGGTGGAGCAGGCGCCGGCCCTGCAGGAGTAGGGCAGATCAACCCCAGCCTCTTCAGCGGCATCGAGGATGTAGACGTCGTCGGCGCAGGCGAAGCTGGAGCCTCCCTCGATGGTGATCGTGTAGCTGGCCATGGTCGGGTCCTGGATGCCTTCCCGTGGTAGCCACGGACCCGTGGGGCGGCTGTGGAGGATTGCACACAAGAAAAAACCGGCCCTAGGGCCGGTGATCACCTGGGGAAGGCGATGGGATCCCGCAGGGGGATCAGAAAGGGTGCGGAATGGGTCCGATCGGAGCGGCGGGATTTGAACCCACGACCCCCACTACCCCAAAGTGGTGCGCTACCAAGCTGCGCTACGCCCCGGACTGAACGACCGTATCACAGCCCCGCCGTGCCCTGGCGGCGCAGGCGCCGCAGCAGCTGGGCCGTGAGCGGGCCACGGCCCAGACGTCCGTAGCCTCTGAGGCCACAGCGACGGGCGGTGGCCCGCAGCTCACGCACCGACTGGCTGGCGAGCAGCAGTTCGGGCACCCGCCGCCAGGCGGCTGCCGGACTGGGCAGCAGCTCCCCCTCATCCCCCTCCTGCAGGTCGAGGGCGCCACCAGCCAGCCACTCGGGCACCAGCACAATCAGCACCGCCAGCAGGCCGTAGAGCTCCACGAGGCCGCGGGGCAGGGGATGCAGCGGGCGCTCTGGCTCCATCAGACCTCGTGAAAACGCTGACAACGGGTGCGGGTGATCAGATCCTCAAGGGTGATCTCGTCTCCGTCCAGCGTCAGTTTGAGATTGTCGTTGCTGAAGCGCCTCACCGAGGTGATCGACGTGTCACGGAACAGGTTGATGCGGTAGCCGTTGCGGTACAGCGTGGCCTGGTGGTCGTTGCGCTCGAGCAGCACCCGCGAATCGTCGGCGCAGCGGTAGGTGTCGTCGCGCTCGTAGTGCTCCCACCAGGGGGAAGGGCCGGCCAGCAGCGGCAGGGGCTGCAGCCATGGCAGCAGAATCGCCAGCAGCATCCACCACGGCTGCCGGTGGGGTCGGTTCGGTCGCAGGGACATGGCCCGGGAACGACTGGAGTGCACCCGTCGTAGTCAGTTCCGGCCCGTTGCGGTGGCAGAGGGGGTCAGAGCATCAAGGGTCCAGCTCGATGCCATCTCCAGGCACCTCGAGCCACTGCCGCAGCCAGCCCACCAAGAGATAAAAGGGCAGGGTGTCGGCCAGGGCCGCCAGCAGCTTGAAGAGGTAGCCGCTGGCGATGAAGCGGCCCAGCTGCGGCAGCACGGGCTGGCTTCCCTCGATGGGCAGCACATGGGCGCCGTAATGGCTGATGAGCACCACCGCAGTGGTGTCAACCAGCTGACTGACCAGGGTCGACCCGTTGTTGCGCAGCCATAGGGCACGCCCCCCCGTGAGGCGCTTCCAGAAATGAAACAGGCGCACATCGGTGAACTGGGCCACGAGGTAAGCCGCCATCGAGGCCCCCAACGCCCCGAAAGCCAGCCGCCGCACCTCGAAGAACACCGGCGAGGCCGTGCCCGGCAGCAGCCCCCCGAGCCAGAGGATCAGCAGCACCCAGCCATTCAGCAACAGCCCCACCCACACCAGCTGGCCGGCCCGCCGTTCCCCCCAGAGTTCGCTGACGAGGTCGGTGCAAAGAAAGGTGACGGGGTAGGGCAGGGCGCCGACGGCAACCACCACCGGGAAGCCGGCGATGGAGCCCAGGTTGAGGAAACGGGTGAGTCCGAGGATGTTGAGCATCCCCATCGTGCCCAGGAACAGGCCCGCCAACACCAGAAAGCACAGCTCGCGGCGGCTCTGGAGGGTCATGGGGGCACGCTGGCTGGCCCCAGGGTGACGCTTCAGCGCCGGGGGCGCCGCAGGTCGAGGGTGAGGGGGAAGTCGCCCGGCGGCTCTTCGGCGGGCACCTGAACGGGGCCAGGGGTGTGGCCGTGGTTCTGGAAGCGGGCGCGGCGGCGGGCCTCGGCCTCGTAGGCATTGACCGGGTTGGTGTCGTAGTTGCGGCCCCCGGGATGGGCGACGTGATGCACGCAGCCCCCCAGGGAACGGCCTGACCAGGTGTCGACGATGTCGAACACCAGCGGGGCCTGGGCCGGAATGGTGGGGTGCAGACCCGAGGGGGGCTGCCAGGCCTTGAACCGCACCCCGGCCACCGCCTCGCCCTGGCGATCGGTGGGGGTCAGCGGCACCCGCCGACCGTTGCAGCTCAGCACATGCCGGGCCGCCACCCAACCCTCGACCCGCACCTGCAGCCGTTCCACCGAACTGTCGACGTAGCGCACGGTGCCGCCCACGGCCCCCTGCTCCCCCAGCACGTGCCAGGGCTCGAGGGCCTGGCGCAGCTCCAGGGTCACACCGCCATGCTGCACAGTGCCCACCGCAGGGAAGCGGAAGGCGCGCTGGGCCTCGAACCAGAGCGGATCGAAGTCGAAACCTGCCTGCCGCAGGTCGGCCAGCACGCCGAGGAAATCGGACCAGACGAAGTGGGGCAGCAGGAATCGGTCGTGCAGCGTGGTCCCCCAGCGCACCAGGTCCCCCTGCAGGGGCTCGCGCCAGAACCAGGCCACCAGGGCCCGCAGCAGCAACTGCTGGGCCAGGGACAGGCGGGCGTCGGGCGGCATCTCGAAGCCACGGAACTCGACCAGCCCGAGACGCCCTGTGGGGCCATCCGGTGAATAGAGCTTGTCGATACAGATCTCGGTGCGGTGGGTGTTGCCGGTGACATCGACCAGCAGGTTGCGGAACAGACGATCCACCAGCCAGGGCAGCGGCGGCGGACCCTCGCCGGGGGCTGGGACCATGGCCAGGGCGATCTCGAGTTCGTAGAGGCCGTCGTGGCGGGCCTCGTCGAGGCGGGGTGCCTGGCTGGTGGGGCCGATGAACAGACCCGAGAACAGATACGACAGCGACGGATGGCGCTGCCAGTAGAGGATCAGCGACTTGAGCAGATCAGGGCGGCGCAGGAACGGACTGTCGGCGGGCGTCGCCCCGCCCAGCACCACGTGGTTGCCCCCGCCGGTGCCGGTGTGTCGGCCATCGACCAGAAACTTCTCGGTACCGAGCCGGGTCAGGCGGGCCTCCTCGTAGAGGCGGGTGGTGATGGCCACCGCCTCCCGCCAGCTGGCCGCGGGGTGCACATTGACCTCGATCACGCCGGGGTCGGGGGCGACGCGGATGACGTTGAGCCGTGGATCGACCGGCGGCGGGTAGCCCTCCACGTGCAGGGGCAGCTGCAGCTCCTCGGCCGTGGCCTCAACGGCCGCCAGCAGCTCCAGGTAATCCTCGAGGGTCTCGGTGGGCGGCAGGAAGACGCAGAGGCGGCCGTCGCGGGGTTCCACCGACAGGGCGGTGCGCACGTGCAGGCCGTCGTCGAGGGACTGGGGGATCTGCTGCTGGGCCGCGGCTCCACCGGCGGCCGGCGCCACCCGCCGCAGACGCTGGGCCAGGACCTCGGCGTCGGGCAGCGGCCCGGCGATGGCGCCGGGATCGATGGGCCGCACATGGGGGTACACCTCCGGCGGCACCCAGGGCAGCGACCCCAGGGGCAGCCGAAAGCCGACAGGGCTGTCTCCCGGCACGAGGTAGAGGCGCCCGCGGCGCAGGTCCCAGTGTTCCGAAATCCAGCGGGGGGCCGTGGCGGCACTGTTCCAGCGCTGAACGGGCAGCACGTAGCCGGCGGGCGTCGCCAGACCACGGTCGAAGACCCGCGCCAGCCGCGCCCGCTCCTCGGGATCATCGAGGCGGCTGTCGCCGGGTTCGACGTTGAAGGGCAGCGCCCCCTCCCGCAGGATCCACTCAGCCGGGTCTTCGTAGGCGGGCACGATGAAGTCATCGTCGAGCTGCAGCCGGACGGCGATCCCCGCAGCGACGGCGCGGGCATCATCGGCCCGGCAGGGGGCTGGGACGGTCTCGGGGGCGATCAGCCCGGGGTCGCGCCAGATGGGCTGGCCATCGCGGCGCCAATAGAGCGAAAAGGTCCAGCGGGGCAGGCTCTCGCCCGGGTACCACTTGCCCTGGCCGTAGTGAAGAAAGCCCCCCGGCGCAAAGGCATCGCGCAGGCGGCGGATCAGGGTGTCGGCCAGGCCACGCTTCATCGGCCCGACGGCTTCGCTGTTCCATTCGGCGCCTTCATAGTCGTCGATGGACACGAAGGTGGGCTCACCACCCATGGTCAGGCGCACGTCATCGGCGACGAGCTGACGGTCGACGGCTTCGCCGAGGGCATCGAGGGCGCGCCAGGCGTCATCGGCGAAGGGGGCCGTGACCCGAGGTTGCTCGGCGACGCGGGTCACGCTCATCTCAAAGCCGAAGGTGACCTCGGCAGGTTCGACCAGACCGGTGATCGGAGCGGCGGCGCGGTAGTGGGGCGACGCACAGAGGGGAATGTGGCCCTCGCCGGTGAGCAGTCCCGACGTGGGATCGAGACCGATCCAGCCGGCACCCGGCAGATAGACCTCACACCAGGCGTGCAGATCGGTGAAATCGCGGTCGGTGCCTGCCGGACCGTCAAGAGCCCTGAGGTCAGGACGCAGCTGGATCAGATACCCGGAGACGAAGCGGGCCGCCAGACCCCAGCGGCGCAGCAGCTGGACCAGCAACCAGGCCGAGTCGCGGCAGGAGCCCGAGGACAGCGCCAGGGTCTCATCGGGCGTCTGCACCCCGGGCTCAAGCCGCACCACATAACGGATCGTCTGCTGCAGCCGGCGGTTCAGCGAGACCAGCCAGTCGACGGTGCTGGGGGCGGTGGCGTCGATGTCGGCGAGGAAGTTCTCGAAGGCAGGGCCGGTGGGCTCGGGCTGCAGAAACGGCCGCAGATCCTCCGCCAGATCAGGCTCATAGGTGAAGGGCCAGGCCTCGGCTTCGGGCTCGATGAAGAAATCGAAGGGGTTCACCACCGCCAGATCGGCGGTGAGATCGACCTCGATGGTGAACTGACGCGTGGGCTCGGGAAACACCACCCGGGCCAGCCAGTTGCCGTGGGGATCCTGCTGCCAGTTGATGAAATGCTCGGCCGGACTGATGCGCAGCGCATACGACGGCACCGGAGTGCGGCTGTGGGGAGCCGGCCGCAGGCGGATGGTCTGGGGCTGAAGCCGCACCGGCCTGTCGTAGCGGTAGTCGGTGCGGTGATGGATCGCGGCGAGTATCGACACCAGGACAGACAGGTTCGCGTGCTCAGTTGAGCGGAACTCCCAGCTTATCCAGCAGCCCTGCAGCAGCTGGCGGCATCAGATTCCATCCAACAAAGTGTTCTTGCGGCTACAGAATGATCTGGGATGGTTGCAGCAATACGCCGTTGCTGAACAGCAGCTGGAAGCTGGCGGTGCCGGCGCTGGTGGTGGTTCCCTCCAGCACACCGACGCTGCCGTTGAGCACCATCCGCACCTGGCCGACGGCCGTGAAGGCAGCCGTCCCGATGAAGCTGAAGGCCTGATCCCCAGGGGCCGCGATGAGGGCGTTGGCATCGATGGCCTGCAGATCGAGCCGGTCGTCGGGGCCGAAGTCGATGATGCGATCCGCAAGGCTCCCCTTGCCGGCCTCACCGATACTGGTGAACACGAACGCATCGGCGCCGGGTCCCGCCGTGAGGGTGTCGCTGCCCAGCCCGCCACGGAGGGTGTCGTTGCCGGCACCACCGTCCAGGCGGTTGGCCTGACTGCTGCCCGTGAGCCGATCATCACCGGCTCCACCCACGAGGTGCTCGAAACCACTGATGGCATCGGTGCCGGCGCCGCCCGTGACCTGGGGAGCCGACAGCGCCAGGCTCACGCTGATGCCCGCCGTGGAGGCGGCATAGCTGAGGGTGTCCCCCAGGCTGCCATTGAGGCCCCCCACCAGGGTGTCGTGACCGCCGCTTCCCTCGATGGTGTCGTCGCCACCCCCGCCGTCGAGACGGTTGGCGCCGTCGTCGCCGCGAAGCCGGTCGCCATGGGCCGAACCGAGCAGGCGCTCGAGGGCCACCAGACTGTCGCGGCCGGCGGTGCCGGTGTCCTGCGGGCCGCTGATGGCCAGGCTCACGGTCACACCGGCGGCAGCGTCGGCGTAGCTGGCCGTGTCGTCGCCGGGTCCGCCATCGAGCCGATCATCGCCGACACCCCCCTGGAGCAGATCGTTGCCTGCAAGCCCCTGAATGGCGTCATTGGCATCGGTGCCGATCAGGGTGTTGGCATTGGTGCTGCCCACGATCGGATTGGACGCGGTGGTGAAGCGGAGCAGGCCCGGGTCGGCGACGCCTGCGAAGGGATGACCCAGCCGATCGACGAAGGCACCTGGATCGATCAGCAGGCTGAAGTTGCGGCCATAGGGCAGGGTCGCGAGCGGATCAACGGTCACCTGCGGTCCCGCCACCGCCACCTCAAGCAGTGTCGAGGCCGGGATGGTGCGCAGGCTGGTGCCATCGGCGGCGACGATCCGCAGGTCCCCGGCCCCGGGCAGCACCGGTTCATCGAAGAGCAGCTCAAGGCTGCCGTCGACCGGCAGCTCCCCCGGCCCGGAAGACGGAGTGAACGCCAGCAGCAGCGGGGGCTGGATGTCGGCGGGATCCGGAGGCGGCGGCGGCAGAACCGCCAGGAGGCCGTCGTCGAAGCGCAGCCACTCGACGTTGATCAGCCGATCGACACCATCAGGACCGCTGACGCTGGTGACACCAGCCGCCGCCGAGACGCTGTACAGCCCGCCGGCGCCTCGGAAGGCCGCCGTGTCGATGCCGTCGCCGCCATCGATGAGGTCATCGCCACGGCCGCCGATGAGCAGGTTGTCGGCGCTGTTGCCATACAGACGGTCAACACCGTCGCCGGTGATGCCGTTCTCGATCACCCCGAGGGGGCTGAGGTCAAGAAATCCTGCCGTCGCCAGGTAACTGCTGGCACCGGGGCGCAGATCGAGCAGCAGCGGATCCGAGATGGACGCCGCCTCGATCCAGTCGCTGCCACCGTCGTTGTCGCCGAGGAAGCGACGACCCGCCAGGAACGGGCTGGCGAGCACGGTCTTCACCTCTTCGGTGTAGTGGTAGACGTCGTCAACGTCGACGGGCGCTCCATAGGCGTTGAAGGTGAGGGCGTCGAGCCAGCCGTCGGCGCCGGCCACCGCATCCTGCAGCTCGAGGGTCCAGGTGCCGACACTCGATTCTCCTCGGAAACCGGCAGCACCGAACCGTGGGCTGAGGCCCGTGGCCGCCAGACCCGCTGCTGGGGCACCGCCGCTGCCGTCGTAGAGCGACAGGGCGGTTCCGGCCGGTGAGATCAGCTGCAGGCGCAGGTCGGTGAACTGACCATGGCGCAGATCAAGCTGCAGATCGACGTGTTCCACCGCGATGGCCTCGGTGACGTCGAAACTGATGCGGCTGTTGCCGAGGTCGGCGATCGGCCGCGCCAGGGTCAGGGTTGTGCCGAGGGCGACCTCGTTGGCTGAGGTTGCGGCCTGGGGCTGCAGCCAGCGCCACGCCTCGGCCATGCGTACCGCCGGGTAGGCCTGCACGATCCCGAAGCCGTAGTCCTCGCTGAAGTGCAGGCCTCCGCCGTTCCAGTGATCGGCACCGTTCCACTGCCAGCGGAAGCCCTCGCTGGGGGCGGGCACGCCGTTGTAGGTGCCGGGGAGGCCCATGGCGGAGAGGGCCAGGATGGTCTGCACATCCCGCCAGCCCAGGCCTGGGTTGGCCTCGAGCATCAGGGCGATCACACCGGTGGTGACGGGGGTGGCGGCCGAGGTGCCGCCGAAGCGATTGGTGTAATCACCGTTGTCGAGGCCGTCGTAGCCGATGCCAAGGCCAAGGCGATCGGTCGTCACCGCGGCGGCCGGGGCGGCCACCAGCAGCTGGGCTCCATAACTGGAGTAACTGGTGACGCCACCGCCGGCCGTGGTGGCGGCGACGTTGACGGTGAACCGCGAGGCGTTGAGACGATCACCGTTGCTGTCGATGTTGTCGTTACCGGCTGCCTTGACCTGCAGGCTGCCGAGGCCCTGGCGGCCGAGACGGGCCGCCTGCTCGAACAGGGCCTCCTGGGGAGCGGGGTGCCAGTCGGGACGGGAGCCGTAGCTGTGGTTGCTGACGGCAAAGGCGGGCAGGCTCTCGAGGCTGAGCAGGTAGCGGTCGTAGGCCGTATTGACGTCATCGGACCCGCCGAACACCCGCACGGCGGTGATGCCGGCGGCAAAGGCCACCCCCACCCCGCCGCGACCGTTGCTGGCGGCGGCGATCAGCCCGGCGACGGCGGTGGCGTGGCGATCGGCCGTCCCCAGGGCTTCACCGTCATTGAGCAGGCCGGCGACCACCACCCGTCGATCCAGCCGCACGGTCGCCTGCAGGTCCCAGTGGGTGGAAGCGATGCCACTGTCCCAGAGGGCCACCGCCACCCCCGCGCCGGTCACATCGGCCCAGACCCGTTCGATACCGGCGGTGGAACTGCGGCCCAGGTCGCCCAGCCGACCGATGAGGCCGAACTGCCACTGCAGGGCGTAGAGCGGATCGGTGGGGCGGAAGAGGCGCGGCAGAGTGGCCATGGTGGCGGTCTAGCGAAGCGCCTGCCGCAGCGCCACCAGGCCGAAGATCAGGAACAGCGCTCCGCTGAGGCGGTAGAGGAGCCGTTCCGGGATGCGCCCACCGATCCAGCGGCCGGCCCCCACCGCCAGCCACGTCACCAGGCCATGGCCCAGCAGCGCCCCGGCCAGCAGGCCGGCGAAGGTGAGGGCCGGAGCCGTGGCCAGCACGACGGTCGTGATCTGGGTGCGGTCACCGAGTTCCGCCAGAAACACCAGCACGAAGGCCTCCAGCACCACCGCCCGGGCGGTGACGATGGGCCGCTGTCGTTCGGCGTCGGCAACGGCCTGCTCGGCCTCTCGCTCCTCCGCGTCGGCCGCGTCGGCGGCCATGGCCTGGGCATCCACGAGGAGCTTGAGTCCGAACCCCAGGAACAGCACCGCGGCCAGCCAGGGCAGCAGCCAGGCCGGCAGCACTTCCCGCAGGCCGAAGCCCAGGGCCAGGGAGATCAACGTGACGGCCGCGAGGGCCGCGAAGGCGCCGACGAAGACGAGGCGGGCCCGGTGGCGCGTCGCCAGGATCAGGGCCATGAAAAAGGTCTTGTCCCCCAGTTCAGCCAGGGTGATGGCCGAGAGGCTGGCCCCGAAGGCCGTGAGGGCAGGGTCGGAGGGAGGCATGCGCGTGACTGTAGGAATGGGACCCCAAGGGCAAGCCGCTGAGCGGGCCATGGCATTGAATGGCCGTCGCGATCGGCATCCCTTCTGACCCTGTTCTGCACCGTCCTGCCTCAGCCACTGTCAGGACGCCGCCTTCTGCACGGGCTCGGCCCGGTCGTGATCGTCCTCTGTCACCTGGGCTGCCTGCTGCTGCTGCTGAGCGGCCTGGGGGTGCCGATGGCCCTGTGGGCACTGCTGCTGTACTGCCTGCGCATACTGGCCACCACGGCCATCTACCACCGTCTCATCACCCACGGCAGCTACCGGGCACCACGACTGGTGTGGTGGGTTGGATCACTGGTGGCCTCGGCGGCAGGCCAGATGGGGCCCAGTTGGTGGAAGGCGCACCACCAGCGCCACCACAGCCATGTCGACACCCCCGGCGACCCCCACACGCCTCTGCATCCTGTGGCTGGCTGGCGGGGTTTCTGGCATGCCCAGCTGGGTTGGTTGCTGGGCCCCGGATTCCACCCGGAATCGCTGCCGGCCGATGTGGAGGCGGATCCGGTGCTGCGGCTGATCGATCGCCTGCACGTGCTTCCCGTGCTCGCCCTGGCCTGGCTGTCCTGGGGGATCGGAGGCGTCGAGGGTCTTGGAGCGTTCTGCCTCAGCACAACGGTTCTGTTTCACGCTGTGGCCAGCGTCAATTCGGTGGCGCATCTGGTCGGCGA
The DNA here is from genome assembly GCA_049317465.1 of Prochlorococcaceae cyanobacterium. Classification (GTDB taxonomy): domain Bacteria; phylum Cyanobacteriota; class Cyanobacteriia; order PCC-6307; family Cyanobiaceae; genus CAIQIA01. The sequence continues at coordinate 9,380 of JBMOIF010000026.1, read as the reverse complement.
CCAGCCCTTTGCCACCGGCGACGCCAGCCGCAACAATGGCTGGGTGGCCTTGATCACGTTCGGGGAAGGCTGGCACAATCTGCACCATGCATTCCAAGGGTCCGTGCGTCAGGGAATCACGGTGAGGAAGGGTCGGGTGATGCTTCTGCCTGATCCCACCTTCCGGTTCATCCGGATGCTGGAAGGCCTGGGCTGGGCAGAGGGTCTGCGCCAGCCCAGCGAGCGAGCCCTGCGGGCCCGCTCAGCCAGCTGAGATCACCAGCGGCGGCCACCACCGCCGCCGCCGCCACCACCGCCGCCAGCGCCACGGGGCTCGGCCTTGTTGACGCGGATGCTGCGACCCATCCACTCGACGTTCTGGAGATCGGCGATGGCTCGGGCCTCATCTTCGGCCGAAGCCATGTCGACGAAGGCAAAGCCACGCTTGCGGCCGGTCTCGCGGTCCAGGGGGAGGGTGCACTTGCTGACGGCACCGTATTCGGCGAACAGGTGCTGAAGGTCTTCCACCTCGGCATCAAAGGACAGATTGCCGACGTAAATAGTCATGAAAAAGGCAAAAACTATGGATCGATTCGTCGAAGTGGCCGAAGCACGGTGGCTGGTCTGGTGGAGAAGTCCTGGGGAGATCGCCGGCCTGGAATGACCCAGGCATCAGGACAGAAACCCGCTGCAGATGGTTCGCAGAATCCTTTTCACCCTACAGCACCGCACCGACACGGCGGCACCACCGCCAGGCGGGCGACCGAGGGCGATTGCTATCCGTAGTCAATCCGGATAAGATCGGTCCACGGCCGACCCGGCCCCGTCCATCCGCCCACCAGGCCATGTCCCTCCTGAGCACCGTTCCCCAGGTCACGTTCAAGACCCGCGTCCGCGATGAATCCGTCCCGGGCCCGAACCCCTACCGCTGGCAGGACCTGAGCACGGACGAGATCTTCAAGGGGCAGACCGTGGTGGTCTTCTCCCTGCCCGGAGCCTTCACGCCCACCTGCTCGTCGAACCATCTGCCGCGCTACGAAGAGCTTTTCGACGACTTCCGTAGCCTGGGAGTCGATCAGATCATCTGTGTGTCGGTGAATGATGCTTTCGTGATGTTCCAGTGGGGACGCCACGTGGGCGCCAAGAACGTGTTTCTGCTGCCCGATGGCAATGGCGAGTTCACCCGCAAGATGGGCATGCTGGTCGACAAATCCAACCTGGGCTTTGGCCTGCGGTCCTGGCGCTACTCGATGCTCGTCAAGGACGGCGTGATCGAAAAGAGCTTCGTGGAGCCCGAGTTCGGTGACAACTGCCCGGTGGATCCCTTCGAAGTCTCGGACGCCGACACCATGCTGGCGTATCTCAAGGGGACCCAGCCGGCGGGAGTGACGGAAGCGCGCCGCAGCTTCGAAGGCTGAGGAACCGAGACTCGGCACCGTCTCGCCCGACGAAGCGAACGGTGGATCCGAGCGCTGGACCGCCAGACCCATGTGGCTGGGGCCTGCTGCGTGGAGCGGCGAACCCCGCAGCCGCATCAGTCAGCTGGGTGGGGCTGTCGCCCTCGGCCTGTGGCTGCTGCTGCAGGCGGTTCCGGACCTGAAAACGCTGCTGCTGCTTCGGTAGCGGCCAAGCCGTGGTTGTGCGGCATCGGGTCTCCACGAGGCCGAAGCTGGCCAGGCTGGGATCAGATGCTGCGCAAAGGTGTGCGATGGCCAGGCCTCTGAACGCCATCGCTCCGGCAGCAGCTGTGCTGCTGGTCCTGACGAGCTCTGCCCGGGCTTGCCCCACGACCATGCCCCCCCGGGAGGGTTGGAGCGCCCCCCCCAGCGGCCAGCGCTCGGCCGATGGCCGGTTCATCGTGATGATGATTCCCCACCACGAGGGGGCGATCGCCATGGCGGATCTGGCCCTGCAACGCTCCCGGCGTCCTGAGATCAGGACCCTCGCCGAGGGGATCCGCGCGAGTCAGAGCAACGAGAACGAGGTGATGCGTCGGTGGTATCGCCAGTGGTACGGCACCGAGGTGCCGTCCTGGAGCGGAGCGAACCAGGGGATGGGGATGGGGATGGGGATGGGGATGCCTGGCTTCCCCACCAGTCTCGAGGCCCTGCGGGGCGCGGCGGATTTTGACCGGGCCTTTCTGGAACAGATGATCGCCCACCACCGCATGGGCGTGATGATGGCCACCCACGCGCAATGGGGCACGGTCCATCCCGAATTGCGGCAGCTGGAGGCCGCCATGGTGAGGGCGCAGAGCGAAGAAATCGACCAGATGGCCCGCTGGTATCGGCAGTGGTACCAGGGAGGGTGAGAACGCCCGCAGGGCTCAGACCAGCATCGCCGCGCCCATCAGCGCCATGATCAGGTTCTCGGCAAAGCTCACCACACCCAGCGGGGTTCGGGAGTTGCCACCGACGCAGGCGCAGTTGAGCGCGAGGCGATCGATGAACACAGCCTTGCCCACCGACACCATGCCCAAGGCGCCCAGCAGCATCGCCATGGCGCCCACCACCCGAGCGGCAGCGATGGACTGGGGCTGCAGCAGCACCCCCAGACCCACCAGCAGTTCAACGCCGGGATAGAGGCTGCCCCAGGTGGTCCAGCGCTGGCTGAGCAGGTCGTACTTGCGGAAGCTGGCTGCGAAGGCCTCCACATCCATCAGCTTGAGCATGGCCAGCAGGCAGATGGCGATGCCCATGAACCCGCTGATGCCTGCGGCCAGGACCAGGGTCATGAGTGCGGCGGTGGCAAACACCACCAGAACCGGCAGGTACGAGATGTCGGCTGATTCCGGCCGCACGCCCAGCCGGGCCGCCAGGTCGGTGTAGCCACCGATCCGCTCCTTGCCCGAAAAGATCTGGGGCGTGGTCACCACCCCGTGGGCCTCCTTGAAGGCGGCCACCTCCGCTTCGCTGCGGAGGGGATGATCCTCGAAGGGGATGTGGCGGTCCTGCAGCAGCCGCAGCGCCCGCAGCCCCCAGGGGCAGGCGTGATCGGGCAGATCCATCCGGTAGAGACGGACGGCGTCAAGGGCTGGGGTGGCCATGGAGACGTGACCTGGATGGCACCCATCCATGGTGGATGACGAGGCCCTCGCCAGGCGAACCGATGAACATTGTTCTGCTCCATGCCAGCGACTGGAGGGGTGAGCAGGTGGCCGTGGTGCACGACCGGCGGGCTGCCCACATCCGCGACGTGATCAGGGCGCAGGTGGGCGACAGCCTGCGGGTGGGGCTGCTGGGTGGCGCCTGCGGCCGGGGGGTGATTGAAGCCATGGATCCGGCCGGCGTGCAGCTGCGGGTGGAGCTCAATGCAGCGCCGCCTGCCCGGCATTGCTTCGACATCGTGCTGGCGTTGCCGCGCCCCAAGATGCTGCGGCGGATGCTGCGGCAGTGTGCCGAATTCGGTGTGAATCATCTGCATCTGATTCACAGTGCCAGGGTGGAGAAGAGCTACTGGCAGACTCCGCTGCTGCAACCGGAGAGGCTCACGGAGGCATTGCTGGCGGGCCTGGAGCGTTCGCGGGACACCATCACCCCCCAGGTGCATCTGCACCGTCGTTTCCGGCCGTTTGTGGAGGATGAATTGCCGAACCTTTGCGCCGGCAGGCCCTGCTGGATCGCCGACATGGACGCCCCCGTCAGCCTGGCCGCTGCAGCAGCGGGGCCGGCGGTGGTGATGATCGGACCGGAAGGGGGCTTCGTGCCCTTTGAGGTGCAGCTGGCTGAATCGGTTCGGGCTCAGCGGGTGACCCTGGGGGAACGGATCCTGAGTGTGGACACGGCCCTGGTCACGGTGCTGGCCCGGCAACGAGACGTGCCGCCTCCTGAACGGCCGTGATGCAGCGCTGGGCCCGACGCTTGGCATCGTCCTGACCCTGGGCCCGCAGCAGGTAGCTCTCCATCGCCTCGGGCGTTTCGATCAACGCCAGCAGCCCGGCGGTGCGGGCCCCGAGGGAACCATCGGCGAGCAACCGGCTCACCAGCCCCTGGTCCCACAGCTGCCGGGCGGCGGAACCCGGTGCGAACACCTGCTGGTGCAGCACCGCGAGCAGCGACTGCTTGAACGCCTCAAGCTGGCCGGACCGCAGCCGGCGGCTGTTGGGCAATCCCTGGGAGGGGGTGTGCTCGACGCTCCAGCTCAGGCCGGTGCCCGGCAGGTCGACGGTGGTGCGGGGGCCACCGCTGCGGTTCACCGGAATGTTGAACGAGGCGCCACGGCCGCCGACCGAGATCGAGCTGAGGCCGGCCTGGGAAAAGTTGAGACGCAGGGGCCCGAGGCGGGTGGAGCGACGGAAACGGAAACCCATGGTGCAGCGGTTCGCCCTTCAGAAGCATCGACCCGGCTGGCCGACATGCGTGATTCTGGAGCGGCGGTTCGACCAGACGACGACGCGATGCACTGCACACGGGTGGCCCTGGCCCTGGCTCTGCTCCTCATGCCGCAGGGCGGCGCCCAGGCCCAGGGGAATCCCCATCAACACCACCGGATGATGGCCCCGGCGCCTGCAGCGGTGGATCACAGCGTCCACAACCACGACGTGGGACCCGCCGGCCGCACCTATGACCTGCGTTGGCTCGACGCGATGGTGCAGCACCACACCGGTGCCCTGCGGATGAGTGAATTCGTCTTCGACATCGGCGTGCCTGGCGTGGGGGCACTCGCCAAGGGGATCTGGCGCGATCAGGCCCAGGAGATCAGGGCCATGGGCCTGTGGCGCAAGGCCTGGTATCCGGAAGCCCCTGTCCATCCCGTGGCGCTGAGAGCGGGAGGGAATCCCGATGCCATGGCAGACCTGATCGCCATGGGCCCCGCCCAGATCCAGGCGATGCAGATGATGGGCGCCACCCCGACGCGCGACAACCGGGTGACCTGGTTCCTGGAGGGGATGCTTCAGCACCATGGTGGCGCACTGGTCATGGCCCACGACGCCCTCGGCAAATCGACCAATCCCACGATCCGGCGCCTGGCCCGCGACATCATCGTGGCGCAGCGTCGAGAAATCATTCAGCTCCGGAAGATGCTTCAGCACGATGGCCTCAACAAGCCGGAGTACCACCAGTACGACAGGTTGTTCTCCCTGCATTGAAGCCATCACGACCCAGGCGCGACTGACTGCCGATGGCGGAGCCGGTGGCCTGATGCATCAGCCAGCTGCCGGTGACATGGTCGGCATGAACGTGGGTGTCGAGGCAGGCCACCAGGTGGATGCCCAGCTCGCGGATCAGCGAGAGGTCACGGGCGTGCTGCTCGAACACCGGATCAATCAGCACCCCTTCGCCGCTGGGGACATCGGCAAGCAGGTAGGTGAAGGTGCCGGTGGAGTCGTCAAACAACTGGCGCAGCAGCAGCGGCACACCACCGGCGGCCGCCTGCAGAAGGGGGGACGCGGGGGCCTGGGCCATGGCACACCTCGGAAGCTTTTCTGAATGCATGCGCATCATTGCTTCAGCGCAAACAGCGATCCACGCTGCGTCAGCAGGCCCATCATTCGTCCATCGACATGGAGCGCTGGTCATGGGAGGTCCCGGATCAATGCCCAGCCCTGAGCTGCTGGAGGAATACAGCCAGTTCTTCCGGTTGCTCAGCGAGCCGACGCGCCTTCAGCTCCTCTGCCAGCTCAAACATGGGCCGATGGATGTGGCTGGCCTGATCGATGTCACCGGGTTCTCCCAGTCGCACATCAGCCGACAGCTGGGTCAGCTGCAACGCGCCGGCCTGGTGCGCTGTGAACGGAATGGTGTGCGCACGAACTGGAGTACCGACAACGGGCTGGTGGACGATCTCTGCGCTCTGGTGCAGAACCGCCTCCGCCAGCGCCTTGAGGCACAGCTGCAGAACCTCGGCCTCCCCTGACTCGCCGGCGGTCTGCCGAGCCGCTTCAGAAGCCAGAGCCCGGCGTCTGCAGAAACGCCAGTTCCTCTGCGCTCGACGGGCGCCCCAGGGCGGCATTGCGGTGGGGGAAGCGGCCGAAGCGGGCGATCACATCCCGGTGCCGACGGGCGAAGTCGGCGGTGCGGGGATCGCAGTGGCGCTGGAACAGCGGCAGGGCCGCCTCCTGCACCGCCAGGTCTTCGCTGTGCATCAGGGGCATCAGCCAGAACTGCCGCCGGGCCTGCTCGGGTTCGGCCTCCAGCCAGTGCCGCTCCACTGCCTGCAGGCTCAGCGCCAGGGCCTGCGGATCGCCGGCGAAGGCCATCGCGGTGTCACGCCAGATCTGGCGGGGGAACTGATCGAGCAAAAGCACGAGGGCGAGCCCCCCGGGCACCGCAGGGCTCCAAGCATCGAGCTCACCGGCGAGCGCCTGCCGGGTGAGCCCGAGGAAGCGATCCCGCACCAGCCCGTCGAAGGCGGCGTCCTTGGCGAACCACTGGCGCGGCCGGGTTTCGACAAACCAGAACGCCAGAACCTCGCCGGCCTGGTGCGGCTGGCCTGGCATCACAGCAGCGCCTGCACGCTGGCCACCTTGTCCTCCAGGCTCTGGTCCTTGTCGGTGCGGGTGTTGACCTTCACGGTGGTGTAGATGCGGGGGCAGCCCATGGCATGCACCGCCCGGTGGCAAGCCTCGATCGCCTGGAACACGGGCTGCCATTCCCCTTCGATGGCAGTGCCGTTGGGGTGGAGCTGGATCTTGAGACCGGCCTCACGGAGCACCTTCTCGCAGGCGGCGATGTAGGGCGCCAGGTGCACGCCCACCCCGATCGGCACCACGCACAGATCCACGATCACCTTCATGGTCAGACCCTCTGGATTGCTCCCATCGTGAATGGAGATCGTTGATGCCCGCGCCACCACGGTGGGCCCGCCCGTTCCCTCCCATCGGCCAGGCGGTTCGCAAAACCGTCCGATTTGAGGCGGAAACAGGCACCTCCTGGAGCCACCATCGTCAGCCAGAAGGCGTACCTTGAAGTTGAGAGGAGGCCCAGGAGTCCAGCGGAGGTGCGCCAACGATGCGACACACAACAAGTGAACTCGACGACGCTGCGCGAGCATCGTCCCGTAGGTGCAGAGAGCGATACGTCAGTTCTGTTTCCCACCCATTGAACCCTCGGGCTGCATAACCCGAGCAGGGATCACAGCCGAGAAGGTCAAGCCCCGAGCATCTCTTCTCCCAGACGTGATCTCCTTTTCTTTCCTGCCAGGCCCAAGACAGGCCATGCGTGAAGCCACAGACACCCGACCGGCAGTTCCTGTTGTGTGGACAATCAGGCGGATGCCGTGGAATTCCTCAACATGCTGCACCTATCGATGGCCACCCGGGTAGGGTTTCGGGTCGACAGTCAGGCCGAGCACAGCCTCGTGGCTGAGGATTATCTGACCCTCTTTGCTGCCTCGTCAACGGAGTCCTGATGAGTCATGGGTCTTTTCGAAACCACACGTCCAGACGTGACGGAGAAAGCCTGACCGCGACAAAGCAAGGTCAGCCTTGATAGAAAAAGCCACCACCAGGGATCGCCTGATGCACCACCGAGCAGCGGGTGGCCACCCTCCACAGCGCCTGATCAATGGGGGTGGAGTCGTAACGCACCAAATGCGGGAACTGTTGCCTCAGCAAGGCAGTACCGCGCCAGGCGTTGTAGTGGGGGATGCGAGGGTTGATGTGGTGGCACACATGGGTGGCCCCAATGCCGTGGTGGAGAAAGTTGAGCACCGGGCCGTAGGGACGATCCACCGTCTGTAGGGCGCCCTTGGCCCAGGTCCAGTCGCCGCTCTCGAAGTGGGGAATGTTGAGATCGGTGTGATGCAGCCAGGTGTACCCCACCAGCCAGGCGTTGATCACCAGGTAGGGCAAGCCATACATGCACAGCACCCGCGCTGGCGACCACTGGATTGCAGCCAGCCCCAGGAGCACCAGCATCGCCAGCACGCCGAGAGTGGAACGCAGCATCGATCCGCGGAAGGAGTCGGGGAACAGTGGCCGGCGACCGTTGCGGAACGGTTCCCCCAGCCAGAAGTGGGAGGTCGGCGCTCCGTAGTCAGATCCACCCGTCACACCGAAGAGCAGATAGAGCGGCCAGCCGAACAGCAGATGAATCACCAGCGCCCGGCTGCCGGAGAGGACGCTTCCCTGTCGCCGGTTCATCGCGAGAATCAGCCGGCCCGTCCTTGACTCCGCCCGGGGCGGCACATGGGTTTCGCCTCCCTCAAGGTGGTTGCAGTGGGCGTGGTGCACGGCATGGCTGCGCTGCCAGCTGAAGTAAGGCACAAGCAGCAGGCTGTGCAGCACAAACCCCACCAGCGCCTCGACACGACGGTTGGGATGAAAGGCTTGATGGCCGCATTCATGGGCAATGACCCAGCAGCCCATGGCCACGGTGCCGGTGATCAGCCCGTAGACCAGCCAGAGGGGGGCCGCACCAGCCGCAATGGGGATCTGGGTGCCGAGCCCGTAGGCCAGTAACGAGAGGGCAAGGGAGCAGCCCAGACTGGTCCAGGCCTTGCGGGGGTTGAGCTCAACCAGTTCGGGCGGCAAACAGGCCAGCAGCTCGGCCTTGCTCGGATGGGAGCAGGAATGGATGGACGGGGAAACGGCGAAGCACCTCGGATCTGCAGCACGCTAGTCAGCGGTGGATCATCATCAAGCAGCCGTTCACCCCGCTTCGCGGTGCTGGTGATGGACCAACATCGTTGGCACGATTCCTGACGTCATCCGTGCCCCTCAATCCCGCCACTCCTGCTGCTGCTGTTTGTTCCGCCACGAAAGCACCGCATCCGCCCTGAGCTGCCTGAAAGGAGGAACTGGGCGGCCTGCCGTGGAGAGGGGATTGCGCAGACCGGGCGAACCGTGGCCACGCTCAACATTTCTTCACACTAGGCTGATGGAAAGCGTCTCCCCTCCTTGAACGACCTTCTGGCTGCTGTTTACCTGATCTGCTTTGCCCTGATCACCGGAGGCGCTTTCGCCTTGATGAGCCAGAACCTGCGCGGCTCGTCGCCACTCGCTTCTGGACAAAGAAGTGGCTCCAGGTCCAAGCGCCATCCCGAAGCTCCCGAGCCCGGAGATGAAGTGCTTTACGTCGACCTCAGCCGGGAGCGACTGGAGGACCTGTATCAACGGGCGTCGTAAGTCGTCCCCAAATGCGGCGACTGGTTTGATTCATTCACAGAAGACTCCCTGTCGCCGCTCGGCAGTTGCTGAGCGGTTGTCATCGTGCCAGCGATGGTCTGCGGGATCAGCCTGGATGCACGGCATACCTTGGACGGATGGAAGGTGATGCCCCCAGGTTGCCGGCCTCCTCCTTGACCGCCGGCTTGGTGGGGAGGGCCGCGTCGGAGGACGCAGGCCCTGAGACCAAAACCAGGGGAGGACTTTGGACTTCGACGGTCTGTGCAAGACCTCGGTGATACGGAGAGGGTGGGATTCGAACCCACGGAAGGTTGCCCTTCAAACGATTTCGAGT
>JBMOIF010000025.1:0-30142 GCA_049317465.1 Prochlorococcaceae cyanobacterium | reverse complement strand
TGGCCGCCTCCGACTGGGCGATCTCGTTCTCGTGGTGGGGAAAGATCAGGTCGGCGCCGCCGAGGTGGATGTCGATGCTCTCGCCGAGGGTCTCGCGCACCATCGCCGAACATTCGATGTGCCAGCCCGGCCGCCCGGGCCCCCAGGGTGACGGGAACGACGGTTCACCGGGCCGGGCCCCCTTCCAGAGGGCGAAATCGAAGGGATGCTGCTTGCGGGCCTCTTCGTCGGCCTGCACCCGGCCGGCGGCGTTGTCGTGCTGCTCGCTGAGGTCGCGGCCCGACAGGCGGCCGTAGCCGGCATGGCGCTGCACGGCGAAGTAGACATCGCCGTCGGCCGAGTAGGCGACCCCGCGGGCCTGCAGGTCGGTGATGAGGCTGCGGATGGCGTCGAGGCTGGCGGTGGCCCGCGGCATCCGATCGGGCGGCAGGATGTTGAGCCGCGCCATGTCGGCCTCGTAGGCGGTGATGTTGCGTTCGCTCACGGCCTGCATCGTGGTGCCCTCGGCGGCGGCCCGCGCCAGGATCTTGTCGTCGATGTCGGTGTAGTTCTGCACGAAGGTGACGGCATAGCCGCGCCAGAGCAGATAGCGCCGCAGCACATCCCAGGCGATGTAGCTGCGGGCGTGGCCCAGATGGCAGAGGTCGTAGACGGTGACGCCGCAGCAGTAGATGCTCACCCGGCCGGGCTCGCGCGGCTCGAAGGCTTCGAGGCGGCGGTGCAGGGTGTTGTGGAGCCTGAGCGTCATGCAGAAGCCGCGGTCTGAGGCGGGGGCTGGGCTGATTCTGCCCGTGGGGGTGGGCCGCCTCAGCCGTGGCCCCGCAGGGTGTAGTCGCAGAGCAGCCCTTCGGGGCCGAGGCGGAGGCCGGTGAGGGGGGGCAGGTCGACCCAGGCGGGGCAGACCTCTGGCACCGGCAGCAGCTGGTCGGCCAGGATCGCCCGCAGCCGCTCGAGGCCGCCGGCCAGACCCCAGCCCTCTTCGCCGTGGCGGTGGGCGGCATCGGCGATCGACTGCCAGAGCTCGGCGGAACGGTGCAGCTCGAGGATCGAGCGGGCGAACTCGGCCGGTTCCTCGGCCCGCAGGTAGGTGATGCCGTCGCGCAGGCCGATGCCTTCGGCGGCGACGGCGGTGCCCACCAGCGGCACCCCGGCCCCGAGCATGGTGAGCACCTTGCCCTTGACGCCGGCGCCGTAGCGCAGGGGGGCGATGGCGATGCGGCGGGTGGCCAGCAACCCGTCGAGGTCGTCGACGTGGCCGTGCACGATCACATCGGGCCCCGCCAGCTCGAGGATCGCGGCCGGTGGGGCGGCCCCCACCAGGTGCAGCCGCAGGCCGCTGCCGGCCTGGCGCAGCAGCGGCATCACCTCGCCGACGAAGAACAGGGCGGCATCGACGTTGGGGGGATGGCGGAAGCCGCCGAGAAACACCAGGTCGGAGCGCTGGCCGTGGCCGGCGGCGGCGCGGCGGCCGGCCAGGGGCGGGGGCAGCACGTGGGCGCGGGAGCGGGGCTGCAGCCGCCGCACGGCTTCGTCGCGCTCGCTGTCGCTGAGGTACAGCACCCCGTCGACCACATCGACCACCTCCTTTTCGAGGCGGCGCATGCCTTCGATGTCGTCGGCACTCACCGCCCCGGGGTCCACCTGCTGCTGGCGCTCGAGCCGCAGGTGGTGCAGGTCGTGGGTGTAGTAGAGCAGCCGGGCATGGGGGGCGTGGGTCTTGAGGGGGGTGAGGGCCCGTTCGGCCACGTCGGGCCGGGCCAGCAGCACGGCGTCGTAGCTGCTGCCCGCCTCCTGCAGGTGCGACTCGAGGCTGTCGATGTGGGGATGGCTGATCACCTCGACCCCCAGCCTCTGCAGCCAGCCGCTGTAGTCGGGCATGTAGAGCAGGTTGTCGACGGCGATGAAGCTGACGTCGTAGCCCAGCAGCAGCAGGCTCCAGAGCAGCACCACCATGAAGTACGAGCCGGCGTCCTGGTCGGGGGTGGGGGTGCAGCTCTCGAGCACAAGGATGCGGGCCCGGCGGCCGCGGTTGCGGTTGCCGAGCACGTCGTGGGCGTTGGGGCCGTGGCTGGCCAGGTGGCTCTGCCACTTGCGGAAGAAGAGCTGCTGGTTGCGCAGCTGAAAGCGCTTCGCCCCCGATTCTTCGTCGCGGCCGCTGCTGATGCCTTCGAAGTGGATGACGCGTGAGCGGGGTTGATAGATCACCCGCCGGCCGCTGGCCTTGACCGCCAGGGCCAGGTCGGTGTCTTCGTAGTAGGCGGGCGAGTAGCGGCCGTCAAAGCCGCCCAGCTCGCGGAACAGGGCGGTGGACAGCAGGATGCAGGCGCCCGAGATGTAGTCGACATCGCGGGCAAAGCTGTAGGCGGGGTTCTCGGGGTCGCCGTTGCGGCCGTAGTTCCAGGCGCTGCCGTCTTGCCAGACGATGCCGCCGGCCTCCTGGAGGCTGCCCCCCGGGTAGAGCAGCATCGGGCCCACCAGGCCGGCATCGGGGAACCAGCGGAAGCAGTCGAGCAGCTCATCGAGCCAGCCGTCGGCGACGACGGTGTCGTTGTTGAGGAAGCAGATCCAGTCGCCGGTGGCCTGGCCGGCGGCGCGGTTGCAGCTGCGCAGAAAGCCGAGGTTGTCGGGGTTGCGCAGCAGGGTGATCGCCGGCAGGCCCTCGAGGGCGGGCAGCAGCGGCGGGTCTTCGGGGGGGGCGGCGTCGTCGATGACGATCAGCTCGAGCCGCTGGCGCGGCAGGGGTTGGCGCAGCTGCGCCTGCAGCACGCTCTCGATGCAGCGGAGGGTGTAGGGATCCTTGCCGTAGGTGGGGATGACGATCGACACCAGGGGCAGGGCCGGGTCGTGGCGCCGTTCGCAGGCCACGGCCAGGGCCCGCACCAGGGCCAGGGTGTCGTCGGGGTGGCGGAAGTCGATGGGCAGCTGGCGGCGGCTGAGGGCCGTGCGGCTGAACAGGGGCCGTGGCCGCTCCTGGAGGAAGCGCCGGTAGCGGCCCCAGAGGCGGTCGAGGGGATCGAGGCCCAGCTGGTCGATCTCCTGGCGCAGGGCCAGGGGGTCGCGGTAGAGGGTCGCGGGATCGTCGGCGCAGAGCTCGCGGGCCAGGGCCAGGGCGGCGGTGGCGGGGGCCAGGGTCTGCCAGCTCAGCTCGAGGGGTTCGGGGGCCGTGAGCACCTCCACGGCCGTGAGGGCATCGTCGAGGGGCAGCAGCAGCCGCTCGACGGCGGTGAGATCACAGAGGGGCAGCGGCAGTACCTGGCTGCGGCCGTTGCGCAGGGTGAGCTGCAGCCGCACCTCCTCGCCGCGGCAGGGGAGGGTCGCCCGGACGGTGAGGCGGATCCAGACCGCCTGCTGCAGGGGAACCGAGGGGTCGACGACGCGGGCGTCTGGCTGCGGCAAGATTACGGCGTGCGCATGGTGTGCCTTGGCCGACGGCCCCCTCGATCGACGGCCGCCGGGGGGCGGTGGTGGTCTGGTTCGCGGCGGCGGCGCCCTGCTGGGGGTTGGTCTGGCCCTGTGGGTGGGGCTGCAGCTGGGGGCGGTGCCCTACCGCTACCGGCACCAGTTCTGGCAGCTGCAGGGGCTGGGGGTGGGGCTGGTGCTGGGCTGGCTGGCCGGGCGGCTCACGGCGCCGCGGCCGTGAACAGCGGCAGCCGTTCAGGATCCTGGGCGGCGAGGGTGGGGGCGGCCTGATCCTTGGCCGACAGCTGCACCGTCACCCCATCGGGCAGGGCGGGCCAGGCGATGGCCAGGCCGGGGTCATCCCAGAGCAGGCTCTGCTCTGACGCGGGGTGGTAGTAGTCGGAGCAGAGGTAGCAGAAGTCGGCCAGGGGGCTGAGCACCACGAAGCCGTGGGCAAAGCCGGGCGGCACCCACAGCTGGTGGTGGTCGCGGTCGTCGAGCACAGCGCCGACCCACTGGCCGAACCAGGGGGAGCCGCGGCGCACGTCGACGGCCACATCAAAGACACTGCCGCGGGCGCAGCGCACCAGCTTGCCCTGGGGCTGCACCAGCTGGTAGTGGAGGCCGCGCAGCACGCCGGCGCCCGAGCGGGACTGGTTGTGCTGCACCAGCGGCGGGATGCCGGCCTCGCGCAGCACCGTGTCGCGGGCGGTTTCGACAAAGAAGCCGCGCTCATCGCCGAACACCTTCGGCTTGAGCAGCAGCACCTCGGGAATGGCCTGGGGTTCGATCTGCATGGGCGGTTCAGGGGGTGAGGCGGTCGGCGTACTGCTGGTCGAGGTAGGCGGCGTAGTCGTTCGACAGCAGGGGCCGCCACCAGTCGGAATGGGCCAGGTACCAGGTCACGGTGCGGCGCAGGCCCTCGGCGACGGTGACCTGCGGCTGCCAGCCCAGCTCGCGCCGCAGCAGCGAGGCGTCGATGGCGTAGCGGCGATCGTGGCCGGGGCGGTCGGCCACGAAGCGGATCAGCTCGCGGCTGGGGCGCACCGGCAGGTCGGGGGCCAGTTCGTCCATCAGGTCGCAGAGCTGGTGCACCAGATCGAGGTTGGCCACCTCGTTGCAGCCGCCGATGCAGTAGGTGCCGCCGGGGGTGCCGGCCTCGAGGATGCGGTCGAGGGCGCGGCAGTGGTCTTCGACGTAGAGCCAGTCGCGCACGTTGCGGCCGTCGCCGTACACCGGGATGGGCCGCCCCAGCAGGATGTTGATGAGGGTGAGGGGGATGAGCTTCTCGGGGAAGTGGTAGGGCCCGTAGTTGTTGGAGCAGTTGCTGACCAGCACCGGCAGGCCGTAGGTGTGCTGCCAGGCCCGGGCCAGGTGGTCGCTGGCGGCCTTGCTGGCGGCGTAGGGCGAGCGGGGGTCGTAGGGGGTGCCTTCGTGGAAGGCGGGGTCGTGGGGTTCGAGGGAGCCGAACACCTCGTCGGTGCTCACGTGCAGAAAGCGCCAGTCGTGGGGGCGGCCGGCGGCCTGCCAGTGGTGGCGGAAGGCCTCGAGCAGCACGAAGGTGCCGTGGATGTTGGTGTCGAGGAAGGCGCCGGGGCCGCTGATCGAGCGATCGACGTGGGATTCGGCCGCCAGGTGGGCCACATGGGTGATGTCGTGGTCGGCCAGCAGCCGGGCGACCAGGGGCGCATCGGTGATGCTGCCGTGCACGAAGCTGACCCGGCCGCTGTCGATGAGCGGCGCGATGGTGGCCCGGTTGCCGGCGTAGGTGAGGGCATCGAGCACCAGCAGGCGGTCGGCCGGATGGGCGGCGGCCCAGTGGTGCACCAGGTTGCCGGCGATGAAGCCGGCGCCGCCGGTGATCAGAAGCGAACGGGTCATGGCTGGGATTTCCAGGCGAGCAGGCAATGGTGCAGATCGTCGCGCCAGTCGGGCTGGGGCAGCCCGAAGGCGGCGCTGAAGGCGCTGCCGTCGAGGCGCGAGTTGGCGGGCCGCCGGGCCGGGGTGGGGTAGGCGGCGGTGGGGATGGGTTCGAGGGTGGGGGCGGCGGGCAGCAGGCCCAGGTCCACCGCCTGGCGGAAGATCTCGGCGGCGAAGGCGCACCAGCTCACGGCCGGCGCACCGGCGACGTGGTATGTGCCCCAGGCGAAGGCTGCGGGGTCGGCCAGGGCGCGCGGGGCCAGGGCCAGCCAGGTGCGGGCGATGGCCTCGGCGCTGGTGGGGCCCCCCACCTGGTCGTCGACCACCCGCAGGGCGGGGCGGTCGGCGGCCAGCCGCAGCATGGTGCGCACGAAGTTGGCCCCCTGCTGGCCGAACACCCAGCTGACCCGCAGCAGCAGATGGGGGCCGCCGGCGGCGCGCAGGGCGTGTTCGCCCGCCAGCTTGCTGGCGCCGTAGACCCCCAGGGGGCCGGTGGGGTCGTCTTCGCGCCAGGGGCGGCTGCCGCTGCCATCGAAGACGTAATCGGTGGAGAGGTGAAACAGGGGCAGCCCGCGGTCGGCGCACTGGCGGGCCAGCACACCGACGGCGGTGCCGTTGATGGCCTCGGCGAGGGCCGCCTCGGTTTCGGCCCGGTCGACGGCGGTGTAGGCGGCGGCGTTGAGCACCAGGGCCGGCCGGTGCTGCGCCAGGGCGGCGGCCAGGGTGGCCTCGAGTTCGGCGGCGGGGGCGGCCAGGTCGAGGTCGGGGCGACCCAGCACCACCAGGGGCCGGTCGGGCAGCAGGGTGGGGGCGAGGCGCTGCAGGGCGCTGGCCACCTGCCCCTGGCGGCCGATCAGCAGCAGCGGAGCGGTGGCGCTCATCGCCGGATCCCGCTGGGGAGCACCTCGCCGATCAGACCCTCGAGGTAGGTGCCGTAGCCGCTCTTGCGCAGGGGGGCGGCGAGGCTGAGCAGCTGCGCGTCGCTGATCCAGCCCTGGCGCCAGGCCACCTCTTCGGGGCAGCCGATCTTGAGGCCCTGGCGTTTCTCGAGGGTGCGGATGTAGCTGCCGGCCTCGTGCAGCGAATCGCAGGTGCCGGTGTCGAGCCAGGCCATGCCGCGGCCCAGCAGTTCGACGTGCAGCCGCCCCTGGTCGAGGTAGAGGCGGTTGAGGTCGGTGATCTCGAGTTCCCCGCGGGCCGAGGGCCGCACCTGGCGGGCCAGGTCGACCACCTGCTCGTCGTAGAAGTAGAGGCCGGTGACGGCGTAATTGGAGGCCGGCCGCTGGGGCTTCTCTTCGAGCGACACCACCCGCAGGTCGGCATCAAAGCCCACGACGCCGTAGCGCTCGGGGTCGGCCACCCGGTAGGCGAAGACCGTGGCCCCGTTCTGCCGGCCGGTGGCGCCGTCGAGGCCCGCCACCAGGTCGTGGCCGTAGAAGAGGTTGTCGCCCAGCACCAGGGCGGCGGGATGGCCGTCGAGAAAGCGGTCGCCGATCAGAAAGGCCTGGGCGAGGCCATCGGGGCTGGGCTGTTCGGCGTAGCTGAGGGTCAGGCCCCAGGCGCTGCCGTCGCCGAGCAGCTCGCGGAAGCGGGGCAGGTCGTGGGGGGTCGAGATCACCAGGATCTCGCGGATGCCCGCCAGCATCAGGGTGCTGAGCGGGTAGTAGATCATCGGCTTGTCGTACACCGGCAGCAGCTGCTTGCTGGTGGCCTGGGTGATGGGATGCAGGCGGGTGCCGGAGCCGCCGGCGAGGATGATGCCGCGGCGGGGGAGCATGGCGCGGGTGGCGCAGACTGCGCCTCAGTGTCTCACTTCGACCCAGCCGTCCTGGGTGAGGTAGTGCCAGTCGGCCTGGCCGCGCAGGGTGGGGTCGGGCGGGTCGGCCGCCAGCAGCGCGCAGCGCTGCCGGAAGCTGCGGCGCCGCTCGTCGAGGTCGGCGAGGGCCGCCAGGTGGCGGTCGAGGCGTTCGTCGGCCCGGCGCCGCAGGCTGCGGTCGAGTTCGGTCATGAACAGGTCGCCGTGGCCGCGCAGGGCCTGTTCATCGGCCCGGTCCTGGGGGGTGGCTTCGGTGGTGTTGCGGGCGAAGGCGTAGGCCAGGTCGAGGGGGGTGCCCTGGGCCTCGAGCAGGGCCTCGAGCACGAGCAGCGAATCGTCGTAGCGCTCGACCACCCCCACGAACAGGTCGGGCCGCTCGAAGTCGATCAGTTCGGGGCGGGCGCCCCAGCCGTTGCGCAGCTGCCAGTCGGCCGGCTCCTGGGGCGAGAGGTGGCGGGTCTGGTAGTTGGAGAGCGACGAGCGCACCATCTGCTCGAGGTACCCCTCGAAGCTGAGGCCCTCGATCCAGTCGGGCCGGGGCTGCTGCAGGTCGCGCTGAAAGCGGTAGGCCGAGGCCAGGCGGGCGATGGGATCGCGCACAAAGGCCACCTTGAGCTGGGCCAGCTGGCCCGGGGGCGGCAGGGTGATGAGGTGCGAGGTCACGGCCCGGAAGGGCCGCTGGGGCAGGGCGGCGGCGAGGGACTGCCAGGGCAGGCGGCTGCCGCTGTCGGGGCTTTCGACGTAGCCGAGGGCGTCGCCGTAGTGGCGCTGCAGGGCCCAGATGAAGGTGGTGCCGGCGCACTTGAACCCGTGCAGATGAAGCAGGTCGAGCACGGGTTGGTCGAGGGGATCTGAATGTAACCAGACCGACCAATCTGAAGGTTCTCAGCAGGGGGAGTGATGCGGAATCTACAAGATCCGGCCGTCCACGGCGACCTGTGATCCTCTACGCCGCAGCAGCCGTTACACTCCGCTGAACATTTACCGCTACACCGGCCGCGATGCTCACCGGTCTGGGGTTCCGCACCCCCGTCGATCTTGAGGTGACCCCCACCCATCCCCGGCGCGTGCTGGTGATCGGCAGCTGCCTGGTGGCGGCGCTGCCGGAGAACATCGAGCAGCAGTGGCCGGGCACCAGCGCCGACTGGATCGCCCTCAACAATCTGCAGCCGCTGCCCGACCAGCCGCCGCAGCCGGCCGAGACCTACGACTTTCAGTTGATCCAGACGTCAACGCGGGCCTTCTGGCGCGACGGCGAGCACCTGCTGCTGAGCCAGGACCGGCCGGCCGACTGGGGGGCGCTGCACGCCACGGCGGTGGAGCGGCTGCGGCTGATCGTGGGTGAACTGATGCGTTACAACCGTGAGCACGGCATGCTCACGTTCTTTGCCAACTTCTTCGTTCCCACCGTCAATCCGCTGGGCCGGTTGCTGCCACGCAACGATCATCGCAATCTGGTCTATTTCTTCGAAGAGCTGAACCGATCGCTGGCGCAGATCCTGGCGGAATATTCCAATGCCTACATCCTCGATGTGGATGCCATTGCCGCTTCTCTGGGGAAGCGCTACATCCTCGACGAAGCGATGTGGATCAGCACCCACAATGCCGTGTATGCCGCCACCGATGACCCCCAGGATGGCAACCGCCTGGAGCCGGTGCCGCCGCAGCTGAGCAAATTCGAATCCAAGGCCTACGAGTTCGTGCTCGAGTGTCTGCATGAGCTGCGGGCCAGCTACCGCACGGTGCGGGGCCATGACGCCATCAAGCTGGTGGTCACTGATCTGGATGACACCCTCTGGCGGGGGGTGAGCGGGGAGTGGGAGCGACCCACCTTCAGCGACGGCTGGCCCAACGGTTATGCCGAGGCCCTGGCCTTTCTGCGGCAGCGGGGCATTCTGCTGGCGGTGATCAGCAAGAACGATCCCGCCACCGTGATGCAGCGGTGGTCGAGTCTGATCCCGCCCGAGCAGTTCTCGGTGCTGCGGATCAGCTGGACCGACAAGCCCACCAACATGCAGGAGGTGCTGGCGACCACCAACCTGCTGCCGCAGAACGTGCTGTTCATTGACGACAATCCGGCCGAACGTCATGCGATGCAGGCGGCCTATCCAACGATGCGGGTGATCGGTGCCGATCCGCATCTGCTGCGACGCATCCTGCTCTGGTCGCCAGAGCTGCAGCCGGCCGCCATCAGCCGTGAATCAGCCCAGCGGGCGGCGATGGTCGAGGGGCAGCTGCAGCGGGAGCAGCAGCGACAGACCCTCGACCGGGGCACGTTTCTGGCGCAGCTGCAGTTGCGTCTGCAGCCCCTGCAGGTGCTCAATGACCGTTCCGACACCTTCAGCCGCTGTCTGGAACTGCTGAACAAGACCAACCAGTTCAACACCACCGGTGAACGCTGGACCCATGAGGGTCTGGCGGCGGCGCTGCAGGCGGGGCAGCTGCTGTGGGCGTTCGAAGCCACCGATGTGCACACCCCCTACGGCATCGTGGCGGTGGCGGTGCTCGAGCCGGCGCGGGTGCGGCAGCTGGTGCTGAGTTGCCGGGTGTTCGGGCTTGGCATCGAGGAGACCCTGCTGCAGCTGCTGGGGCGGATGCAACCCTGGCCCGACGGCATGCTGCGGCTGGCCTTTGGCTCCACGGGCCGCAACCAGGTGGCGTTGCAGAACCTCACCAGTGCCGGTCTGCTGCGGCAAGGCGATGAGCTGCAGGCGCCGGTGGCGGGCCTGAAGCCGGTGCCAGGCCACATGACGGTTCAACCGCTGCAGGTGGGCTGAACGAAGGCGCGCCGGGCGAGGGCCGGCAGGGTGGGGTTCAGCCGGAATTCACCCCGGCTGGTGCGGTGATCACCGCAGAGGTCGATCAGGGAGCCCACATCGATGGCCACCCCGCCGCGGCGGCGGATCGCGGCGCAGTACAGCTTGCCCAGCAGGCCTGCCCCCACCAGAAACAGCCGGCCGGGGGCGGCCTGGCGGTCGATCCAGGCCAGGGTCTGCTGATACACCTCGGGGTAATGGGCCGGCCCTTCGGCCACGGGATGGTGGCCCAGTTCGCCTGGCAGGGCCTGCCACGCCACCCGGTTGGCCATGGCCGGTGGCAACAGCGGTGCGATCAGGCCGTGCACATTCAGAAAGGGCGGCTGCTCGTAGGCGCCGCTCGCCAGCCAGAAGAGGTGCAGGTGACAGCCGCCGGGCAGCAGGCATGGCCCCAGGGCCTCCAGTTGGTGGGGGGCGAGGGCCTGGCCCAGGCCGCTGGCCACCAGCGGGTAATGCTCAGGGCCCCGCAGGCACTGGTCGAGGTCGGGGAGGCCCACCACATCGGCTTCGATGACCGCCTGCAGCCACGCGTCGATCAGGGCCTGGTGCTCGTCATCCGGCAGGTGTCCTTCTGCGCTGAGGCCGCCATCGCGCCGCCGCCCGTTGACCGTGGCACCACCCAGGCACGGCCGGCGCCCGGCGAGAAACAGCCCCTCGCCGTCCCCCAGCCGCACGAGGCTGAAGCCCCGGCCCTCGACCAGCGCCGCACACACCTGCTGCTGCAGACCACAGAGGCGGCCGGGATCGGCGGCTTCGACGCTGGCCCAGGGCCAGCAGGGCCGCCGCAGGCCCGGGCCGGCGACCGCATACACGGCCGCGGCCGCGGCATCCAGAGTGGGGCGGTGGTCGTGCAGCTGCCGTTGCACCTGCTCCAGCAGGCCCGCCGGTTCGAGGTCGCGGCGCTGCAGCACCTGGGCCAGCAGCAGCAGTTCGTCCTGGGGCAGGCCCGCGATCCAGGCGTGGGGGTCACGGCCGGCGAACGGCTGCCACCCCGGCGGGCGTCCACGGGCCTGCCAGACCTGCAGGCGCAGGCTCCACCAGGCGGGATCGGGGGCCATGGCCTCCAGGTGCTGCCAGGCGCGGTTGAGAGCCTCCGGTTCGCGCAGCAGCAGCGCCGCCCGCACGGCCCGGGCCCGCCGGGCATCGTCGGGGCTGGGGTCGCCATCGCCCAGGGCCATCAGATCAGCCAGGGCCTCCCGGGGATCGTCAGAGGTCCAGATCGCCGCCTGCAGCTGGGCATCGATGCCGCTATCGACCACCGGCAGATGGCAGCTGTCGGGCCGGTGGGAGCCGCCGGCCAGCCGCAGCTGCGCCAGGCAGAAGGCGGCGGTGAGCTGCTGTTCCGGTGGGGCGTCGGGCCACAACTGCATGAGGGTGGCGGCGGCGGCCTGCCAGGCCTGGGCCAGGGTGGCGGCATCGGGCACCCACACCAGCGCCAGGTCGACCCAGGGGGCATCGGCCGGGGCGCCGAACCCCAGGGCTTCGGCCACCGCAGGCCAGTGAATGTCGCCCGGCACCGCGGCCGGTGGCGCCGCCGGCAGGGGGCGCGCCAGCAGTGCCTCGGGTTGCAGCGGGGTGGGGTCCAGGGGCCCGGTGCCGCACCACACCAGCAGCGGCCGGGCCGGTGCCAGGGCGAGGGATTCGAGCACCATGGCCGGCCCCGAGGCAGACACCCCCAGGGGCTGGGGCCGCAGCCAGGGGGCGGCGGTGGCCAGGTCCTGGGCCAGCCGATGGGCTCGGTCTTCGGAGGCGGCGTTGTGCCAGGGCAGCAGCAGGTCGATCACGGCGGGGGCAGGGCAGCCAGCAGGCGACCGAGATCGGGACCCAGCGGATCCCAGCGGGCCTCGAAGACGAGGTTGCCGCCACCGCCCAGGGCCTCGAGCGTGGCCTGGGGCACCTCGAGCAGCAGGCCGGGGTCGGCGTCATCGGCCAGCACCAGGGAGCCGCCTTCGGGCAGGGGCAGCAGCCGGGTGCCGGGGGTGGCGGGCTGCGCCGGCAGGCGGGCGTCGACGCCCGCAGTCCAGCGCCAGAGAACCTGGCCTTCACCACCGATGAGCTCGAGCCAGAGAATGCGCAGCACGCCAGGCTGTTCAGAGGGGTCGAGGCGCAGGGCCCGCAGGGGGCCGACGCCGCTGGGCAGGGGCAGGGTCTGCTGCACCTGCCGTCCCCGGGCCACGGTCACGCTGCGGCGGCACGAGGCCGCTTCATGGAAGTCGTCGTCGCCGGTGCGCCAGAACAGCTGGGCGGTGTCGAGCAGCCCCAGCTGGTCGTCGAGCTGGCGCAGGTGGCCGGCCAGCCGGGCCGAGGCCTGGTCGCAGGCGGCCCGGCAGCGGCCTTCGTCGGGATCAGCCAGGGCTCCGTGCACCCCGAGGGCCAGCCGCAGCAGTTCGGGGTCGGCCGTGGCCGCATCGGCTGCGCGGCCGTGGTCGAGGCTGGGGTCGATGTGGGCGCCGGCAGTGGCGATCACCTCGGGCGACAGGGGGGCGAGGCCCGGCAGCAGCGCCCGGCAGGCCTGCAGGGCCGCCGGCGGATCCTGCAGCAGCTGTTGAAAATCGAGCCGCACCCGGGGAAGGTGGCGGCTGTGGCGTTCGGCCTCCAGCTGGTGCTGCAACCACAGCAGCAGCCCACGGCTCAGGGGCAAGCCGTCGCGGCGGGCCAGGGAGGCCGCCACGGCCAGGGGGTGGCGGTGCATCAGCACCACGGCGGCCTCGAGGCCCCGCTGGGCCAGCAGGGCATTCCAGAGGGGCTGCAGCCGGCACTGGCGTGGATCCTTGATCAGGGCCACGCCCTGCGGGCCGCCCGTGGGGAAGTCGGCCTGCAGGGCTCGCGCCAGCTGCTGCAGCCGGGCGGGGGTGGGGGCGAGGGGCGCCAGATGCGGGTCGTCCCAGCGGCCGCCGGCCTCGTCGAGCAGGGCGTTGTGGCAGGCCAGCAGCTGCAGCGGTTCCCAGTAGCCGCGGGGGTTGAACGGATCCGCCGGCGGTGACCCCGCAGGACACAGCAGGCCCGTGCTGGCCAGCAGACCCGCCATGGCCGAGGTGCCGCTGCGGTGCATGCCGAGCACCAGCAGCAACCGCTGGGGCAGCTGGGGCAACAGCTGTTGCAGCAGTTCGGGGGTGGGCAGGGCAAGGGCTGCGTCGCCGGGGGGCAGCAGCCGTTCGGCGGTGTGGGCGATGGCCCGTGGCAGCCCCCGGTGTCCGGGGTCAAGCTGCAGCGCCCGGTCGTAGTGGGCGAGGGCGGCCTGCCAATGCCCCCGCTGCCGTTCGCCTTCCGCCAGGCCGATCCAGCCCGGGGCTGATCCGGGCTGCTCGGAGAGATGGCGGCTCAGCAGCGCCTCGGCTTCGGCGGCCCGGTCAAGCTGCCGCAGACAGCGGGCCAGGGCGGGGTAAAGCCCACGGTGGTCGGGCATCTGGGCCATGGCCTGGCGGTAGAGGGGCACCGCCAGAGCCACATCCCCCGCGTCGGTGGCCGCCTGGGCCTCGAGGCTGAGGCGCTGGGCCACCTCGGCGGCGCTGGCGGCCGGTGGACCGGCCGCCAGGCGGTCGGCTTCGCGCTGGCAATGGGCTTCGTCGGGGTGGAGCAGGGCCTGGTGCAGGGCCAGGGCCCGCTCCAACCGGGTGGGATCGGCGGCGGTGACGGCTTCGGCTTCAGCCCGATCGGCCGCGGCGGCCAGCCGCCGGCGGGGCAGGGAGCGGCTGTGGCGTTCGGCCAGCAGCTGGTGGCTGTACCACAGGTCGAGGGCGTCATCCACGCCGATACCGTGCCGCTGCTGCAGCCTGGGCAGGGCCAGCACGGGGTGAAGGCTCAGCAGCACCACGGTGGCATCGAGCCCCCGCTGCTGGATGAGGGTGTGCCACACCGGCAGCAGCGCCGCCAGGTCGGCCGGAGCCAGCACGGTCGGCTCCCCCGGTTGCACGTCAGGCAGCAGCGCGACCAGGGCGGTGGGTGTGGGCTCGGTCGGGGGTGGCAGCCGTCGGCAGGCACCGGTCCAGTCCGGCAGGCCGCAGACCAGCAGCAGCTGCTGCGGCAGCCACGGACGCAGCACGCTGTGCCGTTCGGCGGCGGAGGCGTCGTCCGGCAGGGCATGGTCGGGCAGCAGCCGTGCGGTGGCCTGGCGCAGCAGGTCTGCCAGGTCGGGATCGTCGGGCAGGGCCGCCAGCAGGGGGGCCATGGCGGCCAGCAGGGTCTGCCACCGCCCTGCCTCGGCCAGCCCTTCGAGGGTTGCCAGCTGCAGCGGCAGGGCTTCGGGTTGCAGCCGCAGCTGCTGCTCGAGCAGCACCGCGGCCTCGGGGTGGCGGCCCAGGCGTCGCAGGCAGCGGGCCGTGGCCTGCACGATGCTGCTGTCGTGGGGGGCCAGCAGGCGGGCCTGGCGCCAGAGCAGCAGCGCCTGCTCCCAGTCGCCCTCCCGCTCGGCGGCGAGGGGGGCGTCGGCGTAGGGAGCAGTGGTGTTCACGCCAGCGCAGCCGGGTCAGACCAATCCTGCAAACGGCATCGCCAGGGTGGTGCCGTCGAGGGGGAGTTCGTGCAGTGGCTGGCGCAGGCAGAACTGTTCGCCGTTGCGCAGCACCACGAAGAGGTGGCCGTCACCGCCGGTCGGCGGTGGGGCGGCCTCCTCGACCCCCTGCACCATGGCCAGGCGGAAGCCGGCCGGGGTGTCGTCAGGAAGGCCGGCCTGGGCGAGCATGCCGGCCAGGTCGGGCCGCGGCAGGTTCTGGAGGCTGCCGAGGGGAAGGGGCAGGGCCTGCTGGCCGCAGAGCAGCACCAGATGGGCGATGGCGTCGTGGGGACCAAGGCGCCAACCGGCGAGCTTCAGCAGGGAACCGCAGGGGCTGATCCGCACCTCATCGAGGGCGATGGTCAACCCATCCTCAGCCTGGCGGCTGCTGCCCACTGCGTCAGGCGGGGCCTGGGCCAGCCAGTCGAGGGTCGAGATCACGCGGGCCAGCAGGTCGCGGCGTTCGAGGCCCCCACCGTCGACCGGCAGCTGCTGCAGCCGCCCGAGCAGGTCACGCCCCCGGTCGAGGTCGCTCTGGGCCAGGGCCAGCCAGGCGAGGGCATCGCAGGCCCGGGCCAGCAGCTCGGGCTGTTCGTTGAGTGCAGGCGTGTCGATCAGGGCTTCGAGGTCAGCCCTGGCTGCCTGGGCCTGGCCGAGGGCAAGGCGGCAGCGGGCGGCGGCCAGGCGGGCGGCGGGATCGGCCCCGACGGCATCGAGCAGCGGCAGGGCCAGATCGGGCCGTTCGGCGGCCAGGCAGCGATCGGCCAAGGCCTGCAGCTGATCGGGGGACAAGCGGCCCACCAGCAGATGGGCACTGCGCAGCACGGCGGCCAGCAGCGATGACTCGGCAGTGTGGGCAGGCACCATCGCGGGCTCCTGGGCAGGGGTGGGTTGGAAGCGGGGTTGCAGCGGCACCAGGCGGGCCACCTCGTCGAGGGTGAGCGGCACTTCGCGGGGGAGGCCGTCGGGCGCACCGGCGAAAACAGCGGCGGCGGGAAGGTTCTCGAGCCAGCCGTCGGGAAGGGCAGAGGGTTCCCCGAACAGGGCCACCATCAGACTGTCCTCCTCCTGGAACAGCTTGAGAAAAGAGATGGAGGGCATCCGAAGGCCGCTGATTCTGAGGGCGACCCTAAGACGACCCGTCAGGTCTCCACTGTCGCCAGATCAGCCGTCATGACGGCGGCGTCGCTGCCCGAGGTCTGCGGCCATTTCGACGGCCTCGCCCCCGATCGCCCCGAGCTGCGGGGCTGGTGCCTGACCGTGGAGCAGGTGTGGCTGCGCGCTGCCGATGGTCGTGCGGTGGCGGCGGCTTGCCGCGAACCCAGGGCCGATCTGGAGGCCGTGGGCCTGCCCCTGTTCTGCGGTTTTGTGGTGCCCCTCGAGGCCCTGGGCAGGCCCGACGCGCTGCTGGGCCAGCGGCTGTGGGCCAGCCTGGATGCCGAGGGCCTCCGGCCACTGCCGGAGACGCAGCCCTGGCGGCTGGGGGCCGAGCAGTTGTTGCGCATTCGACGGCAGCCGTTGCTGGCCATGGGCAACAGCCTTCTGCGGGAGCAGGGCCCGCTGGCGGCGTTGATCTTCTTTGCCGACGCCCTGCTCGATGATCCCGACCACGGGCCGTTTCATGAACGCCTGCGTCATGCGTTGTTCCGGCTCGAAGAACACGTGCCCGAGCCAACCGTGGGCACCTCTGCCCAGAGCTGCGGCAGCTGATCAAGCAGCCGATGCACGGCCCGGCGTTCGGCGGCCAGGCTGAACGGCTCGGCGCTGGCAGGTCCTGCGGCTGCAAGGGCGGCGGCCCGCATCCGATCTGCCGTGAGGGTCAGCACGGCGCCGGCGAGGGCGGCGGCTTCGGGGGCGGGTTGCAGGCAGTTGATGCCGTTCCGGCAGAAGGCGCGGTTGCCGCCGGCATCGGGAACGATGAGCGGCCGGCCGAGGGCCAGGGTTTCGAGCGCCGGCAGAAAGAAGCCTTCCCCCTCGGCCATCGGCAGGGCCACCACCAGGCCGGCTGCGGCGATGGCCTCCAGAAACATTGGCCTGGGCAGGGGGCCGAGCAGCAGGCGATGGGGAACGGCGGCGGCGTCGAGCTGTTCACCCAGGGCGCGGGCCAGCTCCGGTGCCTTGAGGCCCAGCACCAGCACCGGCGCCTGTGGATCCCAGGGCCCGCCCGGGTCGGGCAGCGGCTGTCCCGGGGGGATCGTGAGCACCGGCCCCCGGCAGCGACCACTGGCGGCCAGGGCGGCCCGCACCGGCTCACTCACCGCCACGCGGATCGCCGGCAGGCCTAGAAACACAAAGCGATCGTCGGCGGGGTCGGCGTGGCGCAGGTGCTGGATCAGGTGCAGACGCGGCGGGGTCGGCGCCCGCCGCCAGGCCGGTGGCAGCAGCGGCCAGTCGGTGAGCCCCTCCAGCAGCACCAGATCGGGCGGCGGCGGCAGGTGTTCCAGCCTTGCTTCCCTGTCGCGCAGGTCGGCCCAGGGGCTGAGGGGCGGCCAGGGGGCTTCGGGGGTCACGAACAGCTGCGCCCGCCAGTGGGGATGGGCGTCGATGTGGTCGAACCACTGGCGCAGCACCGACTGGCCGCCGCTGGGTTCGAGGTTGCTGCGCAGCAGCAGGGCAGTGGCCATGGCAATGCTCGCCGTGAATCAAAGGCCGAAATGGCGGCAGATCAGCCAGGGTGCCAGCAGGGTGAGGCCAAAGGTGAGCGGGGCGCCGTAGCGGGTCATGTCGAGAAAGCGGTAACGGCCCGGCCCCATCACCATCAGGTTGCACTGGTAGCCGATGGGGGTGAGAAAGCTCTGGCTGGCGGCGAACAGAATCGCGTAGATGAAGGCCATCGGCGGCAGCGCCAGGCCGCGGGCCAGTTCGGTGGCGATGGGGGTGAGCAACACCACGGTGGCGCCGTTGCTGAGGGTTTCGGTGAACAGCTGCGCCAGCAGAAACACCACCACCAGCACGCCATAGGCGGGCCAGCCCTGCAGCGAATGCAGCAGATCGAGGGCCAGCCCCTTGGCCAGGCCGGTGTTCTGCATCGCCACGCTGAAGCACGACAACGACCCCAGCAGCAGAATCACATCCCAGCGGATCGCCCGCTGCAGTTCCCCCGGCCGCAGGCAGCCCGTGGCCACCATCACCACCACCCCCAGCAGCACCGCCGCCATCAGGTTGATCACCTTGAACAGCGGCAGCACGATCACCAGCACCGCCACCGTCAGGGCGATGCCCTTGCGGTTGGTGGTGGGCATGTCTTTCTCGAGTTCATCCAGCAGCACCAGGTCGCTGCTGTCCTGCAGGCCGCGCAGGGCATCGAGCGGGGCCTGCAGCAGCAGCACATCCCCGGCCTGCAACACCACCTTGCCCAGCAGATCCCGCAGCACCTGGCGGCCCCTGCGCACGGCCAGCAGAGTGGCGTTGTAGCGCTGGCGAAAACGCAGCTCGCGCACGCTGCTGCCGGCGATGCTCGAACCGGCGGGCAGCAGCACCTCGACCAGACGTTGGGTGCCGCCGCTGCCGTCGCGCAGCTCCTGCAGATCGGCCAGCTGATCACCGATGGGTGCCAGGGTCACGGTGCGTTCCTGCTGCAGCCGCAGCAGGTCGTGGCGCTGGCAGCGCAGCAGCAGCCGATCGCCGGCCTGCAGCGGCAGGTCGGCCAGTGGGGCAGTGAAGCTCTGGTCGTCACGGTGCAGCTCAAGCACATCGACGTCGAAGCGGCGCTGCAGGCGGCTGTTGTGCAGCGATTGCCCCACCAGTTCTGACCCCTCGGGGATCAGCACATCGGTGAAGTAGCCGCCGCTGGTGAGGTCTTGCAGCAGGTCGTCCCCCTGCATCCCCCGATCGGGCAGCAGCCGGTCGGATACCGCCACCAGATACAGACCCCCCAGCAGCCAGATGGGGATGCCGATGGCGGTGAAATCAAACAGGTCGATCGAGCCGAAGCCCAGCTGGCGGCTCACGTCACTGGCCAGCAGGTTGGTCGAGGTGCCCAGCAGGGTGAGGGTGCCGCCCAGCACCACGGCGAAAGACATCGGCAGCATCACGCGCGATGGCGAAATGCCACGGCGATGGCACCAGTTCTCGAGCACCGGCAGCAGGGTGGCCACGATCGGTGTGTTGGGAATGAAGCCCGAGATGGGCGCCACCACCGCCACCAGCAGGGCGATCATCCGCCGGGGGCTGCGGATCGCATCGCTGCCGATCAGGGCCCGCAGCCGGTCGACGCCACCGCTGCGGAACAGACCGGCCGAGAGGGCGAACAGGCCCATGAGGGTGATCAGGGCCGGTGCGCCAAAACCCTGCACGGCTTCATCGGGCTTGAGCACCTTGAAGGCCACCAGCAGCGCCGCCGCCAGCAGGCCCGTGACCTCGGGCGCCAGCCAGCCGGTCACGAACAGCATGATGGCGCCGGCGAACACCGCCAGGGTGGTGGCTCCGGCTGGGGTGGCGGCGGCCGCCAGAAAGCCGGTCCCATCGGGGTTGGTGGTGCTCATGCCGTGGCGGTGCTGCCGTCGAGCCAGTGCAGATCGATCGTGCCGATGCGCGGTGCCTCGGGGCTTGGCGGAGTGAGGGTGAGGATCAGCAGGCGACCCAGCACCTCGGGCCGGCCTTCAAGCGTGAGCTCCAGTTCGGTGGTGCGCAGCTGCAGCTGACAGTCGAGCTGGGGGGCACATCCCTCGGGCCAGGCCCACAGCTGCAGCTGCAGCAGCTGGGGTTCGGCGAGCTGCAGCTGCAGCCGGCGGTCGTGGGGATGGGCCGCGAGCCAGAGCTGCAGCGGATAGCCCTCGAGCACCTCGAAGATCTGGGGCCGCACCACATGACCGGCGGCGATCACGCGCTGAATGATGCGGTCATCAAGGCTGGGGTCGACGACGCGGCGATTGAGCCTGAAGCCCGAGCGGGGATGGGGGACACCGCTGTAGCCGCTGTCGCCCCGCAGCAGGATCTGCTGGGCCTGGTCAGGGCTGATGGCACCCCGGTCGATGTGCCGCTGCAGATGCTCGAGCACCGGCACGGTGGTCTGATTCTTGAGGGCCTGGCTGATGTAAAAGGCCATCTTGGTGGCCTGGCCGGCGGCATTGCGACAGCCGGTGAGGTGCACGATGTGACCCAGGGGATGGGGGAAAAGGCTGTCGGGGGCGATGGGGTTCTGCTCGACACCCACAAGCCAGCCATGGTCGAGGTGGGCTTCGGGGCTGATGGCGGCGCGTTTGAACACCCCCCAGCGGCGGGGCATCAGGGCCAGGGAGTCACTGTCGTACACCGCGTCGCTGGCCCGCAGGCCGTCGACAAAGATGTTCTGCAGGGTGAGGCAGGCCACGGCGTAGGGCGAACGCCAGAAGCGGTCGACATGGTCGGGGTTGAGGCAGAAGAATTCGTCGGTGTCGTGGATCACGACCAGGTCCTGGTCGATGGCGCTGTAGGCCGAGATGCGCTTGTCGCGTTCGTTGGACCATTCGGCGTAGTGATAACGAACCCGCGGATCGTCCAGCAGCTGCCGGCCGATCTCGGTTTCGATGAGCGGCACCACCTGATCGTCGAGGGTGAGCAGCCGGCGCCGGTAGCCATAGGGGCCATCCCAGATGTAAAGGCGGTCGTAGTGGTCGAGCAAGCCGGCCTGCAGCTGCTGGGCCAGCATGTCGATGTCGCTGAAGTAGTTGATCAGGGCGGCGGTGGTCGGCGGTGCCAGGGGCACGGCGGCCGTGGGTTGCGACTGCTGCAGCAGAAAGCGGGCCAGCTGCAGCTTGGGGTGGTGCTGGTTGGCGGTGATCAGCCAGGGGTGCTGGCGGTAGAAGGCCAGCGACAGCTGCAGCTGCTGCTCGATGCCGAAGGGTTGCCCCTGGCGCTGGCCCCAGCCCTGGCACCAGTCCTCGAGGGCGAGGGCCTGCTGCACCCAGGGATGGATGGGCAGGGCGAGGTTGCCGAGCAGTTCGTGACGGGCGGCGGGCGGATCGGCCGCGGCGGGGATGCCGAGCTGCTGCAGCACGGCCCGGGCCAGCAGGCGCAGGGCGGCCTGGGTGGGCAGGTTGATGGTGTGCATCAACGGTGTGTGGCGCAGCTGGGCGGCGATCTGATCGGCGATGCCGACGCTGCACTGGCGGTCCTGCTGGGCCAGGGCCATGAGGGCGGTTTCGGCCTGGTGCACGAGGGTGTCGCGCAGGGCGGGGTTGAGGGGTCGTGCCAGCAGGTCGGCGGCGTCGAGATCGGCTTCGACGGCGGCCATCGCCAGAAAGTCGTGGTAATCGCCCAGGGGCGACAGGGCCTGGAGCTCGGGCAGGCGCCCATCGGGATCGTGGGCGTAGCCGATCCACGGGTGCAGACCGTCGAAGTGCAGATCAGCGATCAGCAGGGTGGTGGCGCCGCTGGGCAGGTGGCCCTGCAGGGTGGCGGTGTCGAGGCCGATGCCGTCGCGAAAGCCGACGGGCAGCCGATGGGTGATGAGCACATCGGTGGCGGCCAGGGTGCCGTGCAGCTCGTGCACCTCGGCGGCGTTGATCACGTTGATGTTGGGGCAGGCACGGGCCACCAGGGCGGGCTGCAGATGCTGCAGTTCGAGCAGCAGGGGATGGGCCTGGGCATGGCCCACCACCACCAGAGAGAGGTCGGGCGAGGGCCGATCCATGGCGGCCTGCAGTTCCACGAGCATGTTGGGAATCCAGGCCAGCTGGTGGCGATGCAGCCGGTGGAGGCGTTCGAGCAGCTGCACCCCCTGGGGCAACCAGGCCTGGGCTTCGGTGGCATCGGCCTGCAGCAGGCCATGGATGGCGAGGGCCGCCAGGCGGCAGCATTGTTCTTCGCGGGTGTGCAGCCAGGGCGGCGGCACCGCCGGCTGCTGGCGAAAGGCATCGATCAGCCCGAGGGCCGCCACGGCCAGCGGGATGGCCTGCAGGGGGTGGCTGTCGTTCAGCTCCTGCAGGCGGCCATGGCAGAGGCTGCAGACCTCAAGCAGGGCGGCGGGATCGGGAGACGGGTCGGCCAGCAGAAATTGGGCCCGGTCGAGCAGCTGCTGGTCGGCGGGCTCCATCAGCGGGCGAGGTCGGTCTGGTGCCGCGGCAGGTTCTGGAGGCACGTGCGGATGTGGCGCAGCTGGTCTGCGGTGAGGCCGACGATCTCCATGATGTCCTGAGGGGGGCCCATCCCGGTGAATCTGGATCTGCAGCTGACCTGCGTGGCTTCCTGAAAGGGCCCAACACCTTTCAGCGCGAGACAGATCGACTGTGACCCCCCCGGGCTGATGGTCACCCCGACAGCCTGGCACCCCACAATGATGGGATGAACCGTTCCGCCGACTGGCTGCAGCAGGCCCGGGCTGATCTGGAGGTGGCGGCCGTGAATGCCGGCGCCGGCCACCACGAGTGGGCCTGCTTCGCCTGCCACCAGGCGGTGGAGAAGGCCCTCAAGGGCCTGCATCTGCGCTTTGGCCAGCAGGTGTGGGGCCATGGCCTGGGCCGCTCGTGGCGGGAGCTGCCGCCGGCCGTGAATGCCGCCCTGGCCGCAGCCGTGCCCGACCTTGATGACCGTCTGCGGATCCTCGACGCGCTGTACATCCCCACGCGCTATCCCGATAGCCTTCCGGATGGAGCCCCCGCCGACCACTTCGGGCGGCTCCAGAGCGACGACGCCCAGCGCCATGCCCGTTCGATCGTTGACGCAATCGCTGCTGCGCTGGCCTGAACCCCAGCAGGTGCTGACGCAGGTGGTCGACTGGGCGGCGAAGGTGGCGCCCGATCATCCGGGCTTGCAGCGCCTTGCGGTGTTCGGCAGCTATGGCCGCGGCGATGCCGGTGTGGGCAGTGACCTTGATCTGCTGCTGATCGATGGCCAGGCCACCGGGCCGCAGCACCAACGGCTGCTGGAATGGCCTCTGGCGGAGCTGCCGCTGAGCTGCGATGCACTCGTGCTCACGCCGGCCGAACACCAGGCACTGCTGGCCGATGGTTCGGCCATGGCCGCTGCTCTCGCGCGCGACAGCCGCTGGTTGTGGTACCGCGTCTGAATCGAGGGGAAAGTCGCGGCTGTTGCGCGTGGCTAGGATGAACGCGTGTTGTTGGTGTCAAGCAACAGCATCAGTGCTCACGCCATTCCTGGCGCAGGGCCTGCTGCATCTCCAGGCTGTCCAGGGGGTGGTCACGCCACAATCTCGAAGCCTGGCGCAGCGCCTCGGCCCGCGACAGGCCCCGCTGCCGACAGGTGTCATCAAGCTGTGCGCACTCCGCATCCGGAAGATCCACGATCGTCTCCGTTGTGATGCCGTGATCTGAAGACGTCACATTAACGGCTCGCCTCATGCGTCACGAATTGCTCCGCTCCCTGGAGAATCCCCATCCCGACAGCACCGGCACGGCCGTGGAGTGGCGCCCGGAATCTGGATGGCAGGAAGTCACCCATGATCCAGGCTGAGCTACAGCCGGTGGGGGTCATCTGCGTGCGGTGGTTCAACATCAGGGAAACCCGGCCAATGAAGGCGATAGGCGCGGCTGCGGCCCTCGCCGATCGGCTCGATCGCCCCGTGCGCCACCAGGTCGGCCAGATCGCGCCAGGCCGTGGCGCGGCTCACCTTGGTGAGACTGATGGCCTTGCGCAGGGTCATGCCACCTGTGAATCCTTCGGGTTCGGCATCCAGCAACCGATTGAGCAGTTTCTGTTGGCGGCCATTGAAGCCACTGTGGCGGTGGCTCCACCAGAAGGCCGCTTTGCGCTGCACGGCGTCGATGACGGCGCCATTGCTGATCGCTGCGGCTGTGAGCTGCTGCAGGAACCAGAGCAACCAACCCGTGACATCCAGATCCCCCCGCTGGCAGCGCTCCAACGACGCGTAATACCCCTTCCGCTCCCGCAGGATCTGGGCAGAAATGCCCATGGCACGGCCAGACAACTCCTGATGGCTCGTGGTTCTGCAGTCCTGGGCCAGAAGCCGATCGGTGATGGCCCTGGCCAGGCGGCCGTTGCCGTCTTCATAGGGGTGGAGGGTCAGAAACCACAGGTGGGCCAGGCCCGCCCGCAACAGCCCGTCCAGCCGTGCTGGTGGGGAGGCGATCCAATGCAGACAAGCATCCAGCTGATCCTCCAGCCGGTCTCGGGGCGGCGCTTCAAAGTGAAGGCGTTCCCTGCCGATGGCGCCGGAGAGAACCTGCATTGGAGCCGCATCGCGCAGGTCACCAATCCGAATGGCGCGCAGGCCATCGGAACCATCGGCGAACAGGCTCTGGTGCCATTGATTCAACGTGGCCAGGGTGAGACGGCCCTCCAGGGCGCTGGTGGCTTCCAGCAACACATCCAGCAGGCCCTCCACCTGTGCGCTGGCGGCAGGCTGACCCTCGGCCAGGGGGAGGCACAGCCGGCGGGCGATCGAGGATCGAACCTGGGCGGGATCCAGCAGCTCACCTTCAATGGCCGCCGTGCCCAGGCTCTCGCGGCCCAGCAAGGCAGAGATCACGTCGCGATTGAGCGTGGGCTCGAGCGTCTCCAGTCGGATCAGGAGCTCCTGGCGAGCAGCGCGCGCCTGCCCCAGCGGGTAATCCAGAACGGCACTGTCCCAGCGGAACCGGGGCCAGTCAGGCTGCTGCCAGATCCATGCCGAAGCCATCACACCACCCTAATCGCTTCACCCCATGAAGCGATTAGGGTGCGGCAATCGCTTCATGGCCCTCGATCCGCATCGCCCACGGCCGGGGAGCTTCGCGACAACGACGATCACCAGCCCCACTGCCGCCGCAGCACCGCCGGATGGGGCCAGGTGGAGGTCCAGGCGGCCATGGCATCGCTATGGCCGTTCTCCCAGGGGCGGGCGAGCACGGCCGCCAGCTGCGCCGCCGGCGACAGCTGCGGATGGCTGCAGGGCGGCGGTTGTCGGATAAGTCCCTGGTCCCACCAGAGGGGCCGCCAGGGGCAACTGCCGATGCGGCGCAGCAGCTGCACCTCCCAGTAGGCCCGTTGGGCCTGGGGCAGGGGCGCAGGGGATGGGGCCGGCGGCTGGTCGGGCAGGGTGGCGAACCAGGCGCCACGGGCGGCCAGCTGCAGCAGCCGATCAAGCCAGAGGGCTGCGGCGGGCCAGGGGCCGGCCTGGTCGAGCGGTGGCGACGGCAGCAGCCCGTCGAGCAGGGCGCTGTTCACCACCACGGCACCGGGGGGCAACCCGTCCCAGAGCAGGGGCAGCAGCCACGGGTGAAGGCCGTTGAGGCCGTAATCGCCGGGGGCCAGGTGGGCAAAGCGCCGGCTGCCAGAACCCAGCAGCACCAGATCAGCCGATCCGGCCAGGGGCTCGAGCTCTGCGGCAAGCCAGGCCAGCCGTTCGGCACTCACCTCGGTGCCGGCGGGCAGGCACCAGCGGTACCAGGCATCGGCGGCGCTGGTGGTGGCCAGCAGGGGCCGCGACGGGTCGCGGCAGCGGGGCCACCAGTGGGTGGCGCTGCGCACATTGCCGGGCACCACGGTGGTCAGAAAGTCCTGGTTGCTGCGGGCGAGGGCATCCCCCACGATCGAGCGTTCACCGTCGGGCAGGTGCTCGTAGCCATGGTTCTGGTGCAGCAGGCCGGCCGCGCCGCTGGCATTGATCACCGGCAGGCCGCAACGGCGCGCTTCGCCCACGAGCCAGTTGTCCCAGCCGGCGCGGCCGATCACCAGCGGCGGCACCTCGGCAAAGGCGCCGGTCGGAAAGGCGAACACATCCAGGGCGCCGATGCCGCCGAGGCTGCCGCCGTGGCGGGCCAGCCGATGCAGGTGGTTCTGCCGTGGGGCCCCATCGAGGTGGCTCAGGTCGCCCGGTGGGCTGATGTTGCAGCGCCGGGCGGTGAGCAGAAACATGGCGTGGGCGCTTGCCACCTCGGCCAGCACCGCCAGAAATGACGGCAGCAGCAGGATGTCGCCGTTGAGGTAGATCAGATGGCTGGCGCCGGGGCAGGCGCGGCGGGCTTCGGCCAGCAGGGCATCGAGCCGCGGCAGCTGCAGATCGCCGGGCCAGCAGTGCTGCGCGCCATAGCGGTTGCAGAGGGCCGCGACGGCCTCCCCGCCACCGAAGACCAGGCGCGGCACCCCTGGAGCCAGGGCCTGCAGCTGCTGCAGGGCATTGACCTGGGCTGTCCACCAGGCGCCGCCCGGGGGCTTGAGGGTGGTCAGAAAGGCGGGGCGGATCGCCGCAGGGCGGTGCGCGATCCAGCATCGCTCAGATGGGTCGTGGCGGTACACTCCCGCGACTCACCCTGTATGGACGCCATGGTCATCAGCAGCAGCACCGTGGGCCGCGTCGCCCTGATCACCGGCATCACGGGGCAAGACGGCAGCTACCTGGCCGAACTGCTGCTGGAGAAGGGCTACGAGGTGCATGGCCTCAAGCGACGGGCGAGCAGCTTCAACACCAACCGCATTGATCATCTGTACCAGGATCCGCACGAGAGCGATCCGCGGCTGGTGCTGCACTACGGCGATCTCACCGACAGCAGCAACCTGATCCGCATCATTCAGCAGATCCAGCCCGACGAGATCTACAACCTCGGCGCCCAGAGCCATGTGGCGGTGAGTTTCGAAAGCCCCGAATACACGGCCGACTGCGATGCCCTGGGCACGCTGCGGATCCTGGAGGCGGTGCGGCTGCTGGGGCTGATGCAGAAAACGCGTGTTTACCAGGCCAGCACCAGTGAGCTGTATGGCCTGGTGCAAGAGATTCCGCAGAAGGAGACCACCCCGTTCTATCCACGCAGCCCGTACGGGGTGGCCAAGCTGTATGGCTACTGGATCACGGTCAACTACCGCGAAAGTTATGGGATGTATTGCTGCAACGGCATCCTGTTCAACCACGAAAGCCCCCGGCGTGGTGAAACGTTCGTGACGCGCAAGATCACCCGCGGCCTGGCGCGGATTGATGCCGGGCTCGATGATTGCCTGTACATGGGCAACCTCGATTCGCTGCGCGACTGGGGCCATGCGCGCGATTACGTCGAAATGCAATGGCGGATGCTGCAGCAGGAGCAACCCGAAGATTTCGTGATCGCCACGGGCCGCCAGGAGAGTGTGCGCCGGTTCATCGAACTCACGGCCGAAGCCCTGGGCTGGGGTGGCATCGACTGGCACGGCAATGGCGTGGAGGAATACGGCCAGCGGCGGGGCACCAGCGAGGTGGTGGTGCGCATCGATCCGCGGTATTTCAGGCCGGCGGAAGTGGAAACGCTGCTGGGGGATCCGACCAAGGCCCGCGAGAAGCTGGGCTGGACGCCCACCACCACCCTCGAGGAACTGGTGAACGAGATGGTGGCGGCCGACCGTGAAGAGGCGAAGAAGGAGGCGTACCTGCGGCTCAAGGGCTTCCCGGTGGTGGGGTCGATGGAGAACCCACCCACCAGCCTGGCGGGTCGTGGCTGAGACCGATGTGCGCTGGCAGCAGCGCTTTGCGAACTACTGCCGGGCCCTTGAGCAGCTCGAAACCTTCTTTGAACCGCCAACACTGAATGAGCGGGAGCAGCAGGGATTGATCAAGGCCTTTGAAACCACGTTTGAACTGGCCAAGAACACCCTGCGGGAAGCCTTCCGGCTGGGGCTGCTGGATGACGGCGAAGCCTGGTTGTTGATGATTCAGGACCGTAACCTCACCAGCCATACCTACAACCGTGCGACCGCCGAAACGCTCGAGCAGCGCCAGCGTCTGGAAGCATGACCATCACAGGCATCCCCGAGGCCAGCCAGCAGAAGCTGCTGAATCTGCTGACGCAACAGCCGCGGCTGGAGGCCGTGTGGCTGTTCGGTTCGCGGGCGATGGGGCGCCAGCGTTCGGGGTCCGACATTGACCTCTGCCTCGAAGGCATGGATCTGAGCCATGACGACCGCCTGCGGCTGATGGCGGCGGTGGATGATCTGCTGCTGCCCTGGCAGGTGGACCTGGTGCTGCAGCACGAACTGCCCGATGATCTGCGTGGCCATGTGCAACGGGTGGGACGATGTGTGTGGAGACGGGCCGCCGGGCCTGGCTCTGCGTCAAGGAACCCCTGAATCGCTCTGCCATGCCATTGATTTCCACCGCTGATCGCATCTTTGTGGCGGGCCACCGCGGCATGGCCGGCGGAGCGATCGTGCGGGCGCTGACGCGACGGGGCTATGGCCCGCTGCTCACAGCCGGTCGTGATGTGCTCGATCTGCTTGATGGGCAGGCGGTGCAGGAGTGGTTTGCGGCCGAGCGACCGACGGTGGTGGTGCTGGCGGCGGCGAAGGTGGGGGGGATTCTGGCGAACGACACCTACCCGGCCGATTTTCTGCTCGACAACCTCAAGATTCAGCAGCATGTGATCGAAACCGCCTGGCGCAGTGGTGTGCGACGGCTGCTGTTTCTGGGCAGCAGCTGCATCTATCCCAAGTTCGCCGAGCAGCCGATCCGTGAAGACGCACTGCTCACGGGGTCGCTGGAACCCACCAATGAGTGGTATGCCATCGCCAAGATCACGGGCATCAAGTTGTGCCAGGCGTTACGACGCCAGCACGGGTTTGATGCCATCAGCCTGATGCCGACGAACCTCTATGGCACCGGCGACAATTACCACCCCACCAACAGCCATGTGCTGCCGGCCTTGATCCGCCGGTTCCACGAGGCGAAGCAGGCGGGGGCGCCAGCGGTGGTGTGCTGGGGCAGCGGCAGCCCATTGCGTGAGTTTCTGCATGCCGATGACCTGGGCGATGCGTGTGTGTTTGCCCTGGAGCACTACAACCCCGATCCGCAGGAGCCGGTGCAGCACCTGAACCTGGGCACGGGGATCGACCTGTCGATCAAGGAGCTGGCCGAGCTGGTGGCCCGCACGGTGGGCTATGACGGCGAGATCACGTGGGACACCAGCAAACCCGACGGCACCCCCAAAAAACAGCTTGATGTGAGCCGACTGCAGCAGCTGGGCTGGACGGCCTCGATCCCGCTGGCCGAGGGCATCGCGATGGCGTATCAGGACTTCCTGTCGAATCCGTCGACGCGGCTCTGAGGGACGGCGTTCAGGTCCAGGGGGCCAGCGACCAGTGGTGCTGGTCGTTGGCCTGCAGGTCTGCATGGAGGCGACGGCGGGCCTGTTCGCTGTCGAAGGGCGCGAGCTGCACGGGGCAGGCGATGCAGAACTGGTCACCGTTGTGCAGCAGCACCAGCAGCACCAGCGGTGGCGGTTCGGGCAGGGGACGCCGATCTTCGGGGCTGCGCAGCAGGGTGAGGCGAAAGCCGATGGGTGCTTCGGGTGTGAGCTGGGCATTGGTGAGCAGATCACCCAGATCGGGCCGTGGGCGCCGCACGGCATGGGCGAGGTCGATGGGCCAGGCCTGGTCACCGTGGAGCACCACCAGCTGCTGCACGGCGGCGGCGGGATCGATGAACCAGCCGTCAAGGTGCAGGCTGGTGCCGCAGGGGCTGGCGATGACGCCATCGAGGGCAGCTGCCACACCGCCAGGTCCCACATGACCGGGACGTAGGTCATCACGACCTTTGGCAGCCAGCTGGCGCAGGGTGGCGGCAATGCGCAACTGGCGTTGC
This sequence comes from Prochlorococcaceae cyanobacterium, assembly GCA_049317465.1. GTDB lineage: Bacteria > Cyanobacteriota > Cyanobacteriia > PCC-6307 > Cyanobiaceae > CAIQIA01. The sequence continues at coordinate 1,220 of JBMOIF010000025.1, read as the reverse complement.
AGTTCGGCGTTGTCGGGCGCCTGGTCGCGAACGAGGGCAAGCTGGCCTTCGGCGGCGCCGAGGTCACCCTGGCGCAGGCGCACGGCACTGAGCAGCAGGCGGGCCTCGTGCTGCCAGGCGGTGTCGTCGACAGAGGTGATGAGGGCCTCGAGGGCGGCGATGGCAGCCTGCTGCTGGCCGAGGCGCAGGCGCAGGCGAATGGCCTGCAGATGTTCGGCGGGCCCGCTGGCGTCGAGCAGCACCAGGCTGTCGATGAGGGGCAGAGCAATGGCCTGGTCTGCTGTCTGAGGGTTCTGCTGCAGCTGTTGACACTTCTGAACGTAGTGCTCCAGTTCTTCCTGCACCTGCTGCAGAAGAAGCAGGTGCAGTTCGGCCTCGTCACGGGCATCGCTCAATTCGGCCTCAAGGCTGGCGATCTCGGCCTCTGGGGTGCTCACCACGGTCGCGCGTTCGGCAGCAACTGCCTTGTCAGCGTATCCAAGGACAGGCACCGAGCCTCACCATCGGGCAGCAGCCGTTGACCGTTCAGATCAGGGACTCCAGATGGCTCGGAGACCAATCCGACAGATCCAGAAGCCACTCAAGGGGATCGGGCTCCGCCGCCAGGGCCTCAAGATGAGTGATCAGTGAACCACCCGGGCGCAGATCATCCGCAAGCTCAAGACCGCCGAGCAGCTGATCGCCCAGGGCAAGACCGTCGCCGACGTCTGTCGCGTCATCGAGGTGACGCAGCCCACCTACCACCGCTGGCGGCAGCAGTACGGGGGGATGCAGGCCGAGCAGGCCCGGCGACTGACCCAGCTGGAGAAAGAGAACGCCCGCCTCAAACGGCTTCAGGCAGAAGCGGAACTGGAGAAAGCCATGCTCAAGGATCTCGCCGAGGGAAACTTCTGAGCCCGGAACGTCGCCGCAGAGCTGTTGTGGTCCTGCAGGAGCGTTACCGGGCATCCGAGCGCCTGGCCTGCCGGGTGGTGGGTCAACACCGCAGTACCCAGCGCCGCAGCGTCAACGTCGTCGACCTTGAGGAGGCCAAGCTCAGGCATCGTCTCCGCGAGATCGCCGCTGAGCACATCCGCTGGGGCCGGCGGATGGCCTACCGCCTGCTGCGGCGGGAGGAGGGCCTGAGGTGGTCTGGTTTTCCTGGACAGCCCCCATCGTTAACCTTTGAGGCGGGGCACCGCCCCTGATCGGGGCTCCCACCAATGAGTAAGCGCCGCACC